>JASHNY010000155.1 GCA_030041385.1 Alphaproteobacteria bacterium
CCATGCCGCTGCTGCAAGACAAGATCGTATTGGTGACCGGTGCCGGGGCCGGGATCGGCCGGGCGATCGCATTGGCGATGGCCGGGGAAGGCGCGGCGGTCGCGGCCGCCGATATCGACCTTGCCGCGGCGCAGCGCACCGCTGCCGACGCCGCCGGCAATCGCGGCATCGCGATCGAAGCCGATTGCGGCGACGTCGCCAGCATCGGCGCAATGGTGGCGCAGGCTGTCGCGGCGTTCGGCCGGCTCGACGTGATCGTCAACAATGCCGGCGTCACCCGCTATTCCTACATCATGGATTTGACCGAGGCCGATTGGGACCGCATCCACCGGGTCAACGCCAAGGGCGTGTTCTTCTGCCTGCAGGCGGCGGCGCGGCAGATGATCAAGCAGCACGCGGCCGAAGGGCGCGGCGGCCGCATCATCAACATGGCCTCGATCTCGGGCCGCGGCTATGCCGGCGCGTCGAACGCCGCCTATGCCGCGAGCAAGGGCGCGGTCATCGCGCTGACCAAGATGGCGGCCCAGCAGCTGGGCCGCTACGACATCAACGTCAACGCGATCTGCCCCGGCGTGACCCGCACCGAGCTGGGCCAGCGCAACGCCGTCGGCCGCGCGGCGGCGCGCGGCATTTCGGTCGCGGAGATGCAGGCCGAGCAGGAGCGCGGCATTCCGATCGGCCGCGCCAACCAGCCCGAAGACATCGCCGCGATGGCGGTGTTCCTAGCCTCGCCCGGCGCGCGCAACATCACCGGCCAGTCCTACAACGTCGATGGCGGGCTGGTGCCGAGCTGACGCCGCTTCCCGACACTCATTGTGCCCTGCCCCTCACCCTTCCCACGCCTGACGGCGCGGGCCCCTTCCCTCTCCCGCATTGCGGCGGAGGGTGCCCGAAGGGCGGGTGAGGGTGAATTGCGCCTCCGCCGTTGACCGCCCAGGCTCTGCCCCGCTTTCTCGCCCGGCGCCTGCCGTTTTTCTACGGCTGGGTCATTCTCGGCTGCCTGTGCTGCGTCGGCTTTGCCCGGCAGGGGCCGGCGGTGGCGACCTTGTCGATCTTTGTCGAGCCGCTGGCGCACCAGTTCGGCTGGTCGCGCACCGCCTTGTCGGGCGCGGTCTCGCTCGGCGGGCTGCTCGCGGCGCTGGCGGCGCCGCTGATCGGGCCGCTGGTCGATCGCCACGGCTCGCGCTTCGTGCTGTGCCTTGTCGTCGCGGTCAACGGCGTCATTCTGATGCTGCTGTCGCAGGTCGGCTCGCTGTGGGGCTTCTACGTATTGTTCTGTCTCGCCCGGATGAACTGGGCCGGACCGTTCGACCTCGGCATCTATGGCGCGGTCAGCAACTGGTTTGTCGCGCGCCGCGCCTTTGCCACCTCGGTCGCCACCGTGGCGCAGATGCTGGGGCTGGTGGCGATGCCGCTGATCGCCGAGTTCACGATGGCGCAGCATGGCTGGCGCGGCGGCTGGCTGGCGATCGGCATCGTCACCCTCGCGGTCGGCTTCATCCCGAGTTGGCTCGTCTTGGTGCGCCGGCCGGAGGATCTCGGCCTCGCTCCCGACCGCGCCCGCTCCGGCACGAGCGGCGGCGGCGCCCCCGCCCTGGCCGCCGAGCATTCCTATTCGCGGCGCCAGGCGATGGGCACCGCCGCGTTCTGGCTGCTGCTGCTCTACACCGTATTGGTCTACCCGGTGCAGGCCGGGGTGAGCCTGCACCAGGCGCCGTTTCTGATCGAGCGCGGCATCGCGCCGGCGATCGCGGCGACCGTGGTCAGCACCTTTTCGGCGACCTCGGCCGTGGCCAGCATCCTGTGCGGACTGCTGCCGCGCCGATTGCCGATCCGCTATCCGCTTGCCCTGATCGCCGCGTCATTATTGGCGAGCACGCTGGTATTGCTGGCGGTCGCGGACACCGCGGAAGCGTTCCTCGGCGCCGCATTGTTCGGCTTCGGCATCGGCGGCATCCTGACCCTGTTGCCGATCGCCTGGGCCGATTATTTCGGCCGCGCGCATTACAACGCGATCCGCGGGCTCGCCCTGTCGGCGCAGGTGCTGGCGCAGGCCGCCGGACCGCTATTGTCGGGCGCCTTGCGTGATTGGACCGGCAATTACGACCGCTCGCTCGAATGCTTTGCCGTCCTGTCCGGGCTGGCGATCGTGGCGGCGTTGATCGCCCGCCGTCCGGCGCCGATTGACTCGGCCTCCGCCGCGCCCCGATCATAGCTGCCAACATAAGAATCGGGGGAAACGATGGCGGGCGAACAAGACAGCTACGACTATATCGTCGCCGGCGCCGGCTCGGCCGGGTGCTGCGTTGCGGCGCGGCTCAGCGAAAGCGGCAAGTACCGCGTATTGCTGCTGGAGGCCGGGCCGGAAGACAAAAGCCCGTGGATTCACATGCCGATGGGCTATGCCAAACTGTTCGCCCACCCGCAGCTCAACTGGATGTACGAAAGCGAGCCCGAGCCCGAGTTGCAGGGCCGCACCCTTTACCAGCCGCGCGGCAAGGTGCTGGGCGGCACCAGCTCGATCAACGGCATGGTCTACATGCGCGGCAACCCGGCCGATTACAACGAGTGGCGCCAGCGCGGCTGCACCGGCTGGGACTGGGACAGCGTGCTGCCCTATTTCAAGAAGGCCGAGGACCAGGAGCGCGGACCCAGCGCAACTCACGGCGTCGGCGGGCCGCTGCATGTCGGCGAGCACCCGGTCAAATGGGAACTCGCCGACCATTGGATCGCCGCCGCGATCGAGGCCGGATTGCCGCGCAACGACGATTTCAACGACGGCGTGCAGGATGGCGCCGGGCACTTCCAGTGCACGATGAACCAGGCGCGGCGGTGGAGCACCGCGACCGCCTATCTGCGCCCGGCGAAAAACCGCCCCAACCTCGTGGTTGCCACCGAGGCGCTGGCGACACGGGTGCTGTTCGAAGGCGGGCGCGCCGTCGGCCTCGCCTACACCCAGCGCGGCGCTGCCCGGGAGGCGCGGGCCAGAGGCGAGGTCGTGGTCTGCGGCGGCGTCTACAACTCGCCGCAATTGTTGCAGCTTTCGGGGATCGGCCCGGCCGAGCTGTTGCGCCGCCACGGCATCGAGGTCGTGCGCGACCTCGGCGATGTCGGCGCCCAGTTGCAGGACCATTTCTATGTGCGGCTGGCGTTCCGCTGCACCCGGCCGATCACGCTGAACGAGGTCGGCAACAGCATCTGGCGGCGCGCCGCCGCCGGGGTGCAGTACGGCCTCTTCCGCTCCGGGCCGCTCGCCAGCAACGGCATCTGCGCCGGCGGGTTCGCGAAAAGCGACCCGCGCCTCGACCGGCCCGACATCCAGCTCAATTTCAGCACCTGGAGCTTTGCCGGCCGCGACCGCAAAGGCGCGCACCCGCACCCGTTTCCCGGCTTCAGCGTCAGCGCCGTGCATTTGCGCCCCGAAGCGCGCGGTTCGGTCGAGATCAAAAGCGCCGATCCGACGGCACCGCCGGCGATCCGCTTCAATTTCCTGAAGACCCGCTCCGACCTCGAAGCCCTCACCGCCGGCATGCGGCTGGCGCGCAAGATCACCCGGCAACCAGCAATGGCGCCGTTTGTCGCCGAAGAGATCTTGCCGGGCGCGGCAGTCGAGACCGACGCCGAGTTCGAGGCGGCGATCCGCACCTATGCCTTGTCCAACCTCCACCCGGTCGGCACCTGCCGGATGGGTGCGGACCCGGAGGCGGTCGTCGATCCTCGGCTCAGGGTCAACGGCGTCGGGCATCTGCGCGTCGTCGACGCCTCGGTCATGCCGGCGGTGCCGGCCGGCAACACCAACGCGCCGACGATCATGATCGCCGAAAAGGCGGCCGACATGATCCTCGAAGACGCGCGCCGGGCGGCGTGAGCCGGGCGATGCGCGCGCTCGTCACCGGGTTCGAGCCGTTCGGCGGCGACCGCGTCAACCCGTCGGGCGCGGCGCTCGCTCATCTGCCGGCGCGGCGCGGCGATCTGATCGTCGAGACGCGGCTATTGCCGACCGTGTTCGGCCGCGCGCTCGCAGCGCTGCACGAGGCGGTCGCCGCGACAACGCCCGATATCGTGCTGGGCATCGGCCTCGCCGGGGGCCGCGCCGAACTCTCGCTGGAGCGGGTGGCGATCAACATCGACGACGCCCGCATCGCCGACAACGCCGGCAACCAACCGATCGACCGCCCGGTTGTCGCCGGCGGGCCGCCGGCCTATTTCGCGACATTGCCGATCAAGGCCGCGGTCGCAGAATTGCGCCGCGACGGGCTGCCGGCCGCGGTGTCGAACAGCGCCGGCACCTTTGTCTGCAACCATGTGTTCTACGGGCTGATGCATCTGGCCGCGACCGCATCCCGACCGTACCGCGGCGGGTTTCTGCACGTCCCCTATTTGCCCGAGGAAGCCGCCCATCAAGCCGGCGCGCCGTCGATGACGCTTGCCCAGATCGTGCGCGGCATCGCAATCATCCTCGATGTCGCCGCCGCACGCACCGCCGACATCGCCGCTGCCGAAGGGGCAATCGCATAAGAGAAAGCCGTCATTGCGAGAAGCGTAGCGACGAAGCAATCTCGACGGACCGAGGCTCCTTCGGCACGAGATTGCTTCTCCCGGCTTTCGCCGGGGTCGCAATGACGAATGCAGGGCTGGAGGGTGGAATGGTCGCGTTTTCAGGAGCGCATGTCGTCGTCACCGGCGGCACCGGGGCGCTGGGCAGCGCGGTCGTCGCGGCGTTGCGCGCGGCCGGGGCGGAGTGCCACGTAACCAATTTCGTCGCCGCCGAACTCGACAGTTTCGCCCACAAAGGCGATCCGCGGGTGCATGTGACCGGCGGCCTCGATCTCGCCGACGAGGCGGCGGTGCGGCGCTATTACGAGGGGCTGCCGCCGCTTTGGGCTTCGGTGCACCTCGCCGGCGGGTTCGCGATGGCCCCGGTGGTGGAGATTTCGGCGGCCGATTTCGAAGCGCAGTTCCGCATGAACGCGCTGTCGTGCTTTTTGTGCTCGGCGGCGGCGGTACGCTCGATCCGCTCGCGGCAGGGCGCGGGCAAAGGCGGCCGCATTGTCAACGTGTCGGCGCGCCCGGCGCTGGAGCCGCGGCTCGGCGCCGGCATGACCGCCTATGCCGCCTCGAAAGCCGCCGTCGCCGCATTGACGCAGGCGCTCGGCGAGGAACTGGTCGGCGAGGAAATCTGGGTCAACGCCGTCGCGCCGTCGATCCTCGACACGCCGGCCAACCGCGCCGCGATGCCCGGCGCCGCGCACGAGCGCTGGGTCGCGCCGGCGGCGGCAGCCGGGCTGATCGCGTTTCTCGCCTCGCCCGACAACCGGGCGACCCGCGGTGCGGTGATCCCGCTCTACGGCGGGTCGTAACCGCGCGGGCATTGCAATACCGGGTTCGCTCTGCTGGACTGCCGGAAGAGCGCGCAACGGAGGGTGAGATGGCGAAGGGCATCCTGATCGCGGCGATGAACATCGGCAACGCCGCCGAGGACGAATTCCACGACTGGTACGACACCGAGCACCTGCCGGAGCGCGTCGCCTGCCCCGGCTTTCTCGAATGCCAGCGCTGGATTGGCGCCGCCGACCGCAAGATCTCGGTCGCGATCTACGATCTCGATAACATCGATGTGCTGAAGAGCCCCGGCTACTCGGCGATCGGCGGCGTCAACCTGTCGCCGTGGTCGAAGCGGGTGACGAGCCGGGTTGAGCGGCTGATGCGCTTCGAGGGCGAGCAGATCCTGCCCGGTGACCAGGTCGCGCCGCGCGGCGCCGGCGGCTTTCTGCTGAACGCGATGAACGTCGTGCCCGAGCACGAGGCCGAGTTCAACGAGTGGTACAACAAGGAGCACATCCCGTCGCTCGCCGCGGTGCCGGGCGTCATCTGCGCCCGCCGCTTCCGCGCGACCAGTGCCAACCGCAAATATGTCGCGCTCTATCACCTCGAATCGCCCGAGGTGCAGGCGACGCCGGCCTGGAAGAGCGCCGCTGACAGCGAGTGGACGCGCAAGTTGCGGCCGCATTTCCGCGATCACCTGCGGCTCGTCTGCAAGGCCTACGTGCGCGGCGGCTGAACCGCGGCCTTCGCCGGTCGCGCCTGGCGACCGCCCCGGCGGCGGAGCGAAGGGCGGGGATGTCGGGTTTTGCGTGGTACGAAGAATCGCTGACGCCGCCCGCGGTTTTTATCGCGCTGTGCCTCGTCGGTGCGGCGCTGGGGTTCTGGCGCCCGCGCATCGGCATGACTCTCGCCCTCGTCGCCAGCATCTGCCTTTACCTCGCGGCGACGCCGGTCGTCGCCTCGGCATTGCTCGCTCGTCTTGAGGCGGGGATTCTTGCGCATCCCGATCTCGCCGCGGCCCAGGCGATCGTCGTCCTCGGCGGCAACATCCGCCGCGGTGGCGACGACCAGCCCGACACGCTGGGACCGCTGACACTTGAGCGCGTCGTCTATGCCGCCGAGGCCTATCGGCGGCTGCAACTGCCGGTGCTGGTCAGCGGCGGCCTGTTGCGCGGCACGCGGGCGAGCGAGGCCGCGCTGATGAAGGCGGCCCTCGCCGACGATTTCGCCGTGCCGGTGGCATGGAGCGAAGAGCGCTCGCGGACCACGTTCGAGAACGCGCTCTACGCCCGCGCGTTGCTCCAACCGGCAGGGATCGACACCGTCGTTCTGGTCACCCAGGCCTGGCACATGCCGCGTGCGCTATGGTCGTTCGAGCGGGTCGGGTTCCGGGCGCTGCCGTTTCCGGTGCCGCGCGATTTTCGGCAAAGTCGCGGCATCGCCGACTACCTGCCGCGCATCGGCGCGCTCAACGCCAGCTTTCGCGCGCTCCACGAATGGCTCGGCCTCGCCTACTACCGGCTGCGCTATTGACGCGGTCAAAGATTGCGCCGCCGCGCCGGCAATGCCATCGTGATGGCCGGGATCGAGCCGGCGAAAGCCGATGCTCCCTTCAACGCCGATTCGCCCGTCACGCACAGGGAGGCCCGGATGCGTCGAGACGACCAGATCGCAGAGGTGAGGAAACTGCTCGCGCATCTTGATCGGCGCACCACCGCATGGGCGGACGGGATCTATCGCAACCCCATCACCGACTATACCTGCCCCAACCAGGCCGCGCGGGAGCGCGACCTGTTCTTCCGCAAGGGCGTGATCAATGTCGGCTTGTCATGCCTGTTGCCGCGGCCCGGCGACTGGATGACGCACGACTATACCGGGGTCCCGATCCTGCTGGTGCGGCGCCAAGACGGCACGCTCGGCGCCTTTCTCAACGTCTGCCGCCATCGCGGCGCCCGCGTCGCCGAAGGCAGCGGCAGCGGCGAGAGGGATTTCCGCTGCCCTTATCACGGCTGGTGCTACGGGCTCGACGGGGCATTGATCGCCCGGCCCGACGAGCGCTCGTTCGCCGCCGCCGACCGCAGTACGCATGGATTGCGTCCGCTGCCGGTCGCCGAGAAATACGGCATGATCTGGGTGTCGCCGTCGCCGGAGACGCACTTCGATGTCGATGACCTGCTCGCCGGCCTTGAAATCGACCTCGCCGCCTACCGGCTCGACACCTACCACCATTACGAGACGCGCGTGTTGCGGCGCCGGATGAACTGGAAGCTGGCGGTCGATACGTTCGGCGAGAGCTACCACCTGCAGCACCTCCACCCCAACACGGTCGACCCGCTGTTTTACAGCAACCGCTGCACCTTCGACCCGTTCGGCCTCAATCACCGCATGATCATCGCCCGCAAGAATTTCGACGAATTGCGCGACCTGCCCGAGGCGGAGTGGGATTTGTTCGACCACACGGCGATCATCTGCGTGCTGTTTCCGAACACGGTCTTCACCTTCCAGCGCGACCATGTCGAGACCTGGCACATGTTCCCCGGCGACGAGGTCGACGAGACCGTCATGTACGTCTCGCTCTACATCCCCGAGCCGGTGGACAACCCCAAAGCCAAGGAGCACTGGGACCGCAATTTCAACCTGCTGATGGCGACGGTCGAGATGGAGGATTTCCCGACCTGCGAGGGGATGCAGCGCGGCTTCGCCTCCGGCGCCCAGGATGCCATCATCTTCGGGCGCAACGAGCCGGCCCTGCAGCACTATCACAAGAGCATCCGCACCGCGCTCGCCGAGACCGTCGCAGCAGAGTAGCGCCCGGCAGACACGAGCGTCGCGCCGCGATCGTATATAATGCGGGTGTGATCCCCGCCGGCACTCCCGCGCAGGCGGGAATCCAGGGCGGGCGTCGTGCCGCGTCCCTGAGCCCCCGCTTCCGCGGGGGCGACCGAGTCGCGAGTCATAAGGCACCGGCGCTGCGATGGATCTGTCGATCGTCATTCCGGTCAAGAACGAGGCCGGCAACATCGCCCCGCTGGTCGGCGAAATCGTGGCCGCGCTCGACGGGGTCGCCGAGTACGAGATCGTTTATGTGGATGACGGCAGCAGCGACGCGACCGCCGCAGAAATCGCCCGGCTGCGCCAGACGGTGCCGGCGCTGCGGCTCGTGCGTCACGCCGCAAGCTGCGGCCAGAGCGCGGCCATTCGCACCGGGGTCAAGGCGGCGCGCGGTGCGTGGATCGCCACGCTCGACGGCGACGGGCAGAACGACCCGGCCGACATCCCGGCGCTGTGGCATCTCGCGGGTGAGGCAGCCCCGACGCCGCCGCTGTTGATCGCCGGCCACCGCGCCCGCCGCCGCGACACCTGGTCGAAGCGCCTGTCGTCGCGAATCGCCAACGCGGTACGCCGCGGCCTATTGCACGACGACACGCCGGATACCGGCTGCGGCCTCAAGCTGTTTCCGCGGGTGCTGTTTCTCGACCTGCCGTATTTCGACCACATGCACCGGTTTCTGCCGGCGCTGGTGTTGCGCGCCGGGGGCATCGTGCGCTCGGTCGCGGTCAATCACCGCCCGCGTCGCCGCGGCGTCTCGAAATACGGCGTGCTGGACCGGCTGATGGTCGGGATCACCGATCTATGCGGGGTCATGTGGCTGCGCCGGCGCGGCTCGGTCCCGGTCGTCGTAGAGGGAATGCTGCGCGCCGGAGAGGCTTGCGCCGAGCCGGGCGCGTCCTTCGAGACCCCCGTGGTGCGGGCTTCCCAGGATGAGGTAAGCCATTGACACCGCGACCCGGCGCTCCCCTTCCCGAGAAGCGCTTCGGAGAGGCGCGTCTCGCGGGAAGCCCACCGCCGCCGCTGGCCCGGCTGCGCCGGATCGGGCGGATCGCTCTGGTCGTGCTGCTGGCGGGCGGCGCGATTGCGGCGTGGCGGTGGCGGGCGCTGTTCGACCCGGCGATGCTTGGCGGCGAGATCGCCCGCTCGCCGGTGGCGCCGCTGGTGTTTCTCGCCCTTCATCTTCCCGCCAGCCTGTTGTTCGTGCCCCGCACGCTATTGGCGATTGTCGCCGGCCTCGCCTTCGGTATGGCGTGGGGGACGCTGTGGGCGGCGCTCGGCAGCATGCTCGGTGCGGTCGCCGGCTTCCTGATCGCGCGCTATGTCAATGGCGGCTTGATCGACGCGGCGAATTGGGCCCGCCTTTCCGGGCCGCTCGGCCGGGTCGAGCGCGGCGGCTGGCGTGCGGTCGCGACGATCCGCCTGATCCCGGTAATCCCGCACAGCCTGACCAATTACGCGCTGGGCCTGACCCGGCTGCGGCTCGGCCCTTATGCGATCGGCTCGCTGCTGGGGCAATTGCCGCTGACCGTCGCCTATACCGAACTCGGCGCCGCCGGCGGGAAGATCATGGTCGGCGCCGACGACTGGATGGTGCCGACCGCGATCGGCGCCGCGGCGCTGGCGCTGTCGGCGCTGATCCCGCTTATCGCGCGGCGACGCTGGCGGACGCGGCCACTGCCGGGGGAATAGGTCCGCCGGTCGCCCAGTCGAGCAGTTCCACCGTGTGCACGACCGGGATCGCGGAGCCGCCGGCAAGCTGGGTAATGCAGCCGACATTGCCGGCGGCGACAAGTTCGGCGCCGGTGGCGGCAATGTTGGCGAGCTTGCGCGTGCGCAGGCGGCCGGCAAGATCGGATTGCAGCAGGTTGTAGGTGCCGGCCGAGCCGCAGCACAAATGCCCCTCGGGAATGTCCACGGGTGCGAACCCGGCGGCGGCGAGCAGCGCCTTCGGCTCGCGGTGAATCTTCTGCCCGTGCTGCAATGAGCAGGCCGAGTGATAGGCGACCCGGCGCCCGCCGCCGGCGCCCTGCCGCAGCCCCAAACTCGTCATCACCTCGCTGACGTCGCGGGCCAGCGCCGAGATGCGCGCCGCCCTTTCGGCGTACGCCGGATCGTCGCGGAACAGGAACCCGTAATCCTTGACCATCGTGCCGCAGCCCGACGCGTTGACGACGATCGCGTCGAGCCCGCCTTCCGCGCGCACCCGCTCCCACGCGTCGATATTGGCGCGCGCGAAGGCCAGCGCCGGCTGATGCCGTCCGAGGTGATGGGTCAGCGCGCCGCAGCAACCGCTGCCGGGCGCAACCACCACTTCGCAGCCGTGCCGGGTCAGCAATCGGATCGTCGCCGCGTTGATCTCGGGCGCCACGACCTGCTGGGCGCAGCCGGGCAGCAAGGCGGCTCGCATCCGCCGCGCGCCCTCGGCCGGGAAGACCTGCGGCCGGTCGGCCGGCGACGGCGCCGGTACGGATGCCGGCGTCAGGGCCAGCAGCGGCCGCAGCCGGGCCGGGGCGAGCGGCGCCAGCTTGCGCGCCGGCGCCGCCGCCAGCAGGGCGAGCCGGAACCATGGCGGCCGGCTCAACACCGCGCCAAGCACGCGCCGCAGCAGGCGTTCGGGCCAGGGTCGGCGATAATGCCGCTCGATCCAGCGCCTGCCGTGATCGACGAGGTGCATGTAGTTGACGCCGGACGGGCAGGTGGTCATGCAGGCGAGGCACGACAGGCAGCGGTCGATATGCTTGACCGTCTCCGCGGTCGGCGCTGCACCGGCTTCGAGCATGTTCTTGATCAGGTAGATACGGCCGCGCGGCCCGTCGAGTTCGTCGCCGAGCAGGACGTAGGTCGGGCAGGTCGCCGTGCAGAACCCGCAATGGACGCAGGCGCGCAGGATTTTTTCCGACTGTGCGGTATCGGAATCGGCAAGCTGCTCGGGGGTGAAATCGGTCTGCACGGTCAGTATCCCGGCGCACCACCATCATTCCCGGTCGCGGCATCGCCGCGAGCCCGAAAACCATGAACACGGACCGCCGGGACCGGCACCTCCGGCGCTGCTGCGCAGCAGGCAACCGCAGGATGCATGGATTCCGGGCTCCCGCGCCTTGGGCGGTCCCGGGAATGACGGCAGCGGCACACGATCACACCCCTACACCCCTTCGACCATGCGGCCCGGGTTCAGGATATGGCGCGGGTCGAACCCGTCTTTGACCCGGCGCGACAATGCCGCCAATGCCGCCGGCTGCGGCTCGAACACCGGCACCGCGCGGCGCAATCCGACGCTGCCGCGGATCAGGCTCGCGTGGCCGGTGCCGCGGCCGTCGGCGCCCTTGATCGCGGCGCGGATTTGCGTGGCGCCGGCATCGCCGTGCTCGGCGATGGCAAGCCATACCAGCCCGCCGCCCCAATCGAGAAACCAGTCGGCATCGAGCGCACCCGCGACCGCCTCTGCCACCTCGGCCCCGCGGCTCGGCGCCACCGAAACCCGCCACACCGCGCGCCCGGCCGGCTGGCTTACCGGAGCGGCCTCGCCCAGCGCGCACCACAACGCGGCCGATTCGTCATCGTCGAAGATCGACGAGACGGCGGCCGCAAAATGGTCGCGCAGTGCCTCGCGGCGAAAGGCGACCGACGGGGCCGGTCCCTCGACCCGCAACACGACGCCCCGCGGAGAGACGTTCGGACCATAGCCCTTCGGCAGATACGCGGCGCCCGATACTTCAAGCGGCGAGCCGAGCGCGGCCGCCATAAGCCGCACCGCCGCGTCCGGCGCGATGCCGCCGAGCATGACGGTCGAGACGGTTTCCGGCCGCGGCAATACCTTGACCGTGACTTCTTCGAGCGCCGCCAGCGTGCCGTAGGATCCCGCGAGCAATTTGCAGAGGTCGTAACCGGTGACGTTCTTCACCACCTTGCCCCCGGCCTTGAACACCTCGCCACGCCCGCTGACCCCGCGAAACCCGAGGAAATGGTCGCGCGCCGCGCCCGCCTTGACCCGGCGCGGCCCGGCGAGGTTGCAGGTGATGACGCCGCCCAATGTGGGCCGCGCCCCGCCGGCACCGAGCAAGGCGCCCCAATCCGGCGGCTCGAACGCCAGCATCTGTCCGTTTTCGGCGAGCAGGCGGTCGATCTCGGCGAGCGGCGTCGCCGCGCCCGCGGTCAACACCAGTTCGCTCGGCTGGTACTCGCGCACCCCGGAAAGCCGCGACAGGTCGAGCGTATGCGGCGTCTGCAACGGCCGCCCGAGCCCGCATTTCGAGCCGCCGGCAACGATCTCCACCGGTTCCTCCGCGGCGAGCGCGGCGGCAATCGCCTCGCGCAATTCATCGATCGTGGCGGGGACGAAGCGGGTCATGCCGCTAGGCTGTCATTGCGAGCGCAATGACGCAATCTCGCGCCATGCTCGCCCCGCGCTGTCATTGCGAGCGCAGCGACGCAATCTCGGGCCGCGAAATGCGCTGTGGGTCGAGATTGCCACGTCGGCTTCGGCGCCTCGCAATGACACTGCGCGCTCAAAACCGCGGCAGGTCCGGGTGCGGCACCTGGCCGTGATGGACGTGCAGACGGCCGAGTTCGGCGCAGCGGTGCAGGGTCGGAAACACCTTGCCGGGATTCAAAAGCCCATCGGGGTCGAAGGCGCATTTGAGGCGCTGCTGCTGGGCGAGGTCGGCCTCGTCGAACATCGCCGGCATCAGATCGCGCTTTTCGACGCCGACCCCGTGCTCGCCGGTCAACACGCCGCCGACCGCGACGCACAGCTTGAGGATGTCGGCGCCGAACGCCTCGGCGCGCTCGATCTCGCCGGGCTTGTTGGCGTCGTAGAGAATGAGCGGATGCAAATTGCCGTCGCCGGCGTGAAACACGTTGGCGACGCGAAGCCCGTGCTGGCGCGACAATTCGCCGATCCGCACCAGCACCTCGGCGAGGCGGCCGCGCGGGATCGTGCCGTCCATACAGTAATAGTCGGGCGAGATCCGCCCGACTGCCGGAAACGCGGCCTTGCGCCCGGCCCAGAACGACAGCCGCTCGTCGTCGTTGCGGCTGATGCGGAGCGAGGCGGCGCGGTTGTCGCGCGCCAGCCCCTCGACGCGAGCGATCAGATGGTCGACCTCGGCCTCGGGACCGTCCAGTTCGACGATCAGCAGGGCCTCGGCATCGAGCGGATAGCCGGCATGGACAAACGCCTCGGCAGCGTGGATCGCCGGCCGGTCCATCATCTCCATGCCGCCCGGGATGATACCGGCGGCGATGATCGCGGCGACGCAATTGCCGGCATCCTCGACGGACGGAAACCCGACCAGCAGCGCCCGCGCGGTGCTCGGCTTCTTCAGGATGCGCAGGGTGACCTCGGTCACCACACCGAGGAGGCCTTCGGAGCCGGTCACTACCCCGATCAGATCGTAGCAATCGGCATCGAGGTGCTTGCCGCCGAGGCGGATCACCTCGCCGTCGATCAATACCATTTCGAGGCCGAGCACATTGTTCGTCGTCAGCCCGTATTTGAGGCAATGCACGCCGCCCGAATTCTCGGCGATGTTGCCGCCGATTGTGCAGGCGATCTGGCTCGACGGATCGGGTGCGTAATAGAACCCGGCGGCCTCGACCGCGTGGGTGACGCCGAGATTGGTCACTCCGGGCTGCACCGTGACGCAACGGTTGGCGTAGTCGATCTCGAGGATGCGGTTGAACTTGCCCATGCCGAGCAAGATGCCGTCGGCAAGCGGCAAGGCGCCGCCCGACAGCGAGGTGCCGGCGCCGCGCGGCACCACCTTGATCCCCTCGGCCTTGCAATAGCGCAGCACGGCCGAGACCTGCGCCACGGTCTCGGGCAGCACGACGACGAGCGGCGGCTGGCGATAGGCGGTCAGCCCGTCGCTTTCATAGGCGCGCCGCTCGGGCGCCGACACGATGACCCCGTCGCCGGGCACGATGCGCCGCAGCGCCGTGGCGATCTCCGCCCGGCGGGCGATGACCGCCGCATCCGGTTCCGGCATGTGCATGAGGGGAATGTGTCATTGCGAGCGCAGCGACGCAATCTCGCGCTGTGCCTTGCGCGTGAGATTGCCGCGCCGGCTTTCGCCGCCTCGCAATGACCGGAAAATCAGCCCTGGCGGGCCTTGTAGCGCGGGTTGACCTTGTTGATCACGTAGACCCGGCCCTTGCGCCGCACGATGCGGCAGTTCTTGTCGCGCTTCTTCAGGCTTTTCAACGAGTTGACAATTTTCATCGCACGGGTCCTTCGGGGCGCGGCGGAACATAGGGATGCGCGCCCGCGAAGTCAATCGCGGGTGGGCAACCGGCTACTTCGCCGCCGCTGGCACCCGGCGTTCGGCGCGGCGCAGTTCGGGGCTGTCGTTGCGGCCTTGCAGGAAGGCCTTGATGTTGCGCGTCGCCTGGCGCAGCCGCTGGCGGTTTTCAACGAGGGCGATGCGCACGAACCCCTCGCCGTATTCGCCGAACGCGACGCCCGGCGACACCGCGACGTTGGCGCGTTCGAGCAGCAGTTTCGAGAAGGCGAGGCTGCCGATCGCGCGGTATTGCGGCGGCACGGGGGCCCAGGCGAACATCGTCGCGCCCGGCGGCGGCAGGTCCCAGCCGGCCTGCCTGAGCCCGTCGACGAGCACGTCGCGGCGGGCCTGATAGCGCTCGCGGATCTCGGCGATGCACTCCTGCGGGCCGTTGAGCGCCGCCGTCGCCGCCACCTGGATCGGCGTGAAGGCGCCGTAATCGAGGTAGGATTTGACCCGGCTCAGCGCCGCGATCAGGCGCTGGTTGCCGACCGCGAAACCGATCCGCCAGCCCGCCATCGAGTAGGTCTTGCTGAGCGAGGTGAATTCGACCGCGATGTCGCGCGCGCCCGGCACTTCGAGGATCGAGGGCGGCGGCTTACCGTCGAAATAGATTTCAGCATAGGCCAGGTCGCTCAATACGAAGATGTTGTGATGGCGGCAGAAATCGATGACCTCGCCGTAGAAGTCGAGATCGACGGTCTGCGCCGTCGGGTTGGCGGGAAAGTTCAAGACGATCGCCAGCGGCGCCGGGATCGAGTGGCGCACCGCCTTTTTCAATTCGCCGAGAAAATCGAATTCGGGCCCGATCGGCACGTGCCGCACCGAGGCGCCAGCCATGATGAAGCCGAAGGCGTGGATCGGGTAGCACGGGTTCGGCGCCAATACGGTATCGCCCGGCGCGGTGATCGCCTGGGCGAGGTTGGCCAGCCCCTCCTTTGAGCCGAGGGTGACGATGATCTCGCGCTCGGGGTCGAGCTCGACATTGAAGCGGCGCGCGTAATAGCCGGCATAGGCGCGGCGCAACCCGGCGATGCCGCGCGAGGTGGAATAGCCGTGCGTCTTCGGGTTCTGCACCGCCTCGATCAATTTGGCGACGATGTGCGGCGGCGTCGGCCCGTCGGGGTTGCCCATGCCGAGATCGATCACGTCGCGCCCGGCAGACCGCGCGGCGGCCTTCAGCGCGTTGACCTCGGCAAAGACATAGGGCGGCAGGCGTTTGATGCGGTAGAATTCTTCAGGCATGGCGGTAGAGGCGATCGATGCGGAGCCGCCAGTGTACGGGTCGTTCGCCGCATTGGCGAGAGCCGAAACCGCACAGGGAATGGGCGATGAGCGAAATCAAGGCCTTGGTGCACGATGTGTTCGGCACGGTCGTCGATTGGCGCTCCGCAGTCATCGCCGACGGGCAGGCGCTCGGCGCCCGGAAGGGAATCGCCGCCGACTGGGAGCGCTTCGCCGACGAGTGGCGCGGCGCCTATGCCCCGTCGATGAACCGGGTGCGCAGCGGCGAATTGCCGTGGACCAACCTCGACAAGCTGCATCGCATGGCGCTCGACACCTTGCTCGACAAGTTCGGCATTACCGGCCTCGACGAGGCCGACAAGGAGTGGTTCAACCAGACTTGGCATCGCCTGAAGCCATGGCCCGATTCGGTGCCGGGCCTGACGCGGATCAAGCGGAAATACATCATCGCGACATTGTCGAACGGCACCGTGCGGCTGTTGACCGACATGGCCAAGCATTGCGGCTTGCCATGGGACACGGTGCTCGGCTCCGACCTCGTCGAGCACTACAAGCCCGATGCCGAGATGTACCGGGCGGCGATCCATTTTCTCGGCAACGACGATCCCGGCAGCGTGATGATGGTGGCCGCGCACAACAACGACCTGGTGCGCGCCGCCTCGCACGGCATGAAGACCGCCTATATCGCCCGCCCCTACGAGCACGGCGCGAACCAGACGCGCGACTTCAAGGCCGAACACGATTTCACCCACGTCGCCGCCGGCTTCGAGGATTTGGCGACGCAGCTGGGTTGCTAGGCACGGCGCGATCCGACCGGACCAAACTCCAATTCTTCCGCCGAGGCAGCGATGACCGACGCCGACGCCGTGCTCGCGGCCAACCTCGAATTCTATCGGGCCTTCGCCACCCGCGATGTCGCCGCGATGGAGGAGTTGTGGGCGCGCGCCGCCCCGGTCGCCTGCGTCCATCCGGGCTGGCCCGCGCTGGCCGGGCGCGACGAGGTCATGCAAAGCTGGGTCGGCATCCTCAACAGCCCGGACGCGCCGCGCATCGCCTGCTACGACGAGCGCGTGTTCCTCTACGGTGATTGCGCGCTCGTGGTGTGCGAGGAAGAGCTCGAAGGCGGCACACTGGTCGCCAGCAACTTCTTCGTCCGCGAAGACGGCGCCTGGCGCATCGCCCATCACCAGGCCAGCCAGCTTGTGGCCCGCCGGCGGCCGGGACAGGAGCGGACCGCGCGGCGCCCGTCGCGGCTCAATTAGTTCATCCGGCGATAGGCGTTGAACCGTTCGCGGCGGGCGCGGGCCTGTGCGTGGCGGGCCTCGTCGTAGGCGGCATGAACCTCGGCGAGCCGGGCGGCGGTTTCCGCATCGAGCCTGCCGTCCCAGCGCGCCGGGCGAAAGCGGCGCTGAAAGGCCGCCAGCGCCGGTGCCTCGTTGCCGGCGACGACCTCGTAGCCGATCCGGGCGAGGCTGGCGAGGGCGCGGACACGGGCGACGACGCCGACCCCGCGGCCGCGCTGCGGCGGCAGGTCCGCCGCCGGTTCGGGCCAGATCCCGACCCCGGCGCGGGCGAGGCGCAGCCAGTTGAACAACTCGCCGGGATCGGATTTGCGCTCGGGGGCGATGTCGGAATGGCCGACCACCCGATCGGGCGGAATGCGGTGGCGGGCGACGAGGTCGCCGCATAGCGCCTCGACCGCCGCCATTTGCGGCTCGGGGAACGGGCGGTAGCCCCATTCATGGCCGGGATTGACGATCTCGATGCCCAGCGAGACGTAATTCAACTCGCGCCCGCCGGCCCAGTACGACACGCCGGCGTGCCAGGCGCGGCGCGCCTCGGGCACCAGCCGCCACACAGTCCCGTCCTCGTCGACAAGGTAATGGCAGCTGACCCGTGCCGCCGGGTCGCACAGCCGGTCGAGCGCAACCGCGGCGCTCTGCATGCCGGTATAGTGCAATACCAGCATGTCGATCCGGGGCGGCTCGCCGCGGCCGTCATGGTTCGGCGACGGCCGCTCGCGCATCGCAGGCAGGGTTATCGGCATACCATCGGGGCCTACAGATCGTCGGGTTCGAGGCCCGTATCTCTCGCAATCTTTGTGAGCATAACCGGCCGAAGCCCCGCATCGTCGTCATGCCTGGAGCGGCTTGATCAGGCGGTCGTGCGCGGCGTTGATGCGGGCGACGCGCGCGGTGGCGAGCGCCACGCATTCGGGCGGCAGCCCTTGGGCGACCAGCGTGTCGGGGTGGTTCTCGCGCACCAGCCGGTGATAGGCGGTGCGGATCTCGGCGAGCGAGGCGCCGCGGGCGATGCCGAGAATGTGGTGCGGGTCGTCGTCTTCAGCTGCCGGAACGCCGGCGTGCAGCGCCCGGATGCGCGCATATTCGCCGGAGGTGAAGCCGAAATGGTGGGCAACCTCGCGCAGATAGTCGTCTTCGGCCCGGCTCAGCTCGCGGTCGGCGAGCGCGATGTGGAACAGCCCGCCGAGCAGGTCTTCGAGCACGGCGCGGTTGCCGGCGAACAGCCGCCCGACCTGGCGGGCGTAAAGCTCGAACCCGGCGGTGCTCTTGCGCGCCAGGTCGAAGATCAGCCTGACGTGCTCGGCCTCGCCGGGCGGCACCTGGAACACCTCGCCGAACGCCGCGATCTCGTTGCCGGTTACCGCTCCGTCGGCGCGCGCCATCTTGGCGCCGAGCGCGATCGCCGCGATCGTGAAGGCGACGCGGCGCTGCGGGTCGGGGGCATCGGCGGCCGGTTCGGCATGGGCATTGAGGTGCGGCAGATGCGCGGCGATGCGTTCCAGCAAGGCGTCGAGCGGCGCGCCGAGCGAGAATTCGCGGGCGCCGGAAATGATGCGGCCGATAATGCTCATAGCGCGAGCTTACCCGATGGCCCCGCGCGGCCGGTAGCCCCGGGATGTGAACTTGTCGTGAGCGCTGCCGGCGCCAGCCGCCCTTCGGCGACCGCGTGGCAGGCGACCAGCGCGCCATCGGCCTCGATCAGTTCCGGCCGCTCGGCGCGGCAGCGCGCATCGGCAAACGGGCAGCGCGGATGAAAGGCGCAGCCGGGCGGCGGGTCGATCGGGTTCGGCACCTCGCCGGCGACTGGCTCGCGCTCGGCGGCAGCGCCATCGACCGGATCGAGCCGCGGGATCGTGTCGATCAAGAGCCGCGTATAGGGATGCAGCGGCCGCGCGAACAATTGCTCGGCCGCGGCGATCTCGACCAGCCGGCCCAGATACATGACCCCGACCCGGTCGGACACCTGGTAGACCACCGCCAGATTGTGCGAGATGAACAGGCAGGTGAGGCGAAAGGCGCTCTGCAGGTCCTTCATCAGGTTGAGGATTTGCGCCTGCACCGACACGTCGAGGGCCGAGGTCGGCTCGTCGCAGACGAGGAATTCCGGCCGCGCCGCCAAGGCCCGCGCGATCGAGATGCGCTGGCGCTGGCCGCCGGAGAATTCGTGCGGAAACTTGTCGCCGTCTTCCGGCGACAGCCGTACCTGCACCAATAATTCGGCGACGCGCGCATCGCGCTCGGCCCGGCTGCCGACAAGGCCGTGGGTCACCAACGGCTCAGCGACGATGCGGCGCACCCGCCAGCGCGGGTTGAGGCTGGCATAGGGGTCCTGAAAGATCATTTGCATGCGCCGCCGCAATGGCACCGCCGTCTTGCGGCGGTTGAGGCCGGCAAGATCGATGCCGTCGAACAGGATCTTGCCGGCGCTCGGGCGGTAGAGCCCGACGAGGCAGCGGGCCACGGTCGATTTGCCGCAGCCCGACTCGCCGACCAGGGCAAAGGTCTCGCCGCGGCGGATCGTGAAGCTCACTCCGTCGAGCGCCTTGACCCAGGCGCGGGGCTTGCGCTGCAGCAGCCGTTCGAGCGGCGGCGGCGACACGTCGAAATAGCGCTTGAGATCGCGGATTTCGACGAGCGCTTGCGGCTCAGCCATCGGCCGCCCTCGCGCCTTCCTCAGCAAAACGCCAGCACGCCGCGGCGCCGGAGGCGGACGGAAGAAGTTCGGGCCGCTCGCGGCGGCAGCGCTCGAACACCAGCGGACAGCGCGGATTGAAGGCGCAGCCGGGCGGAATCTCGCCGAGCCGCGGCATTGCCCCGTCGATCTGCTTGAGCCGGCCGCGCACTCCGCCGATGCGCGGGATCGAATCCATCAGCCCGACCGTATAGGGATGGCGCGGCGCGTCAACAATCGCCCGCACCGGCCCGATCTCGACGATTCGCCCGGCATACATCACCGCGACGCGATGCGCGGTTTCGGCGATCACCCCCATGTCGTGCGTCACCAGCATGATCGCGGTACCGTGATCGCGGCCGAGCCGCTTCAGCAGGGCGATGATCTGCGCCTGGATCGACACGTCGAGCGCCGTCGTCGGCTCGTCGGCGATGATCAGGCGCGGGTTGCCGGCCAAGGCCAGCGCGATCACCACGCGCTGGCGCATGCCGCCGGAAAACTGGTGCGGGTAGTGGTCGATGCGCTGCGCTGCGGCGGCGATGCCGACCTCGCCGAGGAGCGCGATCGCCCGCTCGCGCGCCGCCTCGGGGCCGAGGTCGAGATGGGTGCGGATGGTCTCGACGAGCTGCCGCCCGACCGTGTAGAGCGGGTTGAGGCTGGTCAGCGGGTCCTGAAAGATCGCGCCGATCTCCCGGCCGCGGATATGGCGCATCTGCTCGTAAGGCAAATCGTCGATGCGCCGCCCGCCGAGCACAACGCGGCCCCCGGCGATGCGCAGCGGCGGCTCCAGCAAGCCGATGATCGCCGCCCCGGTCACCGATTTGCCGGCGCCCGACTCGCCGACGATCCCCAACACCTCGCCCGGCATGATCGAGAAGCTGACATCGTCGATCGCGACGAGGGTGCGGCGGCGGGTCGGCAACTCGACGCGCAGATGCTCGACCTGCAATAGCGGCTCTTGCGCGGGGGTCATTGCGAGGCGTCTCCAGGACGCCGCGGCAATCCCGTTGGGCTGAGCCTCCTTCGGCACCAGATTGCTTCCCCCCGGGACGCCCGCCGGGCGGTCGCCCGGGGGTCGCAATGACCGACGCGGTTCATCGCAGTTTCGGGTTCAGGGCGTCGCGCAGCCAGTCGCCCAGCAGATTGACCGACAGGATCAACAGCGCCAGCCAAATCCCCGGAAACAGCGCGATCCACCAGTCGCCCGACATCAGGTAATCGTTGCCGACCCGGATCAGCGTGCCGAGCGAGGGCTGGGTCGGCGGCAATCCGACGCCGAGAAACGACAATGTCGCCTCGGTCAGGATCGCGGTCGCCAGGTTGATCGTCGCGATGACCAGCACCGGGCCAAGCACATTGGGCAACAGATGGCCGGTCACGATCCGCCAGGGCCGAACCCCGATCACGCGGGCGGCCTGGATGTATTCCTTGTTGCGCTCGACCAGGGTCGAACCGCGCACGGTGCGCGCGAAATGCACCCAGTTCGACAGCGCCACCGAGACGATCAGGACATAGATCGCGATCTCGGCCTGCACGTTGTGCGGCAGCATCGTGCGCGCGACGCCGTCGATCAGCAGGGCGATCAGGATCGCCGGGAAGCTCAATTGGACATCGGCGACCCGCATGATCATGGTTTCGACGATGCCGCCCGACCAGCCGGCGACGAGGCCCAGCGCGACACCGAGGATCAGCGCAGCCACGACCGCCAGCACCCCGACCAGCAGCGACAGCCGGGTGCCATAGATGATCGTCGACAGCACGTCGCGGCCCTGGTTGTCGGTGCCGAGCACATAGGCCCAGCTGCCGCCGTGCAGCCACACCGGCGGGTCGGTCGCGTCCATCAGGTTGACCGAGGCGAGGTCGTAGGGGTTGTGCGGCGCGACCCACGGCGCGGCGATGGCGCTGCCGATGATCACGAAGGCGACGACGGCGGCGCCGACCGTGACCGGCGAGCGGCGAAAGCTCCACAGCAGGTCGCCGTCCAAGAACCGCCGCAGCCGCGGCAAACGGCGCGGCGCGGCGATCGGCGCGCGCGCCAGCTCAGCCACCGGCGGCGTGCTCGTGCTCGATCCGCAGGCGCGGATCGACGACGTAATACAGCAGGTCGACGACCAGGTTGATGACCACGAAAAAGAACCCGACCAGAACCAGATAGGCCGCCATCACCGGAATGTCGGCAAAGGTCACCGCCTGGATGAACATCAGCCCCATGCCCGGCCATTGGAACACGGTCTCGGTGATCACCGCGAACGCAATGATCGCGCCGAGCTGAAGCCCGGTGATCGTGATCACCGGCACCAGCGTGTTCTTCAAGGCATGGCCGAAATTGACCGCGCGGTTGCTGAGCCCGCGGGCGCGCGCGAACTTGATGTAGTCGGTGCGCAACACCTCGATCATCTCGGAACGCACCAGCCGCATGATCAGCGTCATCTGGAACAGGGCCAGCGTGATCGCCGGCAGGATGATCGCCTTCCAGCCGCTGATCGTGAGCAGGCCGGTGGTCCACCAGCCGATATGGACGACGGTGCCGCGCCCGTACGACGGCAGCCAGCCAAGCATCACCGCAAAGACCAGGATCAGCAGGATGCCGATCAGAAAGGTCGGCAATGAGATGCCGACGAGCGAGGTTGTCAGCATCGCCTGCGACAGCAATGAGCGCCGGTGCAGGCCGGTATAGATGCCCATCGGCACGCCGAGGATCAGCGCGAGGAGCGCGGCGACGAAGCTCAATTCCAGCGTCGCCGGCATGCGTTCGAGGATGATCTGCCCGACCGGCCGCGCCTCCTGGTAGGAGAGGCCGAAATTTCCTTCCGCCGCATGCCCGACGAAACGGGCGAACTGAACGAGAAAGCTCTGGTCGAGGCCCAGCTCATGGCGCAGGGCGACCCGCTCGGCCGGGGTCGTATCCTGCCCGACCATGTTGTTGATCGGGTCCCCGACATAATTGAACAGCGCAAAGGCGATCAGGGCGACCGTCAGCAACACCACCACGGACTGGCACAGGCGGCGGATGACGAAAGCGATCATTGGGAATGACGCCTGGCTGTCATCCCGGCGCAAGCCGGGACCCATCGGATTGCCGGGCCCGGTCGTCGCACCCTCGTTTCAACCTCCGTGACGAACTGGGCGGACCTTCGGCCCGTAGATGCATGAATCCCGGCCTGCGCCGGGATGACGAGCCGTTCCGGCCGGTCACTTCATCGTCACATAGCGCAACTGGAAGAAATTGTCGCCGGTCTGCGCCAGGCTGACGTTATTGCGCGTCGCCCACACCACCACCTGCTGGTGCAGCGGAAGATAGGCGAAATCGTCGCGCACCAGCTTCAGCGCCTGGTGGATCAGCGCGTCGCGCTTTTCCTGGTCGAGCTCGACCCGGATTTGCGCGATCAGCGCGTCGAGCTTGGGATTGGAATAGCCGCCGACGTTGAACTCGCCCTCCTTGCCGTTGCGCGTCTCGGCCAGCGCCGTCAGCGCGTTGAGCGCGTCGTAGGTGCCCGGCGTCCAGCCCAGCATGTAGAAGCTGGTGTCGTAATGCGGCGCGTTGATCTTGGCAAAGAATTTGGATCGGGTCTGGGCCAGCAGGTCCGCCTTGATGCCGATCCGCGCGAGCATCGCCACCACCGCCTGGCAGATCTCCTGGTCGTTGACGTAGCGATCGTTCGGGCAGTCGAAACCGACCTCGAACCCATGGGGATACCCCGCCTCGGCCAGCAGTTTCCGGGCGGCCGCGGGATCGGAAGGAAAGCGCTTGTCGAGCGGCGGGTCATAGCCGTTGACGCCGGGCCCGACGATCAATGCGGTCGGATGGGCATACCCATCCATGACCTTTGCGGCGATCGCATTCTCGTCGATCGCCTCGTAGAAGGCCTGGCGCACCCGCTTGTCCTTGAACGGGTTCTTGCCCTTGACGTCGGATTCGAGCAGTTCGGGGCGCGACTGGTCCATGCCGAGAAAGATCGTCCGCAGCTCCGGCACCTTCCATATCTTTATGTGCGGGGTCCGCGCGAGCCGCACCATGTCTTGCGGCGGTACCGTGTAGATCATATCGAGCTCGCCAGACAGCAGGGCGGCGACGCGGGTCGAGGCGTCGGCGATGCGGGTGAACACCGCCTCGTCGATGTCGATCGGCTCTTTTTTCAGGCCCCACCAGTCCGGGTTCTTGACCAGCACGGTCTTCACGTCGGGTACGCGCTCTTTCAGGATGAACGGGCCGGTGCCGTTTTCGTGGCGGGTGGCATAGCTTTCCTCGTTCTTGGTCAGATCGGCGGCGCGGGTCGTGTTGTGCTCCTCGCACCATTTCTTCGACATGATCGCGATCGTCGGCAGGTTCAGCGGCAGGATCGGGTCCGGCCCGTCGGTGATGAAGTCGACAGTATAGTCGTCGATCTTTCTGACTTCCTTGACGGTCGCCAGCGGGCTGCCGAGATTGGAGCCGGGATGGGTCGCCCGCTCGAATGAGAAGACGACATCGTCGGCGGTAAACGGCGTGCCGTCATGAAATTTGACCCCATGGCGCAAATCAAACCGCCAAGTTGTCGGGTTGATCTGGGCCCAATGCGTGGCGAGGCCCGGCTCAAGCTGCATCTTTTGGTTGAGACGAATAAGCGGATCGTACATATTCATATCAAACGACAGCAGGAAGGTTTCCTCTCGCGCATAGGGGTCCATTGAATTGGCATCGCCGTCATTAGCCCAACGGAACGTCTTGGACTCTGCGCTCGTGATCATCCCGAGGACGGCGACAATGATTAAGATCACTCGAAGAGGTTTTGCTGACATTGATAATTCCCCCCGCCCCGCAAGGGTCTGTTCTTATCAACTACCGTGCCCGCTAGGCAAGACAACCGGATACAGCCGCTTCTGGTCGCGGCCTGAAGCCTCTATGCTGGGGGGTCGGCGAACCGGGAGGTTGCGACGTTGCGGCGTTTCGACGCGATCGTAATCGGCGGCGGGCTGGTCGGCGCGGCGATCGCCTACGGCCTCGCCCGGGAAGGGATGGTGCCGGCGCTCATTGACGAGGGCGACATCGCCTATCGTGCCTCGCGCGGCAATTTCGGCCTGGTCTGGGTGCAGTCTAAAGGGCTCGGTGCGCCGCACTACCAGCGCTGGACGCGCCGCTCGGCCGAGGAATGGCCGGCGCTGGCGGCAGAGCTGTTCGCCCGCACCGGGGTCGCGGTCGGGCATGAGCGGCCGGGCGGCGTCCATCTTTGCCTCAGCCGGGCCGAATTCGCCGAGCGGCGCGTGCGCATGGAACAGATGCGGCGCGAATCGGGCAATTTCGGCTTCGACTACCGGATGCTCGGCCATGACGAGGTGGCAGCGCTGCTGCCCGGGATCGGCCCGGCGGTGGTCGGCGCCTCGTTTACCGCCTATGACGGCCACGCCAACTCGCTCGCCCTGTTGCACGCGTTGCATCGCGGGTTTGTCGGCCGCGGCGGCGTCTATCTTCCCAACCGCACGATCACCGAAGCGGTCGCCGCGCCGCGTGATTTCCGCCTCGGCGCCGGGGCCGAGGAGATCGGCGCGCCGGTGGTCGTGTTGGCGGCCGGGCTCGGCAACGCGGCATTGGCGCCGCGGTTCGGGCTCAGCGCGCCGGTGCGGCCGCAGCGCGGCCAGATCCTCGTTACCGAGCGCGCCGGCCGGGTCATGGCGATGCCGACGACCACCGTGCGGCAGACACTCGAAGGCGGCATCATGATCGGCGACAGCCAGGAAGATGTCGGCTTCGACACCGGCCAGCGCATCGACGTGATGCGGGCGATGGCGCATCGCGCTGTCCTGTCGTTTCCGTGGCTCGCCGGATTGCAGATCGTGCGTGCCTGGGCGGCGCTGAGGGTGATGCCGCCCGACGGGGTGCCGATCTATGACCAGTCGGAGCGGTTCCCCGGCGCCTTCACCGCCAATTGCCACAGCGGCGTCACCCTGACCGGCGTACATGCCAACGTGTTTGCGCCGATGGTGGCGGCCGGCGCGCTCGACCCGGCACTGGCGCCGTTTTCGGCGCGGCGGTTCGATGTTCCGCAGGCGGCCTGACGGCCGGGCCGCGACCGTCGCGGTGACGGTCGAGGGGCGCGAGGTGCTGGTCCCGGCGGGCGCCTCGGCCGCCGCGGCGGTCCTGCTGGCAGGGTTGCACACGATCCGGGCGACCCCGGTCAATGGCACCCCGCGCGCGCCCTATTGCATGATGGGGGTGTGCTTCGACTGCCTCGCCGAAATCGACGGCGAACCCAACCGGCAGGCCTGCATGGTGCCGGTGCGGCCGGGGATGCAAATCCGCCGCCAGCGCGGCCCCCGCGCGATCGATGCCGGATGATGGCGCGCCGATGCCGGTGACCGCCGACCTTGCCATTGTCGGCGCCGGCCCGGCCGGCATGGCGGCGGCCTGCGTCGCCGCCGAGCTTGGCCTTGCCACGGTCGTCATCGACGAGCAACCGGCGCCCGGCGGCCAGATCTACCGCGGGGTCGAGCGCGCCCTGCCGGATTCGCCGCTCGGCCCCGACTATCTGGCCGGCCGCGAAGTTGTTGCCGCCTTTCGCGCCTGCGGAGCCGAATATCGCCCGGAAACCGCGGTCTGGCATATCGACCCGGACGGGACGCTCGCGGTGATGGCCGGGGGGCATAGCGATACGGTCGCCGCTCGGCACGTCATCCTCGCCACCGGCGCGCTCGAACGGCCGCTGCCGATCCCCGGCTGGACCCTGCCCGGGGTGATGACCGCCGGGGCGGCGCAGATTCTGTTGAAGACGGCGGATCTGGTGCCGGACGGGCGCGCGGTGCTGGCCGGGCAAGGGCCGCTGCTGTACCTGGCGGCGGCACAGCTTGCGCGCGCCGGAGCGACGCCGGCCGCGATCCTCGAAACCGCGCCGCACGCCAACTACCATGCGGCGGCGCGGCGAGTGGGCGCGGCCTGGGCGTGCCGCCGCGACATCGCCAAGGGGCTGGCGCTGATCCGCGAATTGCGCCGTGCCGGCGTTCCGATCCGGCGTGGCGTGCGCGGGCTGCGCGCGGTCGGGCGCGAGCGGGTCGAGGGGGTCGCCTGGGACGGCGGCGAATTGGCCGCCGACCTGGTGCTCGTCCATGACGGCGTGATCCCCGATACCCAGATCGCGCGCGCCCTGGCTGTCGCCCACGAATGGGACGATGCCCAGCTTTGCTGGCGGCCGGTGCTCGACGAATGGGGCGGCACCAGCGCCCCGCGCATTGCGGTCGCCGGCGACGGCGGCGGCATCGCCGGGGCCGCGGCGGCGGCGCTGTCGGGCCGGCTCGCAGCGCTCGGAGCGGCGGCGGCGCTCGGCCATATCGATACGGCCGAGCGCGATCGCCGTGCCGCGCCGATCCGCGCCGGGCTGGCGCGCGAGCGCGCCGCCCGCGGATTTCTCGATGCGCTCTGCCGCCCCGCCCGCGAGGCGCTGGTGCCGGCCGACGACACCGTCACCGTCTGCCGCTGCGAAGAGGTGACCGCCGGCGGCATCCGCCGCGCGGCGCGGCTCGGCGCGCAAGGACCCAACCAGGCGAAAGCCTTTACCCGCTGCGGCATGGGGCCGTGCCAGGGCCGCCTCTGCGGCCCGCTCGTCGCCGCGATCATCGCCGACGAGCACGGGCTTTCTCCCGAAGCGGTCGGCACCTATCGCCCGCGCGCACCCTATAAGCCGATTACGCTCGCGGCCCTGGCCGGGCTCCGCGAAGACCCCTAGAGCCGGATGGGTATAGGTTGGATCAACCCCTTTCTGTCATCCCCGGGCCGGTCGCGGGGATCCCTGTGGATGGCCGGAACAAGTCCGGCCACGACGGCCCTAGAGGCTGATCCAATCTTATCGAATGCCGCTGGCGTCGCCCACCTGCCGGCTGCAACGGCAGATATCTGATTAAACTTTAGGCGTTGGCTCGAAAATAGCCGGCGGCCGAGGCGACAGCGCCGTTTTCGCGCGTTGGCCTCGATCTTGCTCCACGCGAACGGACGGGCCGTCCGGCCGTCATACAGGTTTCGTGGGGAGGACTTCACATGTCATCTGCAGGATTCAGCATCGACCGGCGTCGGCTCGGTCTTCTCGGCGCCGGCCTGGTCGCCGCCGCATCGGGCTTGCGCGCCGCGCCGGGGCTGGTGCCTCAGGCCAAGGCCGCGCCGGCCGCCGATGAAGGCGGGCCGATCAAGGTCGGCATCCTGCATTCGCTGTCAGGCACGATGGCGATCAGCGAGGCGCCGCTCAAGGACGTGATGCTGATGCTGATCGCCGAGCAGAACAAGAAGGGCGGGGTGATGGGCCGGCAGTTGCAGGCGGTCGTCGTCGACCCTGCCTCGAACTGGCCGCTCTTTGCCGAGAAGGCGCGGCAATTGCTGTCGGTCGACAAGGTGGCCGCGGTGTTCGGGTGCTGGACCTCGGTATCGCGCAAGTCGGTGTTGCCGGTGTTCGAGGAATTGAACGGCATCCTGCTCTACCCGGTGCAGTACGAGGGCCAGGAGTGCAGCCGCAACGTGTTCTATACGGGCGCGGCGCCGAACCAGCAGGCGATCCCGGCGGTCGATTATCTGATGAACCAGGTCGGGGTGAAGCGCTGGGTCTTGGAAGGCACCGACTATGTCTACCCGCGCACGACCAACAAGATTCTCGAAGCCTACCTCAAATCGAAGGGGGTCGCGGCCGGCGACCTGATCATCAACTACACCCCCTTCGGTTATTCGGACTGGCAGGCCGAGGTCGCCAAGATCAAGCGGTTCGGCTCGGCTGGCAAGAAGACCGCGGTGGTCTCGACCATCAACGGCGATGCCAACGTGCCGTTCTACAAGGAGCTCGGCAACCAGGGCATCAAGGCGACCGATATCCCGGTGGTCGCCTTCAGCGTCGGCGAACAGGAACTCGCCGGCATCGACACCAAACCGCTCATCGGCCACTTGGCGGCCTGGAATTATTTCATGAGTGTCGATACCCCGCTCAACAAAGAAGTCGTCGCGACCTTCAAGCAGTTCGTCAAGGACGACAAGCGAGTGTTCAACGATCCGATGGAGGCGCATTACATCGGGTTCAACATGTGGGTAAAGGCGATCGAGAAAGCCGGCACCACCGATCATGATGCGGTAATCGACGCAATGATCGGCGTCGCTCACCCCAATCTTTCCGGTGACTACGCGACGATGATGCCCAACCATCATTTGACCAAGCCAGTGCTGATTGGCGAAGTCCAGGGCAACGGGCAGTTCAACGTCGTGTGGCAGACCGGCGGTCTGGTCGTTGCCCAACCGTGGTCGCCGTATCTGCCGGAAAGCAAGAACCTGATCGGCGACTGGCTGCCGCCGATGTCATGCGGCAGTTATGACGTCGTCGCCGGCAAGTGCGTCGGGGCGAAGAAAGCCTGAGTAGGATGGCGCTGGATCGGCGGGAGAGTTATCGCCGCCGGTTCGCCCTTCCGTGCGGCTTCTTTGTCGGTGCGTTGTTTGCGCTGGCGATGGTG
>JASHNY010000156.1 GCA_030041385.1 Alphaproteobacteria bacterium
GCGTCGCCCCCGCGCCAGGCGTCGCGGCGCAGGTGGCCGGCGACGTGGACCGCGCGCTCCCGCATCTCGCCGAGAAACCGCCCGAGCGGCGTGCCGTCGGCACCGAACGCGATCGCCCGCACCTGCCCGGCGCCGAGCGGGTCGGCCAGGGTGCAGCGCAGATGCGCGGTGCCGACCGGCTCGACCTGAGCGAGGCGAACCGACGGAAGGGCAAAGCGCGGCTCCGGGTTGGCGGCGCCAAACGGCGCCAGCGCATCGACGTGATCGATCAATCCTGCCTGGGCGGCGGCGGCCGAAAGCGCCCCGTCGATGGCCAGTTCCGGCACCAGCCGGGCGGGATCGAGCCCGTCGCCGAGCCGCTCGGACAGAAATGCGCGCAGCGCGTCCAGCTGCCCGGCGGCGACCGTGAATCCTGCGGCCATCGCGTGCCCGCCGCCGTTCAACAGAAGCCCGGCCTGGCGTGCGGCGATCACCGCCGGGCCCAGCGCCAGCCCCGCGACGGAGCGGCCCGACCCCTTGCCGATGCCATCGCCGACGGCGACGACGCAGGCCGGCCGCTGATAGCGCTCTTTCAGCCGCGCCGCGACGATCCCGATGACGCCGGGGTGCCAGCCCTCGGATGCCACGAAAACCAGTGCCGGCGATTGCGGCGTCGCCTCGGCTTGCTCGACTGCCGCGGCGAGGGTGGCGGCCTCGATCTCGCGGCGCTCGCGGTTGTAGGCGTCGAGGCGCTGCGCCAGTTCGCCGGCCAGGGCGGGGTCGTCGGTCGCCAACAGCCGCGCACCGAGATCGGCGGCGCCGACCCGTCCACCGGCGTTGACCCGCGGCCCGATCGCGAAGCCGAGCGCGCGCGCATCGATCGGGCCGCCGGAAGACGCCAATGCGGCAAGCGCGGCAATGCCGCGATTGGCACCGCGGCGCGCCACCTTGATCCCCTGGGCGACGAGCGCACGGTTGAGCCCGTTGAGCGGAACCACGTCGCACACGGTGCCGAGCGCGACGAGGTCGAGCCATTGCAGCAGATCGGGCTCGGTTCGCGCTGCATACCAGCCGGCTTGGCGGAGCGCCCGGTTCAGCGCAACGACGAGCAGAAAGACCAGGCCGACCGCGGCGAGGTTGCCGTGCGGGCTTGCCTCGTCGAGCCGGTTCGGGTTGACGACCGCCATTGCCGGCGGCAACAGCGGCTCAGCGACATGGTGGTCGACCACGATGACGTCGAGGCCCGATTCGCGCGCGGCGGCCAGCGCCTCGTGCGCCGTAGTGCCGCAATCGACGGTGACGGCGAGCCCGGCACCCTCCTCCTTGAGCCGGGCCAGCGCCGGCGCATTGGGGCCGTAGCCCTCGCGCAGCCGGTCGGGCACATAGACCCCGACCGCCACCCCGATCGCCGCGAAAAAGCGAAGCAGCAACGCGGCCGAGGTGGCGCCGTCGACGTCGTAATCGCCGAACACGACGATCTTCTCGCCGCCCCGGATCGCGGCGACGAGACGCGCCACCGCCCGGTCCATGTCGCGCAGATGCGATGGATCGGGCAGCTGGTCGCGCAACCGCGGCGCCAGAAACCGGGGCGCGGCGTCTGCGTCGATGCCGCGCTGGGCCAGCAGCCGCCCGACGAGCTCGGGCACGTCGAGACGCAGGCTGATCGCCGCCGCAGCGCGCAGATCGCCGGCCGGGGCGCGCCAGCGCCGCCCGCACACCGAATGCTCCACCCCCAGAAAGGCCGGTGTCCCCACCGCCGGCCCGTCCATCGGCGCGGCTCAGGCAAACAATTGGGCGAACTGATCCTTGCGGGTCAGGTCGTGCAGCGCCTCGATATAGCGCACGGTTCCGGTTTGCGACCGCATCACCACGGAATGGGTAAAGGCTGTGGTTGCGGTGCGCCGCACCCCTTTCAGCATGGTGCCGCTGGTGACGCCGGTCGCGGCGAACATCACGTGGCCGGCGGCGAGGTCATACAGATTGTACTTGCGGTCGAGATCGGTGATGCCGAGGCGGTGAGCGCGGCCGCGCTCGTCGTCGTTGCGAAACAGCAGCCGCCCCTGCATCTGGCCGCCGATGCAGCGCAGCGCGGCGGCCGCCAATACCCCCTCCGGCGCGCCGCCCGAGCCGCAATACATGTCGATGCCGGTTTCCGGGCTCGAGGTCGCGATGACGCCGCCGACATCGCCGTCGCCGATCAGCATGATGCGCGCGCCGGCGGCGCGGACCTTGGCGATCAAATCGGCATGGCGCGGCCGGTCGAGGATGCAGACCACGAGGTCGGCGAGATGGCAGTTCTTTGCGCGGGCCAAATTTTTCAGATTCTCGGCCGGGGTCGCGTCGAGGTCGACAAGGTCGGGCGGCAACCCGCCGCCGACCGCGATCTTGTCCATGTACACGTCGGGCGCGTTGAGAAAGCCGCCGGCGTCGGCAAAAGCGATGACCGCCAGCGCGTTGGCGCCGCCCTTGGCGGTGATTGTCGTACCTTCGAGCGGATCGAGCGCGATATCGACCTTTGGCCCCTCCCCGGTGCCGACGCGTTCGCCGATATACAGCATCGGCGCCTCGTCGCGCTCCCCTTCGCCGATCACGACCGTGCCGTCGATCGCCAGACTGTTGAGCGCCTGCCGCATCGCATCGACGGCGGCCTGGTCGGCAGCCTTCTCATCCCCCCTCCCCATCAGCCGCGACGCCGACAACGCGGCGATCTCGGTAACACGCACCGCTTCCAGCGCGAGATTGCGGTCCATCTTCAATGGTTCGGGCACGGCATCCTCCCTTGGCTCTCTCGCTCAAAAATCCTCGATGCGGATCATGCGCGGCGGCTCCAACACGGTCCCGAGGCGGCCGATCGCGGCGAGCGCGCGCTGCATTGCCGCCTCGACCGTCGCATGCGTCGTCAGCACCACGGGCACGGCCTCGCCCGGTGCGCGGCCGCGCTGGATCATCGATTCCAGCGACACCTGCTGGTCGCGCAAGGCGGCGGAGACATCGGCGATGACGCCGGGCTGATCGACCACCATCAACCTGATGTAATACGCGCCCTGGTGACGATCCATCGGCGCCCCGTCGAGCGGCTGCAGCTCGGCGGCCGGAACCCCGAACGGCGGCACTGACCGCCCGGCGGCGATATCGACGAGATCGGCGGCGACCGCCGAGGCGGTCGGAAACGCGCCGGCGCCGCGCCCTTGCAAGACCACCTGGCCGACGAAATCGCCCTCGGCCACGACCGCGTTGAACACGCCATCGACCGTGGCAATGGGCGCGGCCTTCGACACCATGCAGGGGTGCACGCGCTGTTCGAGCCCGTGCTCGGTCAGGCGGGCGATGCCGAGCAGCTTGATGCGGTAGCCGAGCTCGTCGGCAAACACGATGTCGAGGCGCGAGACGTGGCGAATGCCCTCGGTGTAGACGCCATCGATATCGACCGGGCGGCCGAACGCAGCGCTGGCAAGGATTGCCAATTTATGGGCGGCGTCGACGCCGTCGATGTCGAAGCTCGGGTCGGCCTCGGCATAGCCGAGCTTTTGCGCCTCGGCCAGCACCTCGCCAAATTCGCGGCCGCTGTCGCGCATCGTCGTCAGGATGTAGTTCGACGTGCCGTTGAGAATGCCGTAAAGCCGGCTGAGCCGGTTGCCGGCGAGCCCCTCGCGCAGGGTCTTGATCACCGGGATGCCGCCGGCGACCGACGCCTCGAAGGCCAGCGTCACCCCGGCCGCCTCCGCCGCCCGGGCGAGGCCGGTGCCGTGCCGGGCCATCAGCGCCTTGTTGGCGGTAACCACGTGCTTGTTGCGCGCGAGCGCGGTTTCGACCACGGCACGGGCGATGCCGTCGGCACCGCCGATCAGCTCGACGACGACATCGACCTCCGGGTCGGCGGCCAGCGCGGCCGCGTCTTCGTACCAGCGCACCGCCGACAGGTCGACGCCGCGGTCGCGCCGCCGCTCGCGCGCCGACACCGCGGTGACGACGATGCGGCGCCCGGCGCGAGCGGCCAGCAGGTCGGCCTGCCGCTCGAGCAACTGCAGCGTTCCGGCGCCAACCGTGCCGAGCCCGGCGACGCCCACTCTCAGCGGCGGCTTCACAGCTGGTTTTCGGCCGCGGTCACGAGGCAAACCGGATCTCGACCCGGCCCGGCGGCAAATCGGGACGGGCGGGCGACGCCTCGGTGGCGATCTTGCCGACCGGAATGCCGGCCTCGACAAGCGCCTTGGCCACGACCTGCGCACGGTTCAGCGCCGCCCGGTAATTGTCGAGCTGCTGCGATCCGTCGGCGGCCGCGGCGACGTAGGCGACGACATGCACGGTGCCGGGCTTCCGACGGAACAGCGCCGCCGCCTCGCCGACCCGAGCGCGATCGGCCGCGGCAAGGCTGGTCGAGGCGGCGGGGAAATCGATCACCGCGATGGTGCTCGCCGCCGGCGGTCCGGCCTCGGCCTTGGCCGGCTTGAGCGCCGGAGATGGCGGCGGTGGTACCGGGATCGCCGGCGGAGGCGGCGTCGGCTGCGGCGCGGCCGAAGCCATCGCGGTGGGTGCGATCGGCGCCGGAGCCGGCGCCGATTGCGGCACGACCCGCGGCGGCGCCGGCGACGGCTGCGTCGCCTCGGGCTGCGGCGTTTCCTGTATCGTCGGCAACTGCAGGCTCGACTCCATCGGGCCCGGCTCGGGCGGCTCCCCGGGC
>JASHNY010000157.1 GCA_030041385.1 Alphaproteobacteria bacterium
TTGCCGTTGGCATAGCCGGAGGGCCGGCGGAACACGCCGACCGCGCCGGTTTCCTCGTCCCAGCGCAGGATGCGGTCGTTGGGGATGTCGCTCCACAACAGGCAGCGCAGATCGCCGAACCACACGGGCCCTTCGGTGAACAGGCAATCGCCGGCGATGCGCTGCACCGGCGTGTTGGCGAGCGTCAGCGCGGCGAAACGCGGGTCGAGAATCTTGATGGCCGGGTCGGGATAGCGGATCGGCAAATCGCTCACGGCGTCCTCCTTTCGGCTACGAACGCGGCGCGCCGGCGGCGCCGAAATGGTCGGCCAGTTCGGCGCCGCTGAAACCCAGCGTGAAGCTTTGCGGGTCGAGCGGCAGCATCGTCGCGTTCCACTCCTGCCAGCGGGCGACCAGCCGCGCATAGATTTCGGGATGCCGGCCCTTCAAATTGGCCCGTTCCAGCGGGTCGCGGACGACGTGGAACAGAAAGGTGTTGTCGAGGATTTTCAGATACTTCCAGTCGCCGTCGCGAACCGCCTGCTGGCTGAGGCGCTTGTAGCGCCAGAACAGCGTGCGGGGCAGCGGCGCCGCCGCGCCGGTCAGCCACGGCAGCAGGTCGATCCCGTCGCTCGGATAATCCGGGTGCGGTGCGGCGCCGGCGGCCGCGAGGAGCGTCGGGACCCAGTCCATGCCGATCGTCACCTGCTCGGAAACCCGGCCGGCCGGCACATGGCCGGGCCAGCGGATCACCGCCGGGATGCGCAAGCCGCCTTCGAGCAATTCGGTCTTCTTGCCGGTAAACGGCCAGGTGTCGGAAAACCGCTCGCCGCCATTGTCGCTGGTAAAGATCACGATCGTGTCGTCGGCGATGGCGTTCGCCTCCAGCGCCTGCATCACGGCGCCGACCTGCACATCCATCTGCTGCACCATGCGCTGATAAGTGCGCTGGTCGCCGCCATCGAAGTGGAACAGGCTGGTCAGGCGCCTTGCCTCTTCCTCGTCGCCGGGCGCCTCCCACGGCCAGTGCGGCGCGTTGAAATGGAGGCTGAGGAAAAACGGCCGATCGCCGCGGGCGAACTCGCCGATCAGGTCGATCGCACGCGCGCCGAGCACATCGGTCAAATAGCCCAACTGCCGCACCCGCGCGTCATCCTCCCACAAATCCTCGGTGTCGGTATGCGGCGGCCCGAATTTGTGGGTGAAATAATCGAGCACGCCGCTGTGGAAGCCGAAAAAGCGCTCGTAGCCGCTTTGCAGCGGCCCGAATTGCGGCGGGCGGCCGAGATGCCACTTGCCGACGAGCGCGGTGCGGTAGCCGGCCGCGCGCAACAGCGACGGCAGGCTCGGATGCTCGGACGGCAGGCCGACCGTGCGCTCCGAGGTGCTGCGCAGCGGCTCTTCGAGGCCGATCGGCAGCCGGTACTGGTAGCGCCCGGTCATCAGCGCCACGCGCGAGGCCGTACACACCGCGGAGTTGGCATAGGCCTGGGTAAAGCGCGCCCCGCCGGCGGCGAGGCGGTCGAGGCTGGGCGTCGTGAAATCCCGCCGCCCATAGCACGACAGGTCGGCATAGCCGAGATCGTCGGCCAGGATGAACACGATGTTCGGCGGCATCGGCCCGGCGCCCGTCGCCGTTGGTCAGGAGTTGGGGCCGCGCTCCATCGATACCGGCTGCCAGCGCCTCAAGCCGCTATTGGCCAGGACGCTCGGGTTGACGCATGACATCGGCCACTTGCCGCTGAGCGCCAATGACAATTCGAGCCCGACCCGGCGCCGCCGCGCCGGATCGAACCGCGCCGTCGCCGAGGCGACATGCGCGGTCAGGATCACCTTGTCCTCCATCTTGAGCAGCGGGTTGTTGCCGCCGGGGGGCTCCTGTTCGAGCACGTCGAGCCCGGCGCCGGCGATCCAGCCTTCGTCGAGCGCCTTGATCAATGCCGCCTCGTCGGTGGTCGGCCCGCGCCCGGTCGAGACATAGATCGCGGTCTTCTTCATCTGGCGGAAATGCTCTTCGCGGACCAGGCGGTTGGCGCTCTCCGTCGCCGGCGTGTGCATCGACACGATGTCGGCGCGGGCGAGCAGCTCGGGCAGGCTGACCGGCTCGACCCCGCGCTCGATCATCGCCATCTCCTCGATATACGGGTCGTAGGCGATGACGTGGAGGCCGAACGGCTTGGCCCGCTCGGCGACGGCGCGGGCGACGTGGCCGAAGGCGATGAGGCCGAGGGTCATGCCCCTGAGGCGCGGGAATTGCAGCAGCATCGGCCGGCCCTCGGCCCAGCGTCCGTCGCGCACCATGCGGTCCTGCACCAGAAGCCGGCGATGCGTCGCCAGGATCAGCGTCAGCGCGTGGTCGGCAACTTCCTCGATGAACGTGTCGGGGCAATTGGTGACCGGAATGCCCTTGGCCGTCGCCGCGTCGACATCGACGCTGTCCACGCCGACCGAGCCGAGCGAGATGATTTTGCAGCGCTGCAACCCGTCGATCATCTTCTTGGTGATGCGCCGCCCCTTGGCGTAAAGCGCGTCGGCATCCTTGGCGGCGGCGACGAACTCGTCTTCCGAACCCTGCGGGACCTCGTAGATCTCGGCGTCGATCGGGGTCAGCGCCTCCATCTCGTACGCGTAACCGCCGCCGGCGACGGTAAAGCTGGCGCCCGCCGGGGTCGCGATTCTGAACTTGGCCAAGGGTTCCTCCCGCTGCTCGAAATCCGCACCGGGATCAGACCGGGGTGCGGCGGGCTTGTCAATCGCCGGCCCGCCCTGCGGTGTTTTGTCGGCTTGCGGCGGCGCTCGGCGCGATTCGCGGCTGCCGGATTCAAACGCAAGCCCGGGGCCGACCGCGCCCGTTTAAGAATCCTACAAATAGAGGGCGTTAGCCCGCGCACCCCACAATAGGTTGAGAGAGGTGCGCTGCGTGGTCATAGTGCAAACGCCGTCGACCCGGCAGCGAGGCGAGGGGGCGATGGCGGCTTTGGGGGAAGTCGTCATCTGTTTTGGCGCTTTTGGGGGAAGGCCCATCAACCCCCGCCTCGCGCTCGGCGGCTCGCTGCGATTGCCTATTCGTCCGGCCGCGATGGGTACGTGATCGCGACGAGCCCAGCTCTAAATAAGTGCACCGTAATTCTGTCACCGTAATTCCTAAATAAGTGCACTGTCACCGTAATTCTTGTCACCGTAATTCCGTGGGCCGGGCTGCCCGGCACGTACTCGCCCTCGGCGTAATACTCGCGGGTCGTGGCGCCGGTGCTGTTGTGCGCCTGGCAGATGCGGGAGCCGCACCAGAGGTAGGAGGTGGCGACCGCGTTGCCGCCGCCGGCGGGGGTGCTCGCGCTGGCTACTTCCCCGCGCGCAGCGCGTCGGTGTCGCGGTAGATTTGCAAGCGGGTCACGCGCAGCCCGGGAACGCCGTAGGCATCGATCGCGCGCTGCCAGGCGAGAAACTCCTCGACCGACAGGTGATAGCGCCGGCACGCTTCCTGCAAGCTGAGCGCGCCGTTGCGGACGGCGGCCACAACCACGGCCTTGCGGCGCACGACCCAGCGCTTGGTGTCGGCCGGGGGAAGGTCGACCGCCGCCACGCCGGCCGCCGTGCTGTCGTTTGCCGAAGTATCCATAGAATCCATTTGCTTGCGCGAGACGTGGTGGCTGACCACGGCAAGCTATCGGCGTCGACTTAATGAAATACTAAATCGACACCGTCGTTCATCTGGAAAAAGTCACGATGTGGACTAAAATTTCTCTAAAAATCTCGGATAAAATCCAGTTAATTGCGCCTCACGTTACAGTTTCACTGGGATCGGCCGGGCATCGGGACCGGTGCATCCGGCACTCTGCCGCGTGCGCGGTTCGTTCCTTCCCATCTCCGGGATTGCCGGCGGCGGCCTGGCGGCCCCGCGCCCGAGCCGCGCCCGGCACATCAAAGCTCTGCTAAATCAACAGAGTGGCATGACATTCTCGCAGTTGAAGCAGATTGCCGCGATTCATATACTCCGCCGCCGACTTTCACGGGGTCGCGGGGAGCCCGATGTCTGTATCATTGCCGCCTGACTATCGGCCATCGGAAGACGAAGAGTTTATGAACCCCCTCCAAATTGAGTATTTCCGACAAAAACTGCTAAGCTGGCGCGCCGAACTGCTCGCCGATTCTACGGATACGCTGCGCCACCTTAAAGAGGAGAACCTGGTTAAACCCGATTTGACGGACCGCGCCTCGCTCGAAACCGACCGCGCCATCGAATTGCGCACGCGCGACCGCGAGCGCAAATTGATCTCCAAGATCGACGCCGCGCTCGGCCGCATCGATCTCGGCACCTATGGCTATTGCGAGGAGACCGACGAGCCGATCGGCATCCGCCGGCTCGAAGCGCGGCCGATCGCAACCCTGTCGATCGAGGCCCAGGAGCGCCACGAGCGCATGGAGCGCACGCGCCGCGACGAGTAGGCCCGCGCGGGTGCTTCGTTAAGGGCAGCTTAATCATCGTGCCATGACAATCGCCGCAGAAGCCACGGCGTGCGCGGCAAGACCGGGCGCTCTCCGCGCCGCGCGACGGCCCGGCGCGCTTTATGGTATTATGAGAAAAAGGCTGGCTGAGGCGGGACGAGGGTAATGGTCGCCGATGCGGAAGGCACCCGCCGGTGGGCAAACTGGGCGGACGAGCGGCGGCAGCCCTGGTGGATCGGTTGGCTGGCCCATATCGCCTTGCTGCTCGCGGCGGTCGGCCTCGTCGTCGGCATCCTGTTTGCCGCGGAAATCCTTTCCGGCACGAATGTCGCGGTCACCGCCATCACGATGACCGGGCTCGCCGGCGTTACCGGCGTCAGCGCCTTTGCCGCGCGCTGGGTCCATTCGGTGCTGTCGGGTCGGCTCGACATGCTGAGCCAGGCGCTCGAAGCATCGCCCGACGCCCAGCTCGTGGTCGCGCCAGACGGCCGGATCGCCTATGCCAACACCGCGTTCCACGACCTTTTTCCGCAGGCCGAGGCGGCGCCCTTGGTGCGCATCGCCGAGGCGGTCGCCGATTCCGATGCGAGCGCGGATTTCGCCCGGCTGCGCCAGCGCGCGGCGGCGGGGTCGCGCGCGATCGCGGCATTGCCGTTGCGCGACGCCCGCGGCGGCGCCGCCGGCTGGTTCAGCATCGCCGTCAACCCGATCGCCGGGCGGCCCGGCTACAGCTTCTGGAACCTGCAGGACATCACCGCCCGCCACGAGATGGAGGCGGTGCTGCATGACGAGCGCAACCGGGTCGTCGATTTCTTCGACGACGCCCCGGTGGGGTTCTATTCGGTCGATGCCGGCGGCCGTTTCCTGTTCGTCAACCAGACGCTGGCGCGCTGGCTCGGCAGCACGCCGGCCGAGATCGTCGGCAGCGGCCTTGTGTTGCACGATTTTCTCGCCACCGCGCCGGCGCCGGGCACCGCCCCGTCGGATCCGATCGGTGCCGGCGACGATGGCGGGCAGGGCGGCGAGATCGTACTGAAGGCCCGCGACGGCCGGCTGCTGCACGTTTCGATCGGGCAGAGCACGGTCGGCGCGGGCGGCGAATTGCGCACCCGCTCGGTGGTGCGCGACCTGACCCCCGAGCGCGAGTGGGAGACGGCGCTGCGCCTGTCGCGGGAGCGGTTCCAGCGCTTCTTCGCCAATGCGCCGGTCGGCATCGCCTTGATCGACCGCTTCGGCCGGCTGGAAGAGACTAACCGGGCGCTCGCCGAATTGTGCGGGGCGCTGCCGCAGGACCTGATCGGCCAGCCCTTGATCGGCTTCGTTACCGAGGAGGATCGGCGCGCGATGGCGGTCAAGCTTGCCGCCGCGGCGGATGGCCCCACCCATCCGGAGCCGGTCGAGGTGCGGCTGAAAGGCCCGCGCGACCGCACCTGCGTCGTGTTCCTGTCGCGGCTCGACGGCAGCGATGGCGGCGACGGCGGGCTGATGCTGCACTTCATCGACGTGACCGAGCAGCGCAACCTCGAAATCCAGTTCGCCCAGTCGCAGAAAATGCAGGCGGTGGGCCAGCTCGCCGGCGGCGTCGCGCACGATTTCAACAACCTCTTGACCGCGATGATCGGGTTTTGCGATCTGCTGCTGATGCGGTTCCGGCCCGGCGACCCCTCTTTCGCCGACATCATGCAGATCAAGCAGAACGCCAACCGCGCCGCCAATCTGGTGCGCCAGTTGCTGGCGTTTTCGCGGCAGCAAACCCTGCAGCCGCGCATCCTCGACATCACCGATGTGCTGGTCGAGCTGTCGCACCTGCTGCGCCGGCTGATCGGCGAGAACATCGAGTTGAAGGTCGTGCTCGGCCGCGACCTCGGCCTCGTCAAGGTCGATCAGGGCCAGTTCGAGCAGGTCATCATCAATCTTGCGGTCAACGCTCGCGATGCGATGTCGGGCGGCGGCACATTGACGATCCGCACCGCCAATGTGAACCAGGCGACCTCGCTGCGCCGCGCGCCGGAAATCATGCCTCCCGGCCAGTACGTGCTGATCGAGGTCGCCGATACCGGGATCGGCATCCCCAAGACCAATCTCGCGCGCATCTTCGAGCCGTTCTTTTCGACGAAGGAGGTCGGCTCCGGCACCGGGCTCGGCCTGTCGACCGTGTACGGCATCGTCAAGCAGACCGGCGGCTTCATCTTTGTCGACAGCGCGCCGGGAAAGGGCGCCGCGTTCCAGATCTACCTGCCGCGGCACCAGCTCGCCGAGGCGACGCTGGCCGCCCGCGCCGAGACGGCAGAGCTTCCGGCGGTCAAGGACCTGACCGGGATCGGCACGGTCATGCTGGTCGAGGATGAAGACCCGGTCCGCATCTTCGGCGCGCGGGCCCTGCGCAACAAGGGCTATACCGTGATCGAGGCGAAAAGCGGCGAGCAGGCGTTGCAGCTGATCCGCGCCGCGGACAAGCCGATCGACCTGCTGATCACCGACGTGGTGATGCCGCACATGGATGGGCCGGGCCTCGTCCGCGAGGTGCGGGAGACCCATCCGGACATGAAGGTGATCTTCATCTCCGGCTACACCGAGGATTCGTTTCGCCAGAAGCTCGACGCCGACAGCGAGATCGACTTTCTGCCCAAGCCGTTCAGCCTCAAGCAGCTGGCCGGCAAGGTCAAGGAAGTGATCGGCAGCGGCCCCGGCTGAGCGGCGCGCTGCGGCGGCGCATGCTTTGGCGCAGACCGGCTTCTGCATCCGCACCCGCGCCGAGCGCAATCGCGCGCTCGGCAAACGCCTCGGCAAGCCGGCGCAGCGCCGTCGCGACCTTGGGATCGCCGCATTCCCCGGCGATCCGCAGGCACGTGCCGATCTGCCGTTTGATGAACGGGATATCGGCAGGTGTGCTCGGCATACGAGTAATATAAATCGTAATTTCGCAACCTCAAACTCGTTTTAGTTGTATTTGTGAGGTTGCGGCCGTGCCGGATCACCACGCCCGCTCGACACGCGCGGCCAGCTCCGCATCGCTCATCGCGAACAGCGGGGCAAAATCCTCTGCCGGCAGGCCGGTAATGCGAAAGCTCGTCATCATCGATTCTCCGTTCTCGGAATCGTCGTGACGCCTGCCGCGGCGCGCATAGGCCGGCAAAGCGCGACCGACCTGCTCACTATGGCCGCCCCATGCGCGGCGTTCTTCCCGCAGGTTGCGATCTCATTCCATGAAGTTCTCCTTGTGTTCTGAGAACGGAACCGCAATTATGCACTTGACTAAACAAGACTGAATGGCTATTATCTTTTCAAGGAGATAGCCATGACGACCCTTCCCCTGAATCTCGATCACCCCTGCTACCACGACGACGAATCGGCCCGGATCATGTTCGAGTCGATCCGCTGGCCTTATGGCCCGACGTGCCCGTTTTGCGGGAAGCTGGACACCGTTGCGGAGTTGGGCGGTGGCAAGTCAAAAGGGCCGGGCTGGTATCATTGTTCCGAGTGCCGGAAGCAGTTCACAGTGCGCGTCGGTAGTGTCATGGAGCG
>JASHNY010000158.1 GCA_030041385.1 Alphaproteobacteria bacterium
GTAAAGCGCGACAGGCGGAACGCAGTCGGGTCGACGATCGTCGGGGCACCCGCGGCCATGTCGGCGACGAGCCGTCCGGCGCCCGGCCCGATGCCGAAACCGTGGCCGGAAAACCCGGTGGCGATGAACATCCCGGGCAATTTGTCGACCGCCGAGATGACCGGGATCGCATCGGGCATCACGTCGATCATGCCGCCCCAGCTCTGCTCGACCCGGATGCCGCGGAATGCCGGAAACGCCTCGGCGATGCTGTCGCGGGCGCGGGCCAGCACGACCGGGTCGGGCTCGGGGTCGAGCACCCGCAGCGCCTCGAACGGGCTTGGCGCGTCGAGATTCCAGGCGCGCGGCATGCGCCATTCCTCGACAAAGCGACGACCGAGGCGAAAGCGCAATTTCTGCCAGTGCAGGCGCGCGCTCGGCACGTACTCGCGGAACAGCCGGAAACTGTCGGGCACCAAGTCGATCGTGCGCACCCCCAGCGTCGCCACCGTGTAGCCGCCGTCCATCCGCTTGCGGTAACCGAACAATCCGCCCGAAGCCGAGATTTCCGGGCCGCCCGCGAGCGGCGCGGTGCGCATCACCGAGCCCAGCACCTTCAGTTGCGGCAACTCGATGCCAAGATTGCCGCAGAACAGGCGCGACCACGCGCCGCCGGCGAGGATCACGCGCTCGCAGGCGATGCGGCCCTTTTCGGTGACCACCCCGGCGACCCGCCCCGCCGCGACATCGATGCCGCGCACGGCGCAGCCGGTGAAGATTTTGGCGCCGAGCCGCCGCGCCGCCGTGGCGATCGCCGGCGCCGCCAGTTGCGGCTCGGCCTTGCCGTCGCTCGGCGTGTAGAGCGCGCCGGCCCATTTCTTGGCGTTGCCGGGCAATAGCCGCGCCACCTCCGCGCCGTCGACGAGCCGGGTATCGAGCTGGTATTCGCGCGCGTGTTCGAGCCAGCCCCCGAGCCGATCGAGCGCGGCCTGGTCCTCGCCGAGATACATGATGCCGCAGGTGCGGAAGCCGGTCTCGGCACCGACCGCCTCGTTCATCCCCTCCCACAGCCGCAGGCTTTCGATGACGAGCGGAATTTCGCGCGGATCGCGCACCATCTTGCGGCACCAGCCCCAATTGCGGCTCGATTGCTCGCCGGCAATGTGGCCCTTTTCGCACAGCGCCACGGCGACGCCGCGCTGTGCCAGATAGAGCGCGGCGGTAGTGCCGATGATGCCGCCGCCGATCACCACGATGTCGGTGCGCGGCGGCAATGTCTCGTCGGAAGCAACCGGATCGACGCGCGGACCCATCGGCGGACCTCGCAACAACGCTGACGCCGGCGCATCTTAACCGGAATCCGGTGTCGCCGCAGCGTGCGTGCCGGGCGTTGCGGCGCCGCGCGATAAGGCGCAGGCTGTATTCCCGCACGCGGCCCAACGGGAGGAGCGCCAGCCATGGCCGACAACAATCTCGACCTGAATTTTCTGCAAGGCGTCAAGGTCGTCGATTTCACCCAGTTCGAGGCGGGCACGACCTGCACCGAGGTGCTGGCCTGGTTCGGCGCTGAGGTGGTGAAGATCGAGAATCCCGGCCGCGGCGATCCGGGCCGCCGACTGCGCCCCGGCAAGCCCGACGACGACCCGTGGTATTTCTATCAGTTCAACGTCAACAAGAAGTCGCTGGCGATCAATTTGAAGTCGCCGAAGGGCTTGGCGATCGTCAAGGACATGATCCGCCAGGGCGATATCGTGGCCGAGAACATGGCGCCGGGCACGATCGAGCGCCTCGGCCTCGGCTATGACGAGGTCAAAAAGATCAACCCGCGCATCATCTATTGCCAGGTCAAAGGCTTCGCCAGCGGCAGCCCGCACGAGCGGGGGCTTGCCTTCGACATGATCGCGCAGGCCGCCGGCGGCCCGATCAGCGTCACCGGGTGGCCGGACCGGCCGCCGGTCAAGCCGGGCCTCTCCTTTGGCGACACCGGCACCGGCATGCTGATGGCGGCGACGATCCTCGGCGCCCTGCACGAGCGCAACCGCACCGGTGTCGGACGGCGTCTCGAAGTGGCGATGCAGGACGCGATGGTGCATTACATGCGCACCTGCTTTGCCACGATGGCGCGCACCGGCAGGCCGGCGCAGCGCCGCGGCGCAAAGCCGAGCGCAGGGAACAACGCGCCGGCCGGGCTCTATCCGTGCAAGGGCGCCGGCCCCAACGACTATCTCTACATCACGACGAGCCGCGCCAACCCCGAGCACTACGCGCGGCTGATGAAGCTGGTCGGGCGCGAAGACCTGATCGAAGACCCGCGCTTTGCAACCGGCGACGCAAGGGTTCAGCACGCCGAAGAGCTCGACGCGATCATCGGCCAGTGGACCAGCCAGCACGACAAGCGCGAGGTCATGGAAAAGCTGATCGCCGTCGGGGTGCCGGCCGGCGCCGTGTTCGACACGATGGAATTGCAGAACGAGCCGAGCTTCGAGGCGCGCGGCTTCATGCAGACGGTCCATCACCACAACGGCGACTACAAGATGGCGAGCTGGCCGGTCAGGATCGACGGCAAGTCGGTGCGCCTCAAGGGCGCGCCGGCGCTCGGGCAGGACAGCGCCGAGGTGCTGGAGCACTGGCTCGGCATCGGCGCCGGCGAATTCGCGGCGCTGAAGGACGAGGGCGTGCTTTAGTGCCGGGCAGCGCACGGCGACGCGGCCGGGCGGCGGCGCTGGCGGCGGGGCTGGTCGCCGCGTCGGCATGGCCCGGCGCCCCGCTCCATGCCGCAGACACCGTGACGACGCGGCTTAACACGCTGGAACAGCGGGTCACCCATCTCGAAGCGCTGGCCGCGGCGCGGCAGAACCAGGCCACCGAGCTGGTGACTCTGACCCGCTGGTCGGCCGCGTTCAAGCAGGACCAGTTGTCCAAATCCTACCAGATCGCCTACACCCTCAAGAACCATTGCGGCAAGGCGATCAAGATCATCAACGGCACCCTCGATTTCTATGGGCCGGACGGAAAGCAGGTCTATCGGGTGCCGTTGAGCGGGGACGCCTCGATTGAGGCCGACGGCCAGGCCACGCTGTCCGGCCTCTATTACATCAACCCGACCCGGCCGGAAGAACTGAAGCTGCGCGACCTGCCGCACAACCAGGTGTCGACCCGGGTGCAATTGCGACGGATCGTTTTTCGCGACAACACCGTTCTGCCACTCGAATAACCGGGCGGCGCACCAGGCGCGCCCCGCACAACCAAGAGGTCCGGCCCATGCGGGCGCTTGTCGCACTCTACTTCGCGATCGGGATCGCATTGCTGGCGGTCGGGTTTCTCGCGACCGGCCCGTGCGAGACGCCGAACAAGGATGCCGTCAATGACGGCGTGTTCGTCTTGACCTGGCCGGTCAGCGTCTATGGCTATGTCATCGTCGGCCGCATGAGCCCGACCGACTGGCTGCACAACCAAGCCTGCGCCGGCGGCCTCGGCTCGCACCCGATCGGGCCCGCGCCGCCGCCCCCGGCACCGCCCGCGGCACCGCCGAAATCGCTGCAGCAGTGAGCGCACGCTGGGCTACACTCGCCCTTTGCAACGGAGGGCCGAGCGATGATCGAGGCGAGCGGAATCGACCACATCGTGTTGCATGTCGCCGATGTTGCCCGGGCGCGGGACTTCTATGCCGGAATCCTCGGCATGAGCGTCTATCGCGAGAACGAGCGCCAGGTTTTCCTCCATGCCGGCCGGCAGGGGGTCGCGCTGTTCAAGGGCGAGCGCGGCACCGGCGGCGACATGAACCACCTCGCCCTCAACGTCGCCTCGGGCACCTATGAGAGCCTCAAGGCCGAGCTCGAGCGGCATGGCGTCGCCGTCAGCGGCCGTCCCGGGGACGACCATTGCATCTACTTCAGCGACCCCGACGGGCACCGGCTGCAACTGATGTTCGCCAAGTGACGGTAGCGCAGAGAACAATCGGGAGCGGGGCATGACGCGGATCGCATCGATCGCCACCCACATGATCTCCGTTCCCCGGCCCGAGCCGACCTGGACCGCACAGGAGGAAATGCGCGCGTGGTCGGTGATCCTGACCGAGGTCAAGACCGATGACGGGCTCACCGGCTACGGCGAGATCCACGGCTCGCCGATGCCGCGCATCTGCGACTGGGTGGCGCGCCTCGGCCAATATATCGAAGGCATGGACGCGCTGGCGACGAGCGCGGTGTGGGACCGGATGTTCGCATTGACGACGCCGCGTCCGGGATCGATCCCCAACGCCGGCGACGCCGACCCGAACATCCCGCCGCCGACCCCGCGCGGCGAGCGGGCGCAGGTCATGGCGGCGATCGCCGGTATCGACATCGCGCTGTGGGATCTGAAGGGCAAGGCCGCGGGAATGCCGGTCTACCGCCTGCTCGGCGGCGAAAACCGGCCGCTCTTCACCTATGCGACCGGCGGCTACTACCGCAACGGCGCGAGCGACGCCGATTACGGGCGCGAATTGGCCGCCTTTGTCGAATACGGCTATCGCGGGGTGAAGCTCAAGACCGGAGCCCAGTCACCCGAGCGGGAGGCGGCGCGGGTCGGCGCGGTGCGGCGCGCGATCGGGCCGGAGCCGCTATTGCTCCTCGACATGAATGCACCCTACGACCTGCCCGATTGCATCGATTTCGCCCACATGGTCGCCGAGCACAACGTGTTCTGGCTCGAAGAGCCGCTGCACTGGTACCTGCAGCCGGCCGATTTCGCGATCCTCGCCGCGGCATCGCCGGTCCCGCTGGCGCATGGCGAGCGCGAATGGACCCGCTTTACCGTGCGCGACTTCATCGTCACCGGAGGGATCAAATACGTGCAGTTCGATGCGACCCGCGCCGCCGGGTTCAGCGAGGCGCTGCGCATCGCCGCGCTGGCCGAGCAGCACGGCGTCATGGTCGCGCCGCACACCGCGCCGGAACTGCACAGCCATCTGGTGCTGGCCCTGCCGCGCTGCGCCTGGGGCGTCGAATCGCATGGCGGGCCGGAATCGGACCCGCTCGCCTACGGCCTGTTCCGCGACCACCCGCACCTGCACGACGGGCATCTGACGATTTCCGACAAGCCCGGCTTCGGCCTCGACATCGACTGGGCATTTGTCGAGAGATACCGGGTGCGTTCCTGATCGTCATTGCGAGGACCCCCGGATGACCGCCCCGCGGGCGTTCCGTGGGGACACGGCAATCCTGACCGGACGAATCGTCGTCGGCACACGATGGCTTCGCTCCGCTCGCAATGACGAACCGGCGGTGTATCATCCACTCACACTCCCAAAAGCGGAGGAGACGGGATGGCGCGCGACGGTTATCTGATCCTCGACAGCGACCTGCACATGATGGAGCCCGACGATCTCTGGGCCCGCTATCTCGATGGGCCGCACCAGGCGAACCCGCCCACCTTCTTCGGCGGCCAGCGCCAGCAGCTTCAGAAAACCGCGGACGACAAGGGCAATGCCGACTCGATCATGGGCATGGAGGTGCAGGGTCTTGCGATCCCGGCGCACAACATGCAGCAGGGCGCGACCGTGTCGAGCCGCGAATTGCGCCGCCGCAGCCGCGCCCGCCACCCGCATTTCAATGTCGCCCGGGCGCACGGCTATGACGCGCCGTCGACATTGACGGCGATGGACATCGAGGGGATCGACGTTGCGGTCATGTACGGCACGCGCGGCCGCCAGATTCTGTGCCATGACGATCTGCCGCCCGATTACGCCGCGGCATTGGCGCGGGCCTACAACAACTGGGCGGCCGATTACTGCAAGACCGACCCGACGCGGCTCAAATTCGCCGCGCAATTGGCGATGCACGACGTGACGGCAGCGGTCACGGAGGCGCGCCGCGCGGTCACCGAACTGGGGGCGGTCGCGGTGATCGGCACCCCGAACCCAGTCAACGGCCAGCATCTGCACGACGACGCGGTCGAGCCGCTGTGGGAGGCGCTCGAAGAATTGAACGTGCCGATCGGCTTCCACCCGACAGGCAATACGGCGCTCAAGGACGATGCCGGGCGGCGCTATGTCGGCCATGCCAATTTCCATCCGATCGCGCACGCGATCCGCAACCCGGTCGAATTGATGGGCGCGATCGCCAGCCTGACCACCGGCGGCGTGCTGGAGCGCCACCCCAAACTGCGCTGCGCCTTTCTCGAAGGCACCGCCGGCTGGCTTTACTGGTGGCTATGGCGGCTCGACGACCAGTGGGAAAAGTTCGGTCCCGGCTGCGAGCGCCAGCTATCGATGCCGCCAAGCGAATATTTCAAGCGGCAATGCTACATCGCGCTCGATGTCGACGAGGAGCCGGCGGTCGATGTCGTCAACAAAATGGGCGCCGACTATTTCGTCGTGTCGAGCGACTACCCGCATTCCGACGGCGCCTTCCCCGAGGCAATCTCGCAGTTCCTGAGCCTCGGCCTTGGCGATGCGGCACGTCGCAAAATCCTGTGGGACAATTGCGCCCGGCTTTATGCGATCCCGACCCCGGCCGCGCCGCTGTCGCGCGAGGTCAAGTCGGTCTCGGCCGCGGAATAGGCTGCCACCCGCGCCCGGCGCCGCGACGCATCTAGCCCCGCGCCTCGCGGATCGCGCGCCAGAGCCGCTCCGGGGTTGCCGGCATCGGCACGGTGCGCACGCCGAGCGGGGCGAGTGCGTTGGCGAGCGCATTGCCGACCGCCGGCAGGGCGCCGACGGCGCCGGCCTCGCCCGCGCCCTTGACGCCGAGCGGGTTGGTCTTGGTCGGGACCGGGTTGCTCTCGCAATGAAACGGCGAAAAATTGTCGGCCCGCGGCATCGCGTAGTCCATGAAGCTGCCGGTCAATAACTGGCCGCTGTCGGGATCGAAGCGGATTTCCTCCATCAACACCTGCCCGACACCCTGGGCGATGCCACCGACGATCTGGCCTTCGAGCAGCAGCGGGTTCATCACCGTGCCGACATCGTCGACGACGCTGTAGCGCAGGATCTCGACCGTGCCGGTCTCGGGGTCGATCTCCAATTCGCAGATATGGCAGCCGTTCGGGAACGACTGCTCCTTGGCGCTGAAGGCGGCGCTCGATACCAGGCCCGGCTCCATCTCGGGCGGCAGGCTCGACGGCACCCACGCCTCCGCGGCGACCTCGCCGAGGCTCAGGGCGCGGTTCGAGCGCGGCGCGGTGAACAGGCCCTCCTCGAACCTGACCTCGTCGGCGGGGGCGCGCAGCAGATGCGCGGCGATGGCCGTCGCCTTGGTCACGATCTTTTCGGTCGCCAGCAATACCGCCGAGCCGCCGAGCGCGGCCGAACGCGAGCCGCCGGTGCCCTCGCCGATCGCCACCTTGTCGGTGTCGCCCTGGATGTACTGCACCTCACTCGGGTGAAGGCCGAGGCGGTCGCACATCAGCTGCTTGTAGACCGTCTCATGCCCCATGCCCTGGGTGATCGAGCCCGACAGGAGGGTCGCGGCGCCGCCCTTGTCGAAGCGGATTTCCGCCGCCTCGAACCCGCCGGCGGCGGCGCGCTCGATCGTGTTCGACACGCCGATCCCGCGCAGTTTGCCGCGCCCCTGCGATTCGGCGCGACGCGCCTCGAACCCGGCGAAATCGGCAAGGTGCAAGGCAAGATCGAGGTTCTTGGCGAATTCGCCGCAATCGTAGGTAAAGGTGAGGCCCGATTTGAACGGCATCGCCTCGGGCGGGATCATGTTGCGCCGGCGCAACTCGATCGGCTCGATGCCCAGTTCGGCGGCGGCCTCGTCGACCATCCGCTCGATGACATAGGCGAATTCGGGCCGCCCGTTGCCGCGATAGGGCCGCATCGGGTTGGTGTTGCTGAACACCGCCGTAACCTCGGCAAAGATCGCCGGCGTCCGGTACACCCCGGCGAGGGTGCCGAGGTTCATCACGAACACGTTCGAGGCGGCCTGGGCATAGGCGCCGACCGCGGCGGTGACCTTTACGCGAAACCCGAGAAACCGCCCGTCGCGGTCGAGCGCCAGCTCGGCCTCGGTGACGTGGTCGCGAGCCTGCGCGTCGGAAAGGAACGCCTCGGAGCGAGTGCTGGTCCATTTGACCGGGCGGCCGAGCATTTTCGAGGCCAGCACGGTCAGCGCGACCTCGTTGTACACCGCCGATTTCATGCCGAAGCTGCCGCCGATATCGCCGGCGACGATGCGGATTTTGCTTTCGGGCACGCCGATGATGCGGGCAAGGTCGCCGCGATAGCCGTGCGCGCGCTGCAACACGGTGTAGACCGTGTAGCGGTCTTCGGCCTTGTTGTAATCGGCGACCGCGCCGCGCGGCTCCATCGCCGCCGCGGTGACCCGGTTGATGGCGAAGCGGCGCCTGACGACGCGATCGGCGCGGGCGAGCGCGGCCTCGGTCGCCTCGCGATTTCCTTCGGGATGGACGAAGCAGACGTTGTCGGGGCGGTCCTCCCACACCAAGGGCGCGCCGGGCGCAGCCGCGGTCTCGCTCGCGACCACCGCCGGCAGCGGCTCGTAATCGACCTCGATCAGTTCCGCGGCGTCCTGCGCCTCGGCCAGCGTTTCGGCGACAACGAACGCGACATAGTCGCCGACCCAGCGCACCTTGTCCGAGGTCAGTGCCGGGAAGCGGATCGGGGCGGCGGGCTGACCACCGTGTCGCCGCAACCCGGCCGGGGTCGGCAGGTCGCGCCAGCCCGAGGCGGCCCAGTCGGCGCCGGTCAATACCAGCAGCACGCCGGGCATCGCCTTGGCACGGGTGGTGTCGATGGCGCGGATGCGGGCATGCGCATGCGGCGAGCGCAGCACACAGCCATAGGCCGTGTGCGGCAATTGCACATCATCGACGTAGCGGCCGCCGCCGCGAATGAGCCGCGGGTCCTCAAAGCGCGGAACCGGCTGACCGAGCGCGAATTCACCCATTCCCGACCCTCCCGAACCTGATCGCCGCACCATAGCCGATGTTGCGCGCCGGGCCAGAGGGGGCCATGCTTTTGGCGCGATTTTGAGCGAGGATGGCAGCGTGAGCCGAACCCGCGCCGCCGACGATTTCTCGGCGATCCACCGGCGCCTGCGGGAACTGCGCCGCGAGCGCGGCGAGGCCGACCTCGGCGGGCGGCGCGAGGAAATCGACGGGCGCGCCGCGGGCCGCGGCCTCGGCACGATCGACGAACGCTACCGCGACCGGGCCGAGGGAGCGCCGCCGCCGTGGGTGCCGACGATTTTCTAGTGTGGCCTTTGATTTGAAGTTCGCACGGGTTTGCTGGCGGCCGCGGTTGCGAACGTCAAATCCGAGGCCACACGGCTGGAATCTGACATTTGAAACCCCTCACTCGCGTCATTCCGGAGCGCCGCGCAGCGGCGAGTCCGGAACCCATGAACACCGGCCTCTGGAAAATGGGTTCCGGGCTCGGCCCTCTGGGCCGCCCCGGAATGACGGTCGTGGATTCATTCGTCTCAATTGGACCACTAGGATCGGGATTGCTTCGTCGCTACGCTCCTCGCCATGACGCCGCGGAGAGGATACGCACGATGAATTCGGCAACGCACCAGTTCGGCCGCATCGCGCCGCCGGAGGATGCCTGGCTCGCGAAGCAGGAGAGGGAGCCGATCCTCGAACCCGATTTGCCGATCATCGACACCCACCATCATTTATGGGTCAGGAACGGCCACACCTATCTGCTCGACGAACTGCTCGCCGACCTCAACACCGGCCACAACATCGTCGCCACCGTGTTCGAGGAATGCCATTCGATGTACCGCGCCGATGGGCCCGCCGAGATGCGGCCCGTCGGCGAGACCGAGTTCGTCGCCGGCATCGCCGCGATGAGCGCCAGCGGCGGCTATGGCCCGATCAAGGTGGCGCAGGGCATCGTCGGCGCCGCCGATCTGACCCTCGGCGACCGCGTCGAGCCGGTATTGGAGGCGCAAATCCGCGCCGGCGGCGGCCGCTTCAAGGGCATCCGCCATTCCGCCGGCTACGATCCCGACCCGATCATCGGCAATAGCGGCCAGAACATGCAGCCGCATCTCTACGAGCGCGCCGATTTCCGCGCCGGCCTCGCGCGGCTGGCGGCGATGGGATTGTCGCTCGACGCCTGGTGCTATCACCCGCAGCTCGGCGAGGTGATCGCGCTGGCGCGGGCGGTGCCGCAAGCGACGATCGTGATGTGCCATGTCGGCGGCGTACTCGGCTACGGCCCCTACGCCAACCGCAAGGACGAGATTCTCCAGACCTGGCGGGCCAGCATGGCCGAGTTGGCCGGATGCCCCAACGTGTCGGTCAAGATCGGCGGCATGCTGAACCGCGGCGCCGCCCTCGATTTTCGCGACCGGCCGGCGCCGCCGAACTCGGCCGAATGGGCTGCCGCCTGGCGGCCTTATGTCGAGACCTGCATCGAGTTGTTCGGCGCCGGGCGCTGCAATTTCGAAAGCAATTTCCCGGTCGACAAGATGGGGACCGGCTACGCGACGCTGTGGAACGCGTTCAAGCGCATCACCGCCGGCTGCTCCGACGGCGAGAAATTGGCGCTCTACAGCGGCACCGCGCGGCGCATCTACCGGCTCGATTGAGCGAAGGGAGGGAGACATGCCGAAAATTCCGGCCGAACGGCTCGAAGAGATCGGGCGCGCGCTGTTCGTCGCGGCGGGAACCCCACCCGCGGAGGCCGAACTGGTCATGCGCCACATCGTCGGCGCCAACCTGGTCGGCCACGATTCGCACGGGGTCATCCAGATCCCGACCTATATCGACCGCATCAAGGTGGGGCACATCGTGCCCGGCGCGCCGTGGGTGATCGTCAAGGAATCGCCGAACCACACGGTCGTCGACGGGCATTGGGCGTTCGGCTACGTCGCCAACGACAAGGCGATGCGGCTGACCATCGACAAGGCCGAAAAGGGCAACGTCGCCGCCGCCACGGTGTTTCGCCAGGGCCATATCGGCCGCCTGTCGAGCTATACCCAGATGGCGGCCAGGGCCGGCATGATCGGCCTGATCACCGCCGATTCCGGGCGGTCTCCCAAAGCCGTTGCGCCGTTCGGCGGGCGCGAGGCGCGGCTCGGCACCAACCCGATTTCGATCGCGATCCCGTCCGACCTGGAGGGGCCGCTCTATCTCGACATGGCCACCTCGGCCGCCGCCGCCGGCAAGATCGCGGTCGCCGTCGCGCGCAACCAGGAGGTGCCCGACGGCTGGGTCATCGGCAAGGACGGGCGGCCGACCAACGACCCGCGCCAATTGCGCCAGGGCGGCGCGCTGTTGCCGATGGGCGGGCCGGACGGCGGCTACAAAGGCTATGGCCTCGCGGTCATGGTCGAAATCCTGTGCGGGTTGCTGACCGGGCTCGGCTTCGGCGTCGAGCCGACCGGGCGCCACAATGACGGCTGCTTCATGGCCTGCTTCAAGGTCGATGCGTTCCGCCCTTTGGCCGAATTCAAGAAGGAGGTCGGCGAGTTCGTCCGCTATCTGAAGGCGACGCCGCCGGCCGAAGGGTCGAAGGGCGTGCTCTATCCCGGCGAAATCGAACACATGCGCGAGCAGGAGCGCCGCCGCGACGGCATCGAGGTCGAGGACGCGACCTGGGTGAAGCTGAAATTGCTGGCCGAGGAGTACAAGCTCATCGACCAGCTCGGCATGGGAGACGTGGAGTGATCGGCGCGCCCCTCGGCCCTGACCGGCTGACCCTCTACGGCAGCTTCACCTCAAGCTCCAGCTACAAGCCGATGCTGTA
>JASHNY010000159.1 GCA_030041385.1 Alphaproteobacteria bacterium
CGCTCTAATCGGTCTCGCCGTGCCGCGCCTCGAGGCGGCGAAAGCGGGCGCTGGCGCGCTCGCGCAGGCTCTGGAAGGTGACGTACAGCATCGGGATCACGAACAGGCCGATGCCGCTGGCGGCGATCATCCCGGCGAAGACGGGCGTGCCGACATCGTGCCGGCTGATCTCGGCCGCGCCCACCGCCACGACCAGCGGATAGACCCCGAGGATGAAGGCGAAGGAGGTCATCATCACCGCGCGGAACCGCATTCTCGCCCCCAGCACGGCGGCCTCCCGGATGTCCTTGCCCGCTTCGCGCTGATCCTTGGCGAATTCGATGATCAGGATGCCGTTTTTGGCCGCCATCGCGATCAGCACGACGAGCCCGATCTCGGCATAGAGGTCGAGCGCCAGATGCCAGATCAAAATCCCGAGGAAGGCTCCCAGCACCCCGATCGGCACCGACAGCAGCACCGGAATCGGGATCATCCAGCTCTCGTAGAGCCCGACGAGGAACAGAAACGCGAACAACACGGCCAGCCCGAGGATCGCGCCGGTCTGTCCCGAGGCGGCGACCTCCTGGTAGGCGGTGCCGGTCCACTCGTAGCCGTAGCCCCTCGGCAATGTCGTGGCGGAAACGTTCGCCATCGCCGCCAGCGCGCTGCCGGACGAGGTTCCCGGCGAAGGCCCGCCCTGAATCGGGATCGCGCGGTAGTTGTTGTAGCGGGTGATGACCTGCGGCCCGACGACGACGCGCGCCTCGGCGATCGAGCGCAACGGCACGGTGCCGCCGTATTTGTTGCGAATGTAGATCTGCCACAGCGAAGAGACGTCGCTGCGGTCGGCTGCCTCGCCCTGGATATTGACCTGCCAGACGCGTCCGAACAGGTTGAAATTGTTGATATAGATGCCGCCCAGCGTGGCCTGAAGCGCATTGAACACGTCGTTCATGCCGAGGCCCAGCGCCTGCGCCTTCTTGCGGTCGATGTCGAGATAGATCGACGGGTTGCTGGCGGTGTAGGTCGAAAACACGCGCGCCAGGTGCGGGTCGCGGTTGCCATTGGCGACGAGCGCCTGCATCACGCTGTTCATCGCCGCGGGCTCTTGTCCTTGGAGCCCTTCGAGCTCGTACTCGAAGCCGCCGGTCGTAGACAGCCCGATGATCGGCGGCAGGTTGAACGGGATGATCGTCGCCACGCGGATCTGCTGCCCGATGCCGAACACCCGCGCGATCAGCGCCTGCGCCGAGTTCGCCGCGCCGGCCCGGTCGGCAAACGGCTTCAGCGTCGGCACGAGAAAGGCCGTGTTGGGCTCGTTGACGCTGTCGAGGATCGAGAAGCCGATGATCGCAAACACGTTCTGCACTTGCGGCAGCGCCCTCACCTGTTGCTCGATGCGCTGCACCGCCGCGGCGGTGCGTCCAACCGAGGCGCCGTCCGGCAATTGCACCGAGATGAAGAACGCCCCCTGGTCTTCTTCCGGCAGGAAGCCGGTCGGCGTGCGCAACGACAGGAGATAGACCCCGGCGGCACAGCCTGCGACCAGCACGATGCCGAGCAGCGAGACGCGGACGAGGCGGCGCACGATTGCCGCATAGCCGTCGCGAATATTGTCGATGCGGCGCAACACCCAGCCCATCGGGCCGCGCCGCGGCCCGCGATGACGCAGAAACACGGCGCACAGCGCCGGCGACAAGGTCAGCGCGTTGAGCGCCGAGATCAGCATCGCCACGCTGATCGTCACCGCGAACTGCCGGAACAGCGTGCCCGAGACCCCCGGAATGAACGCAATCGGCACGAATACCGACAGCAGCACCAGGGTGATGGCGATGATCGGGCCGGTGATCTCGGCCATCGCCTTTTTCGTCGCCTCGGCAGGCGAAAGCTCGGGTTCCTCGTCAAGCACCCGCTCGACGTTTTCGACCACGACGATCGCGTCGTCGACGAGGATGCCGATCGCCAGCACCATCGCCAGCAGCGAGACCGTGTTGGCGGAGTAGCCCATCACCAGCAGGACGGCGAAGCTGCCGATCACGCTGACCGGCACAGCGACCGCCGGGATCAGCGTCGCGCGCAATGTGCCGAGAAAGATGAAGACGACGATCACGACCAGCACGAAGGCAATGAACAGCGTGGTCAGCACGTCATGGATCGTGTCCATGACGAAGGTGGTCGTGTCGTAATTGACCAGGTATTTGAGGCCGGGCGGAAAGCGCTGGCTCAACCGCTTCAGATTGGCCTTGACCAGCGCGGCGGTCTCTACCGCGTTGGCGCCGGGCGACAGGTAGATGCCGATCGCGACCGCCGGCTGCCCGTTGATGCGGCCTTCGATGTCCTGGTTCTCGGCGCCGAGGTCGACGCGGGCCACATCGCGAACGCGCAACAGCGACCCGTCGGGGTTGGCGCGCAGCACGATGTTGCCGAATTGGGCCGGCGTCGTCAGCTGGCCCTGGGTCTGCACGTTCATCTGGAACTGCTGGTCCTTCCCGATCGGACGGGCGCCGATGCGGCCGACCGGCGCCTGGACGTTTTGCGCCTGGATCGCGCTGATCACGTCACCGGGGGTCAGTTTCAAATTGTCGAGGCGCCTTGTGTCGAACCAGATGCGCATCGAGTAGTTGAGCCGGCCGAACAGGGTGGCCTGGCCGACGCCGGGTGTGCGGGACAACACGTCCAGCACGTTGATCACCGCGTAATTGGTGATGAATAGCGGGTCCTGCTTGGCGGTCTTGCTGTAAAGCACGATGAACTGCAGGATCGCCGAGGATTTCTTCTGGATCGTCAGCCCTTCGAGCTGAACCTCGGCGGGGAGCTGGGCGAGAGCCGTCTGCACCCGGTTGTTGACGTTGACCGTGTTGATGTCGGGATTGGTGCCGAGCCCGAAGCTGACGGTCAGGTTGTAGCTGCCGTCGTCGCCGCTGGTCGACTTCATGTAGAGCATCCTGTCGACGCCGACGACCTGCGCCTCGATCGGCTGCGCCACGTTCGCCTCGACGACCGCCGCCGAGGCGCCCGGATAGGTGGCGGAAACCTGCACCTGCGGCGGCACGATGTCCGGGAACTGCGCGACCGGAATGCGGGTCAACGCCAGCGCGCCGGCGATCGTGATGACGATGGCGATGACCACCGCCAGCCGGGGGCGATCGACAAAAATCGCCGAGATCATCGCACCGTCCGGGGATCACCCGCGGCCGGCTTGGCCATCGCGTGCGGCGGCTCGCTGGCTTCGCCCGCGGCATTCGGCGAGATTGCCGGCGGCGGGCTTGCCGGCGCGGGCGACACGACGGCGCCGGCGCGAACGCGTTGCAGCCCTTCGCTGATGACCAGCTCGCCTTCCTTAAGGCCGTGCGCGACCACGGCGGTGGACGGGGTCGACTGGCCGAGCGTAATCCGGCGGATCTGCGCCCTGTTCTGGGCATCGACAACGTAGACGTAGTCGCCGCGCTGGTCGGACAGCACGGCGGCGCGCGGTATGGCGAGCACCATGATCGGCTGCACCCCTTGGAGCAACACGCTCACGAATTCGCCGTCGGTCAGCTCGCGCGAGCCGGGCTCGCTTGCATGCATGCCGGGCAGAACCGGATTGGGAATGACGCCGCGCAGGGTGATCGTGTCGGTATTTTCGGCAACGGTCGGCGACACGTAGTCGAGTCTGCCCTCCTGGCCGTAAATCCGGCCGTCCGGCAGGCGCAATTTGATCACGACGGCGCTGAAACCGCCCTTTGGCGCGTAGCGGGTGCGCAGGTCGAGCCCGGCCCGCAGCGCGATCGAAAAGAGCACGTACATCGGGTGCTGGCTGACGATCGTCGCCAAGGTGCCGCTGGTCGGCGACACGACATTGCCTTCGGTGACCGCGGTGCGGCTGATCTTGCCGTCGATCGGCGCGCGGATCTCGGTGTAGCCGAGATTGATCTCGGCCGTTTGCAATTGCGCCTTGGCCGCGGCGATCTGCGCCGCGAGGGCGCGCTCATTGGCCAGCGCGGTGTCGACGGTCGATTGCTGCCCGGCCGGTCCCGGCAGCAATGTTTGCGCCCGCCCCAGCGTCAGCGCCGCATTCTGGTGCTGCGCTTCGAGCTGGGCGATGCTTGCCTTGCTGGCGTCGACCTGAGCCTGAAACGGCGGCTGTTCGAGCTGGTACAGCAGATCGCCTTCCTTGACCTCGGCGCCCTCGACAAAGAGCCTCTTTTCAAGAAAGGCGGTGACGCGGGCAACCAGCGCCACCCGGTTCACTGCGTGAATCCGGCCGATAAACTCGTCGCTCTGGGTCATCTGCTGCCGCTCGGCCCGCACCACGCCCACGGCCGGCGGCCCGCTCGGCGCCGGTTGGGCGGCCGCCCCGGCCGGCAGCAGGCACAGCACAAACATCGGCAAGAGACAAATGACGCCTGCTTTATGTGCCATTTCCGGTCCCCTGCGGTGCCCGTCAGGCCAAATCAGAAACTCGTCGTCGGCCCCGACTTGATCCGGGCACCTAGGAAGCGTGTCGCATCGCTTCACTGGTGCCCCGGAGGGCCGGGTCGAGCCAGGCTTGGCCCGGCCATGACGATTGATGCGATCTGATCGGACACCGCTCTGAACGGAATCCTGGATGTCGCTGGGCCGACAGCGGCGTGCTCGCGACGCTGGTAGGATGCGCTTTTGCCTCAGGCTGTCGAGAGGATCGATCGGCGAAGATTATCCGGAACTATCGCCCGGTCGGTTCATTGACCCGGCGTCGGAGCGGCGAGGATGTCGTAGATCTCGGCCGCGGTCGCGGCGGCGCGCAGGCTCGCGGCTGTGTTCTTGTCGCGCAGCAGGCGCGACACGGAGGCAAGCGCCGCAAGCTGCTCATGGACAGCGTGCTCCGGAACCAGCAGCAGAAACACGAGATCGACGGCTTGGCCGTCGATCGCGTCGAAATCGATCGGCCGCTCCAGACGCGCGAACATGCCGAAAAATCGCCGCAAGCCGTTCAGGCGGGCGTGCGGCAACGCGATGCCGCGGCCGATGCCGGTCGAGCCGAGCGCTTCGCGGGTCTCCAGCGCATCGAGGACCGTTTCGGCGTCGATCGACAGCAGCCTCGCCGCGCGCTGCGACAGTTCCCGCAGCAATTGCGGCTTGTCGCCGACGCGCAACGCCGCGGCAATGCCGTCGCGGCCGATCAGCTCACCGGGGGTCACTCGGACCACATGGTTTGCGGTGAGCGGCCATCGGCGCGATCAATCCGGAGCCCGCATGCGATACCCGACGCCCTGTTCGGTGAGGATGTAATGGGGCTGCTCCGGATCCGGTTCGATCTTCTGGCGAAGGGCACGGATGTAGATGCGCAGGTATTGAACCTGCGCCTCGCCGCCCCACACTTCGCGCAACAGGAAGCGGTGCGTCAACACTTTGCCGGCATGGGCGACGAGCACGCGGAGAAGATCGTATTCCCGCGGCGACAGCTTGACGACGTTGTCGGCTACCGTGACGAGGCGGCGCACAAGATCGACCGTAAGATCGCCGCAACGAAAGATCGGGCGCTCGCCTTCCTCCTGCAGCCGGTGGCGCAACGCGACGCGGAGGCGGGCAAGCAGCTCGTCGATGCCGAAAGGCTTCGTCACGTAATCGTCGGCGCCCATGTCGAGCGCCGTCGCCTTGCCGGTCTCGTCGCCGCGGCTCGACAATACGATGATCGGCACCGCCGACCCCTGTCCGCGCAGCCGCTCGATGATGTCGAACCCGTTGATGTCGGGCAGGCCGAGATCGAGGATCAGGATGTCGGCGGGACTGCGCTGGAGCATTTTCAGCGCCGTCGTGCCGTCCTCCGCCTCGCTGACGAAATAGCCCTGCGACGAAAGGCTCGTCCGCAGAAAGCGGCGGATCGCGGGCTCGTCATCGACGACCAGAACCTTGAGCGGGGCGGCTTTTCCGATCATGCCGCCATTTCCGGAAACGGCTCGCGCCCGGTGACGGCCGGGAACGTGATCGTGAACACGGCGCCGCGACGGTTGCGGCGATTGGCGGCGGCGATCGTCCCGCCCATCGCCTCGACAAAGCCCTTGCAGATGGCGAGGCCGAGGCCGGTGCCGACGCGGCGGCGGTCGGCCGCCTGCGCGCGATAGAATTTGTCGAAGATGCGGTCGAGGTCGGCAGACGGGATGCCCTGACCCTCGTCGCTGACCTGGAACGCGACCGCTCCATCCTGTTGCTGCGCCTCAATCCGTATTTCCGTGCCCTCGGGAGCGTATTTGGCGGCGTTGTCGAGCAGGTTGAACAATACCTGCTCGAACAGCACGGGGTCGAGCTTGAGCATCGGGAGGTCGGCAGCGAGGTTGACCGTCACGCGATGCTTCGCCAGCACTTTGTCCGCGCGGTGCAGTGCGCTGCCGACGATGTCGCCGATATCGACCAGCTCGCCGCGAGGCTGCACCGCGCCGGCCTCGAGGCGGGTCATATCGAGGAGGTTGGCGATGAAGCGGTTGAGGCGCTCGGCCTCTTCCTGGATGGTGCCGATCAATTCGTCCTGCGCCGCCTCGTCGAGCGCGCTGCGATAGCTTCTGAGGCTCGTCGCCGAACCGAGGATCGAGGCAAGCGGCGTGCGCAGATCGTGCGAGATCGAGGTCAGCAGCGCCGAGCGGAGCTGCTCGGTCTCGGCCACCAGCCGCGCCCGCTCGACATCGTGGGCGAGACCGATGCGCTCGATCGCCAGCGCTGCCTGGTCGCCCAGGGCATCGAGCAGGCGGCGCTGGTCGGGCGACAACAGCGGGCCGGCGCGGTCGCTGTCGAGCCCGACGATGCCCACCGGCCCGCGCGCCGTGCGCATCGGCATGAACAGGCGCTTTGCCCCGGGCAGGGTATCGGCGCCGCGCCCGGCCGGCTGGTTGTTCTGCCAACACCATTTGGCGGCGGCGAGGTCGGCGTCGTCGAGCGTGTCTTCGGGCGGATAGGCCGCGCGCACGGCGACGGTGTCATCCTCTGGCAATACCAGCACGACGTTGACCTTAAGCATCGAGGCGATCTGGAAGGCGGTCGCCCACAGCAGATCGTCGAGCGTCACCGCACCGGCGAGCTTGCGCGCGAACAGGTACAGATCTTCGGTCGTGTTCGCGCGCTGCCGCGCGGTCACCGCCTGGGCGCGAACCCGCGCCGTCAGGTTGCTCGCGATCACCGCGACGATCGCGAAAAAGAACAGGGCGACGACGTTTTCGGGATCGGCGATCGTGAACGTGTACAGCGGCGGCAGGAAAAAGAAATTGTAGGCAAGGACGCTGATCAGACAGCCGAACAGCGACGGCCACAGGCCGTAGGCGATGGCGCTGGCGAGAACCGCCGTCAGGAACACCAGCGCGATGTTGAAGGTGCCCAGCACGTGCTGAAGGATCAGGCCGATCCCGATCGCGACGGCGACAAAGGCCGCGGTTCCGAGATAGGCCTTGGCATCGACGGAGGGACCTGGCGCCGCGCCTGCCGCAGGCGGCAGCGGACGCGGCGTCGGCGTTTCCGTTTCCTGCCGCTCGGCGATCACGTGCACGCTGATGTCGCCAGCCTGGCGGATCAGCTGGTGCGTGGTCGAGCCGCGCAGCCATTCCGACCAGCGGGGGCGGCGCGACTTGGCGATCACGATATGGGTGAAATTATTGGCCCGGGCGTAGTCGAGCAATCCTTCGGGGACGCTGTGCCCGGGAACGGTCAGCGCCTCGCCGCCGAGGCGCTCCGCCAGGCGCAGCGATTCGGCGATCCGGTCGCGCTGCTCCTCGCTCAGCCGATAGGTCCGCGAGGTTTCGACGTGGATCGCGCTCCACGGCGCATGCAGGCGGTCGGCGAGCCGGCGGGTATAGCGGACCAGTGGCGCGCCGCTCGGGTCCTCGCCGCCGACGCCGACCAGGACGCGGTCGCTTGCGGCCCAGGGCCCCTGGATCGCGTGCGCGCGCATGTAATCGACCATCTGCTCGTCGACGCACTGTGCGGTGCGCCGCAAGGCCAGCTCGCGCAAGGCGGTCAGGTTGCCCGGCTGGAAATAATGCCGGATCGCGCGCTCGGCTTGCTTCGGCACGTAGACCTTGCCGTCGGCCAAGCGCTGGATCAGGTCGTCGGGGGTCAGGTCGACCAGTTCGACATCGTCGGCATGGTCGATGACCGAGTCGGGCACGGTCTCGCGGATGCGGATGCGGGTGATCCGGGCGACCACGTCGTTGAGGCTTTCGACGTGCTGGATGTTGAGCGTGGTGTAGACGTCAATGCCGGCGCTGAGCAGCTCCTCCACATCCATGTAGCGTTTGGGGTGGCGTGCGCCCGGAGCATTGGTGTGCGCCAGCTCGTCGACCACGACCAGCTTGGGCCGGCGCTTGAGCAGCGCGTCGAGGTCCATCTCGCCGATCCACAGCCCTTTGTACTCGACGCGCCGGCGCGGGATGATCTCGAGGCCCTTGAGCAGTTCCTCGGTTTCTTTGCGGCCATGGGTTTCGACCAGGCCGACGACGACATCGACGCCCTCGCGGCGCTTTGCCTGCGCCGTCTGCAGCATCTCGTAGGTCTTGCCGACGCCCGGGGCGGCGCCGAGAAAAACCTTGAGCCGGCCGCGCGTCTGCCGCTCCGCCTCGCGCAAAAGCGCTTCGGGCGAGGGGCGCTGGTCGTGTTCCGTCCGGTCGATCGTCATCGTCCCGGTCCCGGCGGAGCGAAAGCGGGAACGGTAGGCTTCCGTGCAAACCACACAGCGAGACGATAGTCGATGCGTGCCATCACGATGCGCCCCGCATGTTCACGACGGCGAAGGGCAGGCTCCCTGCGCGGCGACGTTGCCCGCCATCGCTGCTATTTATCCGGCATCCGGTCGAGCGCAAGGTTGAGTTTTAGCACATTTACGCGCGGTTCGCCGATGATGCCGAGAAACCGCCCGTCAATATGGTCGGCGACGAGGCGGCGCACGGCATCCTCGGAGAGCCCTCGGGCCTTGGCGACGCGCGGCACCTGAAAATAGGCGCCGGCCGGGGTGATGTCGGGATCGAGCCCGCTGGCGGAGGTCGTCACCAGATCGACCGGCACCGGCTCGGACGGGTTTTCTGCGTGCAATTTGGCGGCGTCGTCCTTGACCCGGGCGACCAGAGCCTTGGAGGTCGGTCCGAGGTTCGAACCCACCGAGTTGTCGGCGGCATAGGGCACCGGAATGGTCTTCGACGGGTCCTTCGGGTCCGGCTCGGTGGTCGCCGAGGGCCGGCCGTGGAAATACTTGGCGGAGGCGAAGTTCTGGCCGATGAGGGCCGAGCCGATCACCTTGCCGTTCCGCTCGATCAGGCTGCCGTTGGCCTGGTAGGGAAACAGCAGCTGGGCGATCCCGGTCATGCCCAGCGGATAGATAAGGCCGGTGATGACCGTCAACGCGACGATCATCACGATGGCGGGGCGGATTTCTTTGAGCATCGGGGATTTATTCCTCGTAGCGCGGGCGTCTCGCCCGCCACCAGCTTTCAGAGATGGCGGCCGGGACGCCCGCAGTCCAATCACGCAAGCCCGACGGCGGTGACCAGCATGTCGATCAGCTTGATCCCGACGAACGGCGCGATGATGCCGCCGATGCCGTAGATCAGCAGGTTGCGGCGCAGGATCGCGGCGGCTCCGATCGGGCGGTAGGTGACGCCGCGCAAGGCCAGCGGGATCAGCGCGATGATGATCAGCGCGTTGAAGATGATCGCCGACAGGATCGCGCTTTGCGGCGTTCCCAGGTCCATCACGTTGAGCGCCTGCAATTGCGGATAGAAGGCGAGAAACATCGCCGGGATGATGGCGAAATACTTGGCCACGTCGTTGGCGATCGAAAACGTCGTCAAGGCGCCGCGGGTCATCAGCAACTGCTTGCCGATCTCGACGATCTCGATCAGCTTGGTCGGGTCGCTGTCGAGATCGACCATGTTGCCGGCCTCGCGCGCCGCCATCGTGCCGGTATTCATGGCAACGCCGACATCCGCCTGCGCCAGGGCCGGCGCGTCGTTGGTGCCGTCGCCGCACATCGCGACGAGCTTGCCCTGGGTCTGCTCCTGGCGGATCAGTTCGAGCTTCATCTCCGGTGTCGCCTGCGCCAGGAAATCGTCGACGCCGGATTCGGCGGCGATGGCGGCCGCGGTCATCGGGTTGTCGCCGGTGATCATCACCGTGCGGATGCCCATCTTGCGCAGCGCGGCGAAGCGCTCGCGGATGCCGCCCTTTACGATGTCCTTGAGATGGATGACCCCGAGCAATCTGCCGTCTTTGGCGACGGCGAGCGGCGTGCCGCCCTGCTTGGCGATCCGCTCGGCGATCGCGTTCAGCTCGCGCACCGCGGGGTCCGGGCGCAGCGCGACGGCGACATTGCCCTGTCGGCCGATTGCCGGGTCACTGGCGTCGACATGGCTCAGCACCGCATCGACCGCGCCCTTGCGGATCGACGATCCGTCGAAATCGATGCCGCTGATCCGCGTCTGCGCCGAAAACGGAATGAAACGTGCGTTGAGGGGGGCCATGTCGCGCCCGCGAATGCCGTATTTTTCCTTGGCGAGGACGACGATCGAGCGCCCTTCCGGCGTTTCGTCCGACAAGGAGGCGAGCTGGGCCGCGTCGGCCAGTTCGCGCTCGTCAACGCTGGGCAGGGCCAGAAACTCGGTCGCCTGGCGGTTGCCGAGCGTAATCGTGCCGGTCTTGTCCAATAGCAGCGTATCGACGTCGCCAGCCGCCTCGACCGCCCGCCCCGACATCGCCAGCACGTTGAACCGCACCAGCCGATCCATGCCGGCAATCCCGATTGCCGACAACAGCGCACCGATCGTGGTCGGGATCAGGCAGACGAACAATGCCACCAAAACCAGGATCGACATCCTGCCGCCGGCATAGGCGGCGAAACTCGGGATCGTCGCCACCGCAAAGACAAAGATGATCGTCAATCCCGCGAGCAGGATGTTGAGCGCGACCTCGTTCGGCGTCTTCTGCCGCTCGGCGCCTTCGACGAGCGCAATCATGCGGTCGAGAAAGGTTGCCCCCTGCGCCGCCGTTATCCTGACCTTGATCCAGTCGGAGATGACTTCGGTGCCGCCGGTCACGGCCGACCGGTCGCCGCCGCTTTCGCGAATGACCGGCGCCGACTCGCCGGTGATCGCCGCCTCGTTGACCGAGGCGACGCCTTCGATCACATCGCCGTCGGACGGAATGATGTCGCCGGCTTCGACGAGCACGATGTCGCCCGGCTTCAGCGAGGTGCCGGGAACGTGTTGCGGGTGGCCGCCGTCACCTTGAAGCAGCTTCGCCACGGTCTCGGTTTTCGATTTGCGCAGCGTGTCGGCCTGCGCCTTGCCGCGGCCTTCGGCCACCGCCTCGGCAAAATTGGCGAACACGACCGTGAACCACAGCCACAGATTGATCTGGAACGAAAACCCGTAATGGCCGGCGCCGGTGACCAGGTCGCGCAAAAACAACAGGGTCGTCAGCGTCGCGACCACTTCGACAACGAACATGACCGGGTTGCGGATCATCACGCGCGGGTCGAGCTTGCGGAAGGCCACGCCGATCGCCGGCGCGACGATCCTCGTGTCGGTCAGCGTGGTGGCCCGGGCCCGAGTGCGGGGATAGGAGACGTCCATACGAAGCGCCTTTCCGGCTTTTCCGGGTCAGTAGAGGGTGTGCGCGTGCATGGCGAGCTGCTCGACCACCGGTCCGAGCGACACCGCCGGGAAATAGATGAGGCCGCCGGTGATGCCGATGACGCCGATCAACAGCCCGACAAACAGGCCGCCATCGGTCGGGAACGTGCCGGCCGAGGTCGGCACGATCTTTTTCGCCGCCAGCGAGCCGGCCACCGCGAGCATCGGCACGATCATCAGGAACCGGCCCATGAACATCGCCAGGCCCAAGGTCGTGTTGTAGTAGGGCGTGTTGGCCGAGAGCCCGGCAAACGCGCTGCCGTTGTTGCCGGTCGCCGAGACGAAGGCGTAGAGGATCTCGCTGAACCCGTGCGGGCCGTTGTTGGCGATGCCGGCAAGGCCCGCCGGCAATACCGTCGCCAGCGCGGCCCAGCCGAGCATCGACAGCGGCAGGACGAGGATGGCGAGCATCGCCATCTTGACCTCTTTCGCTTCGATCTTCTTGCCGAGGTATTCGGGCGTGCGACCCACCATCAACCCGGCGATAAATACCGCCAGGATGGCGAACAGCAGCATACCATAGAGCCCGGAGCCGACGCCGCCGAAGATAATCTCGCCGAGCATGATGTTGACCATCGGCACCATGCCGCCGAGCGGCATCAGGCTGTCGTGCATGTTGTTGACCGCGCCGCACGAGGCGTCGGTGGTCACGGTCGTAAACAGCGCCGAGTCGGCGATGCCGAAGCGCACCTCCTTGCCTTCCATGTTGCCGCCGGCCTGCAATGCCGAAGGCGCCTGGTTGACGTGGAGGGCGGCAAAGGCCGGGTTGCCCTGCGCCTCCGCCCAATAGCAGGTGGTCACCCCGGCGAGGAACAGGAGCCCCATCACCGCAAAGATCGCCCAGCCCTGCGTCTGGCTGCCGACCATGCGGCCGAACACGTTGGTGAGCCCTGCGCCGATCGAGAAGATCAGCAATAGCTGGACCAAATCGGTGATCGCATTCGGGTTTTCGTAAGGATGGGCGGAGTTGGCGTTAAAAAAGCCGCCGCCGTTGGTGCCCATCATCTTGATGACCTCTTGCGAGGCCACCGGGCCCTGCGCGATCACCTGTTTCGCCCCTTCGAGCGTCGTCGCGTCGGTATAGGCGTTGAGGTTCTGCGGCATGCCCTGCCAGACAAAGAACAGGCCGACGACGATCGCGATCGGCAGCAGGACGTAAAGCGTGCCGCGGACCAGATCGACCCAGAAATTGCCGACCGTCTGGGCCGAGCGCCGGGCAAACCCGCGGACCAGCGCGATCGCCAGCGCGATGCCGGTCGCCGCCGAGACGAAATTGTGCACGGTGAGCCCGGCCATCTGGGTCAGGTAGCTCATCGTCGTCTCGGGTGTGTACGACTGCCAGTTGGTGTTGGTGATGAAGCTGACCGAGGTGTTGAACGCCAGGCTCTGCTCGACGGCGCTCTGCCCGGCCGGGTTGAACGGCAACACCGCCTGCAGCCGTTGCAGCGCATAAAGCACGGCGAAACCCGCCGCGGTGAAAAACAGCATCGCGACGCCATAGGTCACCCAATGCTGTTCCTGCCGTTCGTCGACGCCGCAGATGCGGTAGATCCCGCGCTCCAACGGCCCCAGAACCGGCGACAGAAAGACGCGCTCGCCGGTAAAGACGCGCGTCATGTAGCCGCCGAAGGGTTTGGTCAGCAACACCACGATCACGCTGAACAGCGCGATCTGGAGCCAGCCGTTTAGTGTCATCTCAACACGCTCCTCGGCACGCCGCGGCTAGAATTTTTCCGGGCGGATCAGCGCATAGACCAGGTAGACGAGGAGCCCCAACGTGACCGCCCCGGCGAGGGAATAATCGAAAATCACCGTCCCCTCCTTACAGCCGATCGCAGGCCAGCAAATAGAGCACAGCACCCGCCAGAAAGGCGAAGCCGATCGCCAGGTACATCGCGTCCAGCATCACTGCCCTCCGCTAACGGGCGCGCAGCACATCGGCCCGGGC
>JASHNY010000160.1 GCA_030041385.1 Alphaproteobacteria bacterium
CCCGACAATTCGGCCACCGCCGCCGCATCCTTGCGGTCGAGCGCGGCACGCAGCGACGCCGCCCGCTTACCCTCGATGCCGTAGGCCTCGGCGATCGCCGGAACCAGTGTCGGCAAGGTGATATCGACCGACAGGTGCGGCACGCCGACCGAAATCAGCGCCTCGCCGGCGACCGCGATCGCCTCGACATCGGCGGCCGCGCTCTCGGCCCCGATCAGCTCGGCCCCGACCTGCCCGACCTGCCGCTCGGGCCGGATCTCCGAGCCCTTTACCCGCAATACCTGACCGGAATAGCTCAGCCGCAACGGACGCGGCCGGTGCGCAAGCCGGGACGCGGCGATGCGCGCGACCTGCGGGGTCATGTCGGCGCGCACCGCGATCATCCGATGCGAGGCCGGATCGAGCGTGCGGAAGGTTTCGCCCGCCGTGACCGCGCCGGCGCCGGCCAGCAACGTCTCTTCGAACTCCACCAGCGGCGGCATGACCCGTTCGTAGCCGTGCGCCGCCAGCACCGCCATCAGGCGCGCGGTGGCCGCGGCCTCGATCTCCGCCTCCGGCGGCAGCAGGTCATAGAATCCGGTCGGCAACAGCGCCGGGTGCGGAGCGTCGTTCATGGCGCGATATTGCACGCAGAGGGGCGAGAAAGCGATTGCCGCGAAAGGTCGCGACCGCCGTCCCGTCGCCCTCGCCTCGCTCCTCCGCTAGAACCGCAGCGCCTTGACCTGGATCACGTTGGGCAGCGCGCGCACCTCGTCGAGCAGCGCCGGAGTCAGATCCTGATCGACCTCGATCAATGCGATCGCGTCCTGGCCCGGGCCGGTGCGGCCGAGATGGAAGGTGGCGATGTTGACCTCGGCGGCGGCGAGGGTGCGGCCGAGCGCGCCGATAAAGCCGGGCTTGTCGTAGTTGCGCACGAACAGCACATGGCCACCGAGCTCGGCTTCGAGCGGGATGCCGGCGACCGAGACGAGGCGCGGCTTGTCGCCGGCGAACAAGGTGCCCTCGACCGCGCGCTGCCTGCCCGCGAAGGTCACGGCGACGCGGATCAGGGTCTGGTAGTCGCCGGGATCGGTGCGCAATGTCTCGCTGACGCGGATATCGCGCTCGCGACAGATCATCGGCGCGTTGACCATGTTGATCGTCGATAGTTGCGGCGCCAGCAACCCGGTCAACACGATCGCGGTCAGCGGCTTGACGTTGAGGCTGGCGATCGCTCCTTCGTAATCGATCGCGACGGCGTTGATCTCGGTTTCGGTCAACTGGCCGGCAAAGCTGCCGAGCTGCTCGGCGAGCCTCATGTACGGCTTGAGGCGAGCAGCCTCCTCGGCGCTGAGGGAAGGCATGTTGACGGCGTTTGCGATCGCACCGGTCAGCAGGTAGTCCGACATCTGCTCGGCAATCTGCACCGCGACGTTTTCCTGCGCCTCGCTGGTCGCCGCGCCGAGATGCGGGGTCGCGACGAAATTGTCGCGGCCGAAGAGCGGGTTTTCGCGCCTCGCCGGCTCTTCGACAAAGGCATCGACCGCGGCCCCGGCGACCTGCCCCGAATCGAGCGCCGCCGCCAAATCGGCCTCGACCACCAGGCCGCCGCGGGCGCAGTTTATCAGGCGTACCCCGCGCTTCATCTTGGCGAAGGCGGCGGCGTCGATCAGGTTGCGGGTCGCGTCGGTCAGCGGCGTGTGCAGGGTGATGAAATCGGCGCGGCCGAGCAGTTCGTCGAACCCCACCCGCTCGACCCCGAGATCGACCGCACGTTCCGCCGACAGGAACGGGTCGTACGCGATCACCTTCATGCGCAGCCCTTGCGCCCGGTCGGCGACGATCGAGCCGATATTGCCGCAGCCGATGATGCCGAGAACCTTGCCGGCCAGTTCGACCCCCATGAAGCGCGACTTCTCCCACTTGCCGGATTGGGTCGAACGGTCGGCCGCCGGGATCTCGCGCGCCAATGCAAACAGCAATGCGATCGTGTGCTCGGCGGTGGTGATGGAATTGCCGTAGGGTGTGTTCATCACGACGATGCCGCGCTGCGTCGCGGCGGGCACGTCGATGTTATCGACGCCGATGCCGGCGCGGCCGATGATCTTGAGCCCGCCGGCCGCGGCGATCAGCGCTGCGGTGACCTTGGTCGCCGAGCGCACCGCGAGCCCGTCATAGGCCCCGATGCATTCCGCCAGTTCGGCCGGCTTCAATCCGATCCTGACATCAGTCTCGACCCCGCGCTTGGCGAACACGGCAACCGCACTCGGGCTCAGCGCGTCGGCAATCAGTACTTTCGGCATCTGATGTTCCAAAGTTTCACAATGAAGCAGTGAGGCGGTGAGATATTGTTATTTAACGCGGAGAACGCGAAGGATACGCAAAGGACACAAAGAAAGGATCGGTGCGAAGTGCCAAAAATTTCCTCTCACTGTCTCACTGCCTCATTGTTATTCTTATGGGTGTGAGCGCCGCTTGCAGCTTCGTGTCTTTTGCGTATCTTTCGCGTCTTTTGCGTTACCTAAATCTGCGCCTTGGCCGCGTCGCGCTCCTGCTCCCAGGCCCAATCGAGCCACGGCATCAAGGCCTCGACATCGCTGGTCTCGACGGTGGCGCCGGTCCAGATGCGGATGCCGGGCGGAGAGGCGCGGTGGGTGGCGAGATCGTAGCCGACGCCCTCGGCATCGAGCCGCGCCAGCATGCGCCGGTTGGTCGTGAAGCGAACCTCCGGATCGAGGCTCTGGAACCACGGATCGGTGATCATGATGCAGGGCGAGGTGCATGACCGCGTCGCCGGCTCTTCGGCCAGAAACTCGACCCACGGGGTGCGCTCGACCCACGCCGCAACCACGGCGAAATTGGCCTCGGCGCGGGCGACGCAGCCGTCGAGCCCGCCGACGCTTTCTGCCCATTTCAGCGAATCGAGCGCGTCCTCGACGCACAGCATCGACGGCGTGTTGATCGTTTCGCCGCGGAAGATGCCCTCGATCAATCTGCCCTTGCCGGTCAGCCGGAAAATCTTCGGCAGCGGCCATGGCGGGGTATAGCTCTCCAGCCGCTCCACCGCGCGCGGGCTCAGCGCCAGCATGCCGTGCGCGGCCTCGCCGCCCAGCGCCTTCTGCCACGACCAGGTCACGACATCGAGCTTGGGCCAGGGCAACCGCATCGCAAACGCCGCCGAGGTCGCATCGCAGATCGTCAACCCCTGGCGGTCGGCGGCGATCCAGTCGCCGTTCGGCACCCTGACGCCCGAGGTCGTGCCGTTCCACACGAACACGGCATCGCGCGCGGGATCGACCTGCGTCAGGTCGGGAAGCTTGCCATAGGGCGCGTGCATGACCCGCATGTCGGGCAGCTTGAGCTGCTGGGTCACGTCGGCGACCCAGCCTTCGCCGAAATTCTCCCACGCCAAAAGGTCGACACCGCGCGCGCCGAGCAGCGACCACAGCGCCATCTCGACCGCGCCGGTATCCGATGCCGGGACGATCCCGACCTTGTAATCGGCCGGAATTCGCAACAGCGTGCGCGACCGGTCGATGATCTCGACCAGCTGCTTGAGCCCGGCGGCCGAGCGGTGCGAACGGCCGACCAGCGCCCCGGCCAATGCCGCCGGCGACCACCCCGGCCGCTTGGCGCAAGGCCCCGATGAAAAGCATGGGTTGGCCGGGCGCCGCGTCGGCTTCATCAGGCAATCCTCTCGCAAGGTTCGCGCGCTCGCGCGAACGCCGCAAGCTAGGGAGCAGCGGCGCGCGCGTCAATGGTGCAGCGCAGCACAGGCAATCCGCTGCCGCTCAGCGTTCGAGAGGAGGTTCGAGGCCGGCCTGACCGGCCGACTCGGCGAGGGCGGGTGCGATCAGAAAATCGCCAGGCCCTTCGCCGGAGGGTTATGCGCCTTGCGCAGCTGGTCCTCGATGCACAGGCCGGTTTCGGTCGTGGCGGAGAGCACCCGGCGCGGCGCGGCCGCCGGCGTGCCCGACATGCTGCGGACAAGATGGTCGATCACGGCCTTTTCGCCGACGTGCCACTTTCTGGCCCGGCGTTCGGGATGGCTTGCCGTCATCGCGATTCCTCCCGGCGATGGATGGGGGGTCCACGCCCCGAATTCGGTGCTTCAGTAATCCTCCGGCGCTTTAGAGGCAATCACTTTGCTGCCGCGCCGGGCAAAATAATGTTGATTTGCCTACTTCTTAGCCACTCTTGCCGAGATCGTGCACCGCAAACCCGGTGCGCGGCCGGCCCGGGTGCACTAGGATTGCCCTGGCCGAACAGGAGGTGCCCGATGCAATACGGCCTGTTCACGATGCCGTCGCATCCGCCCGAGCGCGGGCTTTACGACGGCCAGAAATGGGACCTGCAAACACTGCGCTGGGCCGACGAGCTCGGCTTCATGGAAGCCTGGATCGGCGAGCACCACACCGCGCCGTGGGAGCCGCACCCGGCGCCCGACCTCTTGATCGCCCAGGCACTGATGGAGACCCGGCGCATCCGCCTCGCACCCGGTGGTTTCCTGCTGCCCTACCACCACCCGGCCGAACTCGCGAACCGGGTGGCGATGCTCGACCATTTGGCCCAGGGACGGCTCAATTTCGGGGTCGCCGCCAGCGGCTTGCCGAGCGACTGGGCGATGTTCCATGTCGACGGCAATTCCGGCCAGCACCGCGAGATGACGCGCGAGGCGCTCGACATCATCCTGAAGATGTGGGCCGCCGAGGAGCCCTTCGACTATGCCGGCAAATACTGGCAGGTCAGCATTACCGGGCCGATGTACGACACGCTGCGGCCGCATATCCGCCCGTTGCAGCGTCCGCACCCGCCGATCGGCGTGGCCGGGGTCAGCGCCGGCTCGGAAACGCTGAAGCTCGCCGGCGAGCACGGGTTTCTGCCGATGAGCCTCAACCTCAACCCGACCTATGTCGCCAGCCATTGGAATTCGGTCGAGGAAGGCGGGCGACGCAGCGGCCGCACCCCGAGCCGGCTCGATTGGCGGCTGGTGCGCGAGATTTTCGTCGCCGACAGCGATGACGAGGCGTGGCGGCTGTCGGTCGGCGCCCAGATGGGGCGCATGATGCGCGAATACTTCCTGCCGCTCTTGACCAATGTCGGGGTGATCCAGTTCCTGAAGCACGATCCCGAGGTCGCCGACAGCGACGTGACGCCCGAATATTGCGGCCGCCACAACTGGCTGATCGGCTCGCCATCGACCGTGGTCGAAAAGATCGAGCGCATGTACGAAGAGGTCGGCGGGTTCGGCGCGCTGTTGCTGTTCTGCTTCGACTACAGCGAGAACCCTGAGGCGTGGCACCACTCGATGCAATTGCTGGCCGACGAGGTGATGCCGCGCGTCGCCCATCTCGGCGCCCGCGCCACCGCATGAAGATCATCGAATCGGCGCAGTGTTACCAGGATCGCAACCATTCGTGATCATCATCGCGACGGGTCGCTGCCATGCCGCGCCGGAGATTGCACCGGCATCGGCGATGTTGCAGAATTTATGGAGCTTTTATCGGGTCTACCGGCTCGTGCGAGAGGATGATGACGGTCGCCGCGCGGACGAGTATAACGCGGTGCCGGGCCGCTGCGGCGGCGCGCGGCGGAAGACGGGCCGGCCGGTCCGGTATCGGGGAACGGCACGGCCACGAATAGTCCGGGGGCAGATCATCGCCGCCCCGGCGGGAGACGCTGTTGCAACCGACCGATATTCGCAATCCCGACTATTTTCATAAGGTCGTCGATTGCCAGTGGGCCTGCCCGGCGCACACGCCGGTGCCTGAGTACATCCGCCTGATCGCCGAGCGGCGCTACACCGAAGCGTGGGCGATCAACTGGCATTCGAACGTGTTTCCCGGCATCCTCGGCCGCACCTGCGACCGCCCGTGCGAACCCGCCTGCCGGCGCGGCCGGGTCGAGAAGGAGCCGGTCGCGATCTGCCGGCTGAAGCGGGTCGCCGCCGACAACAAGGGCGACATCAGCGGCTATATCCCGCCTGCGCCCAAGCAGAAAAACGGCAAGCGCGTTGCGCTCGTCGGCGCCGGCCCGGCGTCGCTGACCGTCGCGCGCGACCTGCTGCCGCTCGGTTACGAGTGCGTGATCTTCGACGGCGACGCCAAGGGCGGCGGCATGATGCGAACGCAGATCCCGCGCTTTCGCCTGCCGGAATCGGTGACCGACGAAGAGGTCGATCTGATCCTCGGCATGGGCGCGGCAACCCGGTTCGGCCATTTCGTCCACAGCCTCAAAGAGCTGCTCGCGCAAGGCTGGGACGCCGTGTTCGTCGGCTCCGGTGCGCCGCGTGGGCGCGAACTCGACATCCCCGGCCGCAAGGAAGCCGCCGACAACATCCATATTGGCATCGACTGGCTGTCGAGCGTGTCGTTTGGCCACATCAACAAGATCGGCGAGCGCGTCGTCGTGCTCGGCGGCGGCAACACGGCGATGGATTGCTGCCGCTCGTCGCGCCGGCTCGGCGGCAAGGAGGTTACCGTCGTCGTCCGCTCCGGCTTCGAGGAGATGAAGGCGAGCCCATGGGAAAAGGAGGACGCGATGCACGAAGGCATCCCGATCCTCAACTTCATGGTGCCGGTGGAGTTCACCCATAATGACGGGGTGCTGACCGGCGTCGTCTTCGAGAAGGTCAAGGCCGAATACGATGCGCGCGGCCGGCGCAGCCTGGTGCCGACCGGCGAGCCGCCCACCCACATCCCGTGCGACGACGTGCTGGTGGCGATCGGCCAGGAAAACGCATTTCCGTGGATCGAGCGCGACATCGGCATCGAGTTCGACCGCTGGAACATGCCCAAGGTCGACCCGCGGACGATGCAATCGACCCTGCCCAACGTGTTTTTCGGCGGCGACGCGGCGTTCGGCCCGAAAAACATCATCTGGGCGGTCGCGCACGGCCACGACGCCGCGGTCTCGATCGACAAATTCTGCCACGGCGAGGATGTCAACGACCGCCCGCCGCCCGGCACATCGCTGACCAGCCAGAAGATGGGCATCCACGAGTGGAGCTACGATAACGACATCTCGACCGATGTGCGCTATCGGGTACCGCTCAGGGAAACCGCGGTCGCGCTCGCCGACATCCGCACCGAGGTCGAGCTCGGCTTCGACGAGAAGCTTGGCTATCTCGAAGCCGAACGCTGCCTCAACTGCGATATCGAGACCGTGTTCACCGGCCCCTTATGCATCGAGTGCGACGCCTGCGTCGACATCTGCCCGGTCGACTGCATCACCTTTACCGATGACGACAGCGAAGCGGAATTGCGCCGGCGGCTCAACGCGCCGGCCCTCAACCTGACCCAAGACCTCTATATCGGCGGATCGCTGAAGACCGGGCGGATCATGGTCAAGGACGAGGACGTTTGTCTCCATTGCGGGTTGTGCGCAGAGCGCTGCCCGACCGGCGCATGGGACATGCGCAAATACCTCATCGACATCACACAGGCGGGACCGGCATGCCGAAGCCGCTAGAAGCCATCAACGATTTCGTCGTCAAGTTCGCCAACGTCAACGGGTCGGGCTCGGCCAGCGCCAACGCGCTGTTCGCCAAGTCGATCCTGCGCATGGGCATCCCCGCAAGCTCGCGCAACATCTTCCCGTCGAACATCCAGGGCCTGCCGACCTGGTACGAGGTGCGGATCAGCGAGGCGAGCCATCTCGGGCGGCGCGGCGGCGTCGATCTGATGGTGGCGATGAACCCGCAGACCTGGGACAAGGACATCGCCGAGATCGAGCCCGGCGGCTATCTGCTCTACGACTCGACCAAGCCGATGCCGCCGTCGAGATTCCGCGACGACATCAATGTGATCGGGGCGCCGCTGACCGAGATCTGCAACCGCACCTACGACGACATGCGGCAGCGGCAACTTTTCAAGAACATCATCTATCTCGGCGTGTTGTCGGCAATGCTCGGGATCGACGTTGCCGCGATCGAGGCCCTGATCGGCGAGCAGTTCCGCGGCAAGGACGCGCTGATCAAGCCCAATTTGCATGCGCTTCAGCTCGGCCGCGATTGGGCAATGTCGGCGCTCGACTGCCCGATCGGCCTCAGGCTCGAACGGCGCGACAAGGTCGGCGACCGCATCTTCGTGACCGGCAACGACACCGCCGCGCTCGGCGCGGTCTACGGCGGCGCGACGGTGTGCGCGTGGTATCCGATCACGCCGTCTTCCTCGCTCGCCGAGGCGTTCTCGGCGCATTGCTTCCGCTATCGCCGCGACGCCGAATCGAAGCAGCACAAATACGCGATCATCCAGGCCGAAGACGAGCTCGCCTCGATCGGCGTCGTCGTCGGCGCCGGATGGAACGGCTCGCGCGCGTTCACCGCGACCTCCGGCCCCGGCATCTCGTTGATGCAGGAATTCATCGGCCTCGCCTATTTCGCCGAGATTCCGGCCGTGATCTTCGACATCCAGCGCGGCAGCCCGTCGACCGGCATGCCGACCCGCACCCAGCAGGCCGACATCCTGTCGTGCGCCTATGCCTCGCACGGCGACACCAAGCACGTCCTCCTGTTTCCGCAGGACCCGCACGAGGCATTCGATTTTGCGGCGCGCAGCTTCGATCTTGCCGACCGTCTGCAAACCCCGATCTTCGTCATGCTCGACCTCGATATCGGCATGAACGAGTGGCTGGTCCCGGCGCTCGAATGGGACCCGGCGCGCCAATACGACCGCGGCAAGGTGATGACCTACGAGCAGCTCGAAGCGGGGGTCGAGTTCGGCCGCTACCTCGATGTCGACGGCGACGGCATCCCCTATCGCACCCTGCCCGGCACGCATCCCGAGCGCGGCGCCTTTTTCACCCGTGGCACGACGAAGGACCGCTACGCGAAATACTCCGAAGAGGGCCACGACTACGTCGACAACATGCAGCGCCTGCTGCGCAAGTTCGAGACAGCGAAGCGGCTGTTGCCGCGCCCGGTCAAGCGCGAGGCGCCGGTCGGGCCGCTAGGCGGGCCGACGCGGTTCGGCGCGATCTATTTCGGCTCGACCGCGCCGGCGATGGACGAGGCGCTGGAGGCGCTTGAAGCGCGCGGCCTCTACCTCGATACGCTGCGCGTGCGCGGATTTCCGTTTCACGACGACGTGCTCGATTTCATCACCGGCCACGAGCGCATTTTCGTCATCGAGCAGAACCGCGATGCGCAGCTCCGCACCCTCTTGACCACCGAACTCGAGGTGGACCCGGCCCGGCTCGTCCCGATCCTGCATTACGACGGCACGCCGATCACCGCCCGCTTCATCGTCAAGGCGATTGCCGACATGCTCGCGGTCGTCACCCTTGCCCCGCTGCGCAAGGCCTAACCCGAAACCGGAACGCGGGCGGCTCGCCCGCATGCGGCCGGGACGGCCGCGGTCCACGACGAGGTCCCGATGACCTATATCCTCAAGCCCCGCTTCCGCCACCCGAAACTGCCGACCAACGCGCTCGGCTATACCCATCGCGATTACGACGGAGCGGTCTCGACCTTATGCGCCGGCTGCGGCCACGATTCGATCAGCGCGGCCATCATCCAGGCCTGCTTCGAATTGGCCTTGCCGCCGCACCGCATCGCCAAATTGTCGGGCATCGGCTGCTCGTCGAAGACCCCGACCTATTTCCTCGGCCGCAGCCACGGGTTCAACAGCGTGCATAGCCGCATGCCGTCGGTACTGACCGGCGCCAACCTGGCCAATCGCGACCTCGTCTATCTCGGCGTGTCCGGCGACGGCGACAGCGCCTCGATCGGCCTCGGCCAGTTCGCCCATTGCATCCGCCGCGGCGTCGACATGGTCTACATCGTCGAGAACAACGGCGTTTACGGCCTGACCAAGGGCCAGTTCTCGGCCACCGCCGACAAGGGGTCGAAGGCGCGCCGCGGCTCGGTCAACACCGATTCGCCGATCGATCTCGTCGCGCTCGCCTTGCAGCTCGGCGCCAGCTATGTCGCGCGCAGCTTTTCGGGCGACAAGCACCAGCTGGTGCCCCTGATCAAGGGGGCGATCCAGCACAAGGGCGCTGCGTTCCTCGACGTGATCTCGCCCTGCGTCGCCTTCAACAACAATCCCGAATCGACCAAGAGCTTCGATTACGTGCGGGCCCATAACGAGGCGGTCAACCAGCTCGATTTCATGGTCGAGCGCGAGGCCATCACCGCCGATTACGCGCCCGGAACGGTCGAGACCGTGGTCCAGCACGACGGCTCGGCGATACGGCTGCGCAAGCTGGCGCCGGAATACGACCCGACCGACCGGGTGTCGGCCCTGACCTACCTGCACCAGCGCCACGCCGCCGGCGAGGTCGTGACCGGGCTATTGTTCGTCGAATCGGACCACGGCGACCTGCACCATTTCCTCGAAACCGTCGAGGCGCCGCTCAACGGGCTGGGCGAAACGGAATTGTGCCCCGGCCCCGACATCCTTGCCCGCTACAACGCAGCGCACCGCTAGCCGGCCGCTCGTAGCCAGCCGCGCTCGCGCGCGTGGTCCGTTTGGCTTGAAGCAAATTCCAGATAATCGCCTCCCCCGCGCTTGACCCGGGGGTCCATGTCTTCAATCTCGAGCGCCGGAACAAAAAGACGCAGATGCCCGGATCAAGTCCGGGCACGACGACGGGTAAAGGTGTTTCAACATCAACGGACCGCGCCCTAAGCGAAGTCCTCGGCGAGGGCGGCGCGGACCGGTTCCGGGATCACCGCCAGATGCCCGTATTCGGGGTGGTCGAACCCGGCGACGACTCGCGCTCCCGGCGTTTTGAACAAGGCGATCTGCGCGTCAGAAAACCGGAAGCGGATGAACTGCACCGACGACGCCTTGCCGTCTTCGCTGGTGTTTTCGCGCGTGGGGTCGGCCTCGCCGCCGATGCGCTCGCCGCCGATTTCGAGAAAGACCGCGTGTTCGATGCCGCCCAGCCGCGCCAGGGTGCGGGCCCGGCGCACCGGGTCGTCGATCTCGAACATGACCGTGGCAACCAGCTCTTTCCCTTGCGGAATCAGCGGGTTGTACGCGGCCAATTCGTCTTCGACCTGGGCCTCGCCGCCTTTTTCGATGTGCAGCATCTCCTGGACCTGCTGCCACATCGTGGCGAAATTCTCGAAGTAGAACGTTGCAAACGGGCCGACCTCGACCCGCCGCCGCCGCTTGATCTCCGTCGTATGGCGCCGACGTTCCCGGCGAACCGCGGCATACTCGGCAAGCGGCATGATGTCGGCGCGAGTTATCCGCCGCCGGGTCGGCGACAAAGCTTCCGTCATCCGAACCTCCTCAATCTTCTCGGGCCGGTCGGGCGGCGCCAATGCCATAGGCGCGCGCGATCAGCTCGATCGGGTGCAATGAGCGCTCGGGCACGGGCTTTCCATCGGCCAGTTTTTCCATGCCTTGGCGGATATGCATTCCGGCGAGCGGGCATTCGCTCGCCAGAAACGGGGTCGGCTCACGCAGCGCCTGGCGCGCGACCGGGCGGCCGACCTTGATCGCGGTGTCGAAATTCTCCTTCATCACCCCCCACGAGCCGCCATGGCCCGAGCAGCGCTCGATCACCTTGACCTCGGCGCCCGGCACCAGCCGCAGCATCTCCGCCGCCTTGGCGCCCATGTTCTGGGCCCGCGCATGGCAGGCGAGGTGCAGGGTCACCGCGCCGTCGAGCGGCACCATGCCTGGCGCCAGCCCCTCCTTCTTGGCGATGTCGACGATGTATTCGCTGACGTCGAAGGTCGCGCCCGCCAATTTGGCGACCACCGGCTCGCTCGGCACGATCAGCGGCCATTCGAATTTCAGCATCAGCGCGCAGGACGGCACCAGCGCGACGATGTCGTAGCCCTTGTCGATCCAGGGTTCGAGGCTCGCGGCCACCTCTCGCGCTGCCTTTGCCACCGCGCCGAGGTCGCCGGCCTCAAGCTGGGGCATCTTGCAACATTGCGGGTAGAGCGGCTCGGTCTCGACCCCGTTCCTGGCGAGCACGGCGCGCACGGCCTCGCCGATGCCTGGATTGTTGTAATTGACGAAGCAGGTCGCATAGAGCACCGCCTTGCGCGCGGCGGCGGGCGCGGAGCTATCGCGCTGCGGCGGGCTGCGCCGCGTTCGCGTCAAGAAGGTGCGGCCGAAATATTCGGGCAATGCGGCGCGACGATCGACCCCGGCAACCTTTTCCAGCGCCGGGCGGGCGACCGCGTTGCGCTCGCTGCTGGCCCAGTTGGCCAGTGGCGCGGCGAGGCGTGCGAGGCTGCCGTTGCGGTCGGTCTTGCCCAATTGGCGCCGGGCCCACGGCACCCTGCCCTCTTTCTCCTCGACCGCCCGGTAGCGCAGCATCAGATGCGGGAAATCGACGTTGAACTCGTGCGGCGGCACGTAAGGGCATTTGGTCATGAAGCACATGTCGCACAGCGTGCAGGCGTCGGCGACATGGCGATAATCGGCGGCATCGACCGAATCGAGCTCGCCGGTTGTGGAATTGTCGATCAGGTCGAACAGGCGCGGGAACGAATCGCACAGGTTGAAGCACCGCCGGCAGGTGTGGCAGATGTCGAAGACCCGACGCATTTCGGCCTCGGTCTTCGCCCGGTCGGTGAAATCGGCATCCTCCCACGCGATCGGATGGCGGGTCGGTGCCTCCAGGCTGCCTTCTCTCATTCTGCTCGTCTCCGCGCCCAACCTCGGATGCCCCGAAAGCAAGGGGCGCGAAACCCGTGGCTTCGCGCCCCTGCCATGGTCCCCGGCCGGCGATTACCCGGCAGGCGTCGCGCCCGCTCGCAGCTCAGAGCGCGTCCAGCGCCCGCTGGAACCGGCCGGCATGGGAGCGCTCGGCCTTGGCCAGCGTTTCGAACCAGTCGGCGATCTCGTCGAACCCCTCTTCGCGAGCGGTGCGCGCCATGCCCGGATACATGTCGGTGTATTCGTGCGTCTCGCCGGCAACCGCCGCCTTCAGGTTCTTGCTGGTCTCGCCGATCGGCAGCCCGGTCGCCGGATCGCCGACTTCCTCGAGATATTCGAGGTGGCCGTGCGCATGGCCGGTTTCGCCTTCCGCAGTCGAGCGGAACACCGCCGAAACGTCGTTGTAGCCCTCGACATCCGCCTTCTGGGCGAAATACAGATATCGCCGGTTCGCCTGGCTTTCGCCGGCAAATGCTTCCTTCAGATTGGTCTCGGTCTTCGAACCTTTGAGCGACGCCATCCTTGTCTCCACTTCGGTTAACGCCCGGCAGCCGCGAACGGCCACCGGCTTCGTGCCCGCCTTTGTTATAAGGTTGGCACGAACGGGTTTTCAACCCTTTTCTGGAATTATTCTAAAGAAAGGTTTGCGGATCGCGGCGGACGCGGATGATCACGTCGACCCGCCGGATTTCGGTGCCCGAGGGCGGCAAGGGCAGCGCGCCGACCACCACCGATTCGCCCGGGATGTCCTTCAACATGCCGGTCGTCTCGCAGAAGAAGTGGTGGTGGTCTTCGATGTTGGTATCGAAATAAGACCGCCCCGGCTCGACCACGACCTCGCGCAGCAGCCCGGCCGCGGTGAACTGGTGCAGCGTGTTATAGACGGTCGCGAGCGAGACGCGGATCGCGGCAGCCTGCGCCTCGCCATGCAACTGCTCGGCGGTGACGTGGCGATCGCCGCCGGTAAACAGAAGCCGCGCGAGGGCAATGCGCTGGCGTGTTGGGCGCAGGCCCACGGCCCGCAACCGCGCCAGCATCGTCGGTGTGTTCGCTGTTCCGTCCATGCGCGAGATATAAGGGACAGGCTCGAAAAGGCAAGGCCCGGTTTGGGTTTGCGCCAATCAGTCGCCGGTCTGGAGGCGGTCCACCAACTCGCGCACCGAGGGAACATAGCCGTTCGCATAGAACGGGTCGGTGGCAAAGCGATAGGCGTTGTGGCCCGAAAACATCAGCTGGAACTCGACATCGTCGGAATGGCGGATCGCCTGCAACGTCTTCTGGATGCAGAAGCTGCGCGGGTCGGCCTTCTTGCCGGTTGTGCCCGCCTCGTTCTGGGCCCAGTTCGAGAACAGGCAGGCGCTGAGGCAGCCCATGCACCCGATCTGATCGCTGCGGATTTCCAACGCCTTTTGCGGGGTGACAAAGATCAGCGTCGAATCGGGCGTGCGCAATGCCTCGGTAAACCCTTGGGCGACCCAGCGCCGCGCCGATTCGCGATCCTGCGGGGTCAGGTAGACCAGCCGGCCGCGGGCGCCGACGCTGAACTCGGCGACATGCTCGCCGATCGCCTCCACCGAATAGGCGACCTGGCGTTCCGAGCGCCGCCGCAATTCGTTCAGGAACTCGTTGCGCACCGCCGATGAGTAGAACCCGGTCGGGCTGAACCGGTTGAGGTAGACGTCGCCTTCCTGCAGCGTCATCAATTTGCGCTTCCAGGCCTCCGAGATCGGGCTTTCCTGGGTCAGCAAGGGCCGGGTGCCGAACTGAAAGGCGACCGGGCCCACTTCGGGGTTGTCGATCCAGTCCAGCCATTCGCGCAGGTACCAGACCCCGCCCGCCATGAAGATCGGCGTGGTGTCGAGGTTGAACTCGGTCATCAGGCTGCGCAATTCGCGCACCCGCGGATAGGCCGGTTCGGGGTTGTCGGGGTCTTCGCTGTTCGACAGGCCGTTATGGCCGCCGGCGAGCCACGGGTCCTCATAGACGACGCCGCCGAGCCACTCCGAAAACTTGTGATAGGCACGTTTCCACAAGGCGCGGAACGCCCGGGCCGACGACACGATCGGGTAGTAGTAGACGCCGTAGCGGCTGCAGATCTCGGCGATGCGGTACGGCATCCCGGCCCCGCAGGTGACGCCGTGAATGAGGCCGCGGGCTCCTTCGAGCACGCCGTGCAGAACCCGCTCGGCGGCCGCCATTTCCCACAGCACGTTCATGTGGATGCGGCCCTGCCCGTTCGAGCGCTCGTGCGCGACGCGCGCCTGCTCGATGCCGCCGGCGATCGCATACGCGACCAGCTCTTCATGGCGCTCGCGCCGGGTGCGGCCCTTGTACAGCTGCGTGATCAGCTGACCGGTTTCGTCGTAGCTGTCGGCGTTGACGCCGGAAAACGTGCCGAGCGCACCCGAGGCCGCCCATGCGCCCGAGCTTTCACCGTTCGAGATCGAGATGCCCTTGCCGCCTTCGACCAGCGGCAGTACCTCGCGCCCCGATATAACAAGCGGGTTGAGCGGCTTCACCCCAACGCTCCTTGCCGCGCCCGGCTCTTGTCGTCAGCCGCGGCCGATTCCAACATTATATCGGGTACATCGGAAAAAACGGAAGTTACCCCCCACGCGAAAAGCGTGCGGGCGCGGGCCGGGTCGTTGACCGTGTAGGCCAGCACCGAGTACCCGGCGGCTGCGATGGCGGCGACAAGGTCGGGACGCAGGTGCCGGTGGTCGAGGTTGATCGTCGCGCAGCCGAGCTTGGCCGCGCGCCCGGCCCAGCGGAGCGGGAGCCGGCGCAGCAGAAAGCCGAGCGCGAGTTCGGGCATCAGCGCGTGCATCGCCGCCAGCGCGGTGGCCACGAAGCTCGATACCAGGACCGCCGACAGAGGGCGGCGGGCGCGCGACAGGCTGGCCGCGACCGCCTTGGCGGTCGCTGCGGCGAGGCCGCGATCGGCCTTGATCTCGATGTTGACGCCGAGGCCAAGCTCGGCGGCAAGCGCGAGCGCCTCGTCGAGGGTCGGCACCTTCTCGCCGGCAAAGCGCGGGTCGAACCGGCTCCCGGCATCGCAGGCGCCCACTACCGCGAGCGGCAATGCCGCGATCCGCCCGGTGCCGTCCGTGGTGCGGTCGAGCCGGCTGTCGTGGCACAGCACGAGCGCGCCGTCACCGGTCAGCCGCACGTCGAATTCGACCCAGCGGCAACCCAGCGACTTGGCCTCGCGCAACCCGGCCAGCGTGTTTTCGGGCGCCCGCGCAGCCGCGCCGCGATGGCCGATCACCTGCGCCAGCGCCGGGCAGGACGCGCGCGTACCTGCCTCCCGCGGCGGCACTAGCGTCAGAGCGCCGCCTTTGCCGGTTCCTGCGGCGCGCGCGCCGGCTCGGGGCGCCGCGGCCCCAGATCCTCGCCGGTCTCCTGGTCGACCTGGCGCATGCTGAGCTTGACCTTGCCGCGGTCGTCAAAGCCGAGCACCTTGACCTTCACCGCATCGCCGACCTTGACCACGTCGCTGCTCTTTGCGACGCGCTGCTGCGCCAGTTCGCTGATATGGACGAGCCCGTCGCGGGAGCCGAGGAAGTTCACGAAGGCGCCGAAATCGACGACCTTGACCACCTTGCCGTTATAGATGACCCCCAGCTCTGGCTCGGCGACGATGCCGCGAATCCAGTCGATCGCGGCCTGCGCGGCGCTCGCGTCGACGGCGGCGACCTTGATCGTGCCGTCGTCGTCGATGTCGATCTTGGTGCCGGTGGTTTCGGTAATTTCGCGGATCACCTTGCCGCCCGAGCCGATTACCTCGCGAATCTTATCCTTGGGGATCGCGATCGTGGTGATGCGCGGCGCGTTGCCGCTGACCTCCTCGCGCGCCCCGGTCAGCGCGGCGGCCATCTTGCCGAGAATGTGGGCGCGGCCGTCGCGCGCCTGGTCGAGGGCGATGCGCATGATCTCCTCGGTGATCGAGGTGATCTTGATATCCATCTGCAACGCGGTGACCCCGCGCTCGCTGCCGGCGACCTTGAAATCCATGTCGCCGAGATGGTCCTCGTCGCCGAGAATGTCGGACAATACCGCGAAGCCGGTCGGCTCCTTGATCAGGCCCATCGCGATGCCGGCGACCGGCCGCGGCAACGGCACGCCGGCATCCATCATCGACAATGACGCGCCGCAGACCGAGGCCATCGACGACGAGCCGTTCGACTCGGTGATCTCGGAGACGACGCGGATCGTGTAGGGGAAGCTGTCTTTCGACGGCAGCAGCGGCCGTACTGCGCGCCAGGCGAGCTTGCCGTGGCCGATCTCGCGCCGGCCGGGTGACCCCATGCGCCCCGCCTCGCCGGTCGCGTAGGGCGGGAAATTGTAGTGCAGCATGAAGTTCTCGCGATATTCGCCGGCCAGCGCGTCGATGATCTGCTCGTCCTGGCCGGTGCCGAGCGTGGCGACGACCAGCGCCTGGGTCTCGCCCCGGGTGAACAGGGCCGAACCGTGGGCGCGCGGCAACACCCCGACCTCGCAGGTGATCTCGCGGATCGCGCGCGTGTCGCGCCCGTCGATGCGCGGTTCGCCCCTCAGGATCGCGCCACGCACGATCTCCTTCTCGATGTCCTTGAACAATTTTGCCGCGAGCGCCTGCTTGCCGTCGTCGCCGGCGAAGCGCTCGGCGGCGGCAGCCTTGGCGGCCTCGAGCTGGTTGCTGCGGTCCTGCTTGCCGCGCTCGCGATAGGCGGCGGCGATCTGCGGGCCGATCGCCTCGCGCAGCTCGGCCTCAATCGCGGCCTTTTCCGGCAATGCCGGCGCCATCGGCCACGGCTCCTTAGCGCAGGTTTCGGCGAGCTCGATGATCGCCTCGATGACCGGCTGGAATTCGCGGTGGCCGAACATCACGGCGCCGAGCATCGTCTCTTCCGACAGCTCCTTGGCCTCCGATTCGACCATCAAGACGCCCTCGCCGGTGCCGGCGACGACGAGTTCGAGGTCGGATTTCTCGATCTGGTCGAGGGTCGGGTTCAGCACGTACTCGCCGCCGATATAGCCGACCCGGGCGCCGCCGATCGGGCCGAGAAACGGGATGCCCGAGATCGTCAACGCCGCTGAGGCGCCAATCAGCGCGACGATGTCGGGGTCGTTTTCGAGATCGTGGCTCAAGACCGTGCACACGACCTGGGTCTCGTTGAGAAATCCGGGCACGAAAAGCGGCCGGATCGGCCGGTCGATCAGCCGCGACGTCAGCGTCTCCTTTTCCGACGGCCGGCCTTCGCGCTTGAAAAATCCGCCGGGAATCTTGCCCGCGGCAAACGACTTTTCCTGATAATTCACGGTCAACGGAAAGAAATCCTGCCCGGGCTTGGCCGTCTTGGCGGCCACCGCGGTGCACAGCACCGTGGTCTCGCCGTAGGTGGCGAGCACCGCGCCGTCGGCCTGGCGCGCCATCCGTCCGGTTTCGAGCACGAGGCGGCGGCCGCCCCACATCAGTTCCCTGCGATAGACCTGGAACATTCTATTTCATCCTTTGTCGAAAGAGCATGCGAACGCGCCGGCGGAAGAGGACCCTCCGCGCGCGATCCGCGATGGCATTTGTGTCTTCGCACAGCCGATCCCTGCCGCCCCACGATGCGGGGGCGCTGTCGGACCAGAGTGCGCCGTCGCTCACCGAGCCGTCAACGCCGCAGCCCGAGACGGCCGATCAACGTCTCGTAGCGCCCGGCATCGGAGCGCTTCAGATAGTCGAGGAGGCGCCGCCGCTGGCCCACCATGACCAGAAGACCGCGCCGCGAGTGAAAGTCCTTCTTATGATCAGCCAAGTGATCGGTAAGGTTGCGGATCCGTTCGGAAAGTATTGCAACCTGGACCTCCGGCGAGCCGGTGTCGCCGGCCTTGACCGCGTATTCGGTGATGAGCGCCTGCTTGCGCTCCGGCGTGATCGACATCGTCTGGTTCCTTCATCGATTGAGTATGCGCACCGGCCGAAGCACACCCTTCTCGATTCGCGCCACGGCGATCACAAGCCGGTCATGCCGCGCGCCAACGATCGTACCGTCGAGGAGCCGATCGAGATGCGCCCGTTCGCGCGGATCGCGCGGCGTCACCTGCTGTCCGTGACGCAATCGAGCGGCTTCGTCTGCCGTCAAGGCCAGAGCCGGGATGTCGTCCAGCACCGTCTCGAGCGGCAGCAAATGCTCGGAAGCGGCGAGACTATGCCCAAGCACCGCAACGGAATCCAGTGAAATCGCCTGAGCTTCGCCGAACCGCCCGACCGCGAGGCGGCGCAAGGCGGCGATATGGCCGCGCGTACCCAGCGCCAGGGCCAGGTCGCGGGCGAGCGCACGGATATAGGTGCCCCCGCCGACGCTCGCCTCGAATTCGGCATGGTCGGGGTCGGGAACCGCGAGGAGTTGCAGCGCCGCGATCTCGACCGGGCGGGCGACCAGGTCCGGCGCACCGCCCGCCCGGGCCAACGCGTAGGCGCGGCGGCCGGCGATCTTGATCGCCGAGAAATCCGGCGGGCGCTGCGCTATCGAACCGACGAAGCGCGGCAACGCCGCTGCGATGGCCTGCGCATCCGGCCGCACCGGGCTCTCGCCGACGGTCGCCCCTTCACGATCGTCGGTCGCCGTGGCGATCCCCCAGCGCACGGTAAATCGGTAGCGCTTTTGCCCCTCGGCAGCAAAGCGGATCGTCTTGGTCGCCTCGCCGAGCGCGATCGGCAATACGCCGGTCGCCAGCGGATCGAGTGTGCCGGCATGCCCGGCCTTGGCTCCGGTCGCGCGCCGCACCATCGTCACCACCCGGGTGGAGGTGATCCCCGCCGGCTTGTCGACGACAAGCCAGCCGTGCACGCCGCAGTCAGCCGGCATCGTCGTCGTCCGGGCGCGGACCGAGGTCGCGTGCCACGGCCGGGCGGGCCAGGATGCCGGCGATGCGGTCTGCGCTGTCGAAGGCGCGGTCGAGCGCGAATTTGAGGTTCGGCACACGGCGCAGCGTGACCGCCCGGGCGACCTGGCCGCGCAGGAATGCGGCGCCGCGTTCGAGCCCGGCGACGACCTCATCGGCGTTGCCGCCGCCGAGCGGCATCACGAACACGGTGGCGTTGCGCAGGTCGGGGCTGACCCGTACCTCGGTCACAGTGATGCTGGCGTCGGCCAGCGCCGGGTCGCGCATCCGGCCGGGCCGCAACAATTGCGCCAGCACATGGCGCAATTCCTCGCCGACCCTGAGCCGCCGCTGCCCGGCCGCGCCGGCGCCGGCATCGTCAGGCTGCGCCCGGCGCGCCATGCCGGCAATCGGGCCCCGGCCCGCCATCTAGATCAGCCAAAGGCTTTTCCCTCGCGCCCGGATCGCTTCGTCAATGCGGAACGGCTCGGGGCACGGAAACGATCCCTTCTGCAGCGAGACGAACCAGTCACGCACGACGATGTTCCAGAACAGGTCGGAATGGCTGCCATAGGCCATCAGCAATTCGAAGATGAAGTTGGTCAGCGCCGGCCGGTCGCCCCATTTCGATCCGTCCTGGTAGGCGGCTACGTCCATGTGCGCCCACTGCCAGTCCTCGATGATGTAGAGGCCGCCCTGGCGCAGACGGGGAAACAGAATCTCGAAGCTGCGCCGCGTCTGCTCGTATTGATGCGAGGCGTCGTCGATCACGAGGTCGAGCGGGGCGTCGCCGAACTCGTCGGCGATGATCGTTTCGAGCCCGGCCCGGTCGTCCTGCTGATAGCCGAAATACGGGCGCACCCGGGTGCCCAGCCGGTGCCGCTCGATCAACTCGATGACCGCCGGGTTGCGGTAGAACATGCCGAGTTCGGGCGATGCGTCGGCGGGCGCCGGATCGGGCCGGATCTGGTCGAGCGCGACGATTTTCTTGATGTCCGTCGTCAATCCGAAAAACAGCGGCGACCCGCCCTGCCAGATCCCCAGCTCGATCATGTTGTCGATCGAATGCGGCAGGAAAAAATCGAGGTAATGGCGTAGCATCGTCGCCGTCTTCAGCACCACCACCTGCTCGTTGCTGGTGCGAAGCTGCTGGCTTTCCAGGTCGCTGATGAATTGCTGACCGCCGACCCGGAAATTGGTTTCGGAAATCCACTCAATCTCGTTGGTCAGTTTCATATGGCGGGGTCCCGGCGCGGCATGGTCGAACGGCGGGCCAATCGCGCAGCCCAGGCCGGTCAGAGGCGGCGCAGGATGAAGACGTCCTGCGACAGGCTGTGCGGATCGAACTCGACCAGCTCCATGTTGATGCGATGCTTTTTCAGCAGCCCACGCACCGCATCCGGCGGCAGGAAGCACGCCTCGCCGAACTGCGCCGAAGGCCTCCCGAACCAGATCATCTCGCCCTGGCGATAGCGGCGGCGGCATTCGGCGATGTCGCCCGCGGCGTCGAGGCAGGACTGATAGTACCAGTGGATGTCTTCGCCGCGGGCGCGACGCTCGCGCTCGCTGACCAGCAGGTCGAGAAACCGCTCGCCCCAGGTCGACAGCACGCAACGCGCATCGGGCCGGGTCGCCCGCGCCAGCTCCTCCAGCCACAGCCCCGCCCCATCTTCCGACAGGTGGGCGAACACCGACCAGCCGGTCACGAAATCGAACCGGTCCGCCGGCAATGTCCCGTCCGGAACGTAATCGCCGTTCAGAAAGCACACATAGGGGTTCAGCAGGCGGGCGATATAGCAGATCGCGCGGTGCGGCTCGAACCCGTAGAACCGGTGCAGGTCGAAATCGCGCAGGAACATCATCGCGATCCGGCCCCAGCCGCTGCCGAAATCGAGAAACGTGCTCTCCGGCCGCAATTTCGCCGTCAGATCGGGCCGGCTCTTGACGAAATGGTAGATCTCGAACGCGCTGTGGACCGCCGATTCGCCCGAATCCCCGTGCAGTTGCAATTGCAGCTCGGCGTCGGGAAAGCCGGGAAAATCGATGCCTTCGATCGTCGGGGTCTCGATTGCCCGGATCAGCAGGTCGCGCCACTCGAAATCGGTCAACTGCCCGAAATGGTCGCGAAAGGCATTCGTCGTGTATTGCACGGCGGGGGCGATCTCCACCCGCGGTCGCACGGTAGCGGCTGAATTTACCATGTCCTGGTAGGCCTTGTGGTCCCGTCGGCGGTGCCTAGGGTGCGGTTTGAGAGGGCGCCGCTAGAGGGCGCGCGCAACCTCTTCAACCTCGAAGCACTCGATCACGTCGCCGACCTGGATGTTGTCGTAATTCTCGAAGGCCATGCCGCATTCGAAACCTTCCTGCACCTCGCGGACCTCGTCCTTGAAGCGCTTCAGCGTCTTCAGCGTGCCTTCGTGAATGACCACGTTGTCGCGCAACAGGCGAACCTTGGCGCCGCGCTTGACCGTTCCTTCGGTGACGCGGCAGCCCGCAACCTTGCCGACGCGGGTGATGTTGAACACCTCGCGGATCGACGCGTTGCCGAGGAACCGCTCGCGCAGGGTCGGCGCCAGCAGGCCAGACAAGGCTCCGCGCATGTCGTCGATCACGTCGTAGATGATCGCGTAATAGCGAATCTCGACGCCGTCGCGGCGCGCCAGCTCCCGCGCCTGCGGATTGGCGCGGACGTTGAAGCCGATAATGAAGGCGTTCGTCGCCTTGGCCAGGATCACGTCGCTTTCGGTGATCGCGCCGACCCCCGAATGCAGCACGCGGACCGAGACCTCATCCGTCGACAATTTGCCGAGCGAGCCGGTGATCGCCTCGACCGAGCCGTGCACGTCGGCCTTGACGACGACCGGCAATTCCTTGGCCGCGCCCGCCGCGATCTGCGAGAACATCTCTTCGAGCGTGCCGCGCCCGGCCGTCGCCGCCGCCGCGGTGCGACGCCGACGCTGGCGAAACTCGGCCACCTCGCGGGCACGGCTTTCGCTGTCGACGACGACGAAATCGTCGCCGGCCAGCGGCACGCCGTCGATGCCGAGCACCTCGATCGGCATCGACGGGCCGGCATCCTGGCGGCTCTGGGTGCGGTCGTCGACCAGCGCCCGCACCCGACCCCACTCGCCGCCGGCGACGAAAATGTCGCCGACCCTGAGCGTGCCGCGCTGGACCAGCACGGTGGCGACCGGGCCGCGGCCGCGTTCGAGCTTGGCCTCGAGCACGATGCCTTCCGCCGGCCGGTTCGGGTTGGCGTGCAGGTCGAGCAGTTCGGCCTGCAGCAGGATCGCCTCTTCGAGCTTGTCGAGATTGATCTTCTTGGTCGCCGACACCTCGACATTGAGCACGTCGCCGCCGAGCTCCTCGACGACAAGGTCGTGCTGCAGCAGTTCCTGGCGCACCCGTTCGGGGCGTGCATCCGGACGGTCGATCTTGTTGATGGCAACGATAATCGGCACCTCGGCCGCCTTGGCGTGCCGGATCGCCTCGACCGTCTGCTCCATGATCCCGTCGTCGGCGGCCACGACCAGCACGACGATGTCGGTGATGTTGGCGCCCCGCGCCCGCATCGCGGTAAACGCCTGGTGCCCCGGCGTGTCGATGAACGTGATCTGCTTGCCGCTCTTCAGCGTCACGCGGTAGGCGCCGATGTGCTGGGTGATTCCACCCGCCTCGCCGCCCGCCACGTCGGTCTCGCGCAGCGCGTCGAGCAGCGAGGTTTTGCCGTGGTCGACATGTCCCATGATCGTGACCACCGGCGCCCTGGGCTCGGCTTCGCCCTCGACATCGGCCCCGCCGCGCAGGCCGATCTCGACATCGCTTTCGGCGACGCGGCGCAGGCGATGACCGAATTCGGTCACGACCAGTTCGGCCGTGTCGGCATCGATGGCCTGGTTCGCCGTCGCCATGACGCCCATGCGCATCAGCGCCTTGATCACATCGACGCTGCGCTCGGCCATGCGGTTGGCCAATTCCTGAACCGTGATCGTCTCGGGGATGATCACCTCGCGCACCACCTTGGGCTGCTCCGGCCCGGCCCCGTGGACCCGAAGCCGTTCGCGCTCGCGCGCGCGGCGGACCGAGGCAAGGCTGCGCATGCGCTCGCCTTCCTCGTCGCTCAACGCCCGCGTCACGGTCAGCTTGCCGGGGCGGCGGCGTTCGTCGCGGCGGACCGGCACGGCCGGCCGCTTGGGCACGGCGCCCGGCCGGCGCGCATGCACCGGCGCCTCTTCCTCTTCCTCGGCCGGCATCGCCACCTTGCCGGCGGCGGCGAGCGCGGCGACCTTGGCCGCCGCGGCCTTGCCGGCGCGCTCGGCAACCTCGCGCCGCGATTCCTCTTCCTTGCGCCGGGTTTCTTCCTCCTCGGCGCGCTTTTTCGCTTCCTCGCCCTCGCGGCGCTTGGCCTCGACCTCTTCCGCCCGCCGCTTGGCCTCTTCCTCGGCCGCGAGGCGGGCCGCCTCGGCGGCGCGCTCCTCTTCCTGGCGACGGCGGTCGGCTTCGGCCAGCGCCTGGCGCCGGCGCGCTTCCTCGTCGGCCCTGCGCGCATCCTGGACGGCGCGCACCCGGCCGGCACGCTCCTCCGCCGTCAGCGCGCGCGGAACCACGACCGGGCGGCGCACCGGCTCGGCG
>JASHNY010000161.1 GCA_030041385.1 Alphaproteobacteria bacterium
GTGACGCGGGCGGCGCCGATCACATTGCGGGAAGTGCGCATCGGCCAGCTCGAACTCGAAGACGTACCCGCCGCAGTGGTCGAAAACCTCTCGGTCTCATTGCTCGGCATGAGCTTTCTCTCGCGCCTCGACCACTGGGAAATGCACAACGGCACCCTGACGATCTCGTGGTAAGCGGCGAAGCACAATTGAGTGCACTGTCACCGTAATCGTGCATAATTTCCCGTAATTTCACCGTAATTCGTCACCATAATTCTATCACCGTAATTCCTCAGACAGTGGGGGCGGTTCTTCATTGCAAAAGGCTTGAAGTGACGTTATTTCCGAGACCGGCATCACGGGACTGGTAATATCTTCAAGGTTGCCAACTTGAAGGTGAATCGGTGCAGTCGATCCAGGGTAAACGGCTATCCGAAATTCTTGCTGAAACGCATATTCTGAAGACTTTTGGAAAGGGCTGATCTCGCCGGAATAGCTTTTTATATCTACGTATTCAATGAGATTACATTCCACATCCAGACCGGCAGTTTTTGCCGCCCTGTTTACCCGATCTATGAATTCCTGAGTATTCGTGACGACAATGTAGGAATCTCCAAATCCATGATTCCGAGGATCTATAACCGGGCGGTCGGACTCGATTCTCGTTAGGTTGAACATGCAGAACAAATTGCACTGGTTATCGGTTCGTCGGCCTTTGAGCGCGCCGGTTAGATGCGGAGCCAAGTCAACCTGCTTGTCGTCCCAACTCACCACCAACGATTGGATAACGCAGGGCTGATGGATGAAGCCAAGTCCCTCATCTGGATCGGTTCGCAAACCTGCATCATCTTCGCGCTCGGCAAAATATTTCTGAGTATTCATATAGAGCATCCCGGATCGGAATTGCTCGATGTGAGGCCGTTGGCCGAATTTGAACAAGCAAGCATTCATCTCTCAATCATCCCAACTGCACTATCTGGCCGATCTGCGTGTCCACGATTCCCAATTATTGTGACACAATTACGGTGACAGCAATTACGGTGACAGCAATTACGGTGACAGTGCATTCAATTCGGAATTACGGTGACAGTGCATTCAATTCGTGCGGCACCGCTACGCCAGCGCGTAGATGTTTTCCGGGCTCGGGGCGACGTGGCCGAGTTCGACCCGTTTGACGGCGGCGATCAGCTTTTCGTGGGTCGGGGTCTTGAGGCCGATCTCGCGGCCGCGCTCGACGATGACGCCGTTGATGAAGTCGATCTCGGTGCGGCGGCCCTTCTGCATGTCCTGGCCCATCGAGGGGCGCTGCGCCTCGCTCCTTTGCTGCGAGTTGCGCAAGGCCAGCATCAGCGATTCGACCTCGTCGCGCGCCTTGGCGTCGCCCTCGGCGGCGCGCGCCAGGGTGTCGGCGTTCTGCCCGGCGATGTCTTCGAGCCGGTAGCCGAGGGCCTGGCCGACCCGCACCGCCTCGCCGCCGAGGCTGATGATGATTTTGCGGATGCGGTCGTCCTGGCGCATCGCGTTGCCGCTGAGGCCGCTCGCGGCGGAGACGCCGTTGTGCATGCCGTTGACGCACAGTTTCGACCAGCGCTCGCCCCAGAGGTTGTCGGTCACCTTGCAGGTGTCGATGGTGCGGATCAGCGCGCCCAATTCCTCGATCCGCGCGGTGATGCGGCCGTGTACCTCGCCGACGCGGTAGACCTCGTGTCCCGGCGGGTTCTTGGCGCCGGTGCGGCGAATGTGGCCGGGCGCGTACAATTCAGCTGAAAGGATCGCGGCGATCGCGCCAACCGTCTTGCCCCAGCCGACGATGCCGGCGATGCGCTCCTCGTTGATGCAGTTCTGCAACGAGACGACATAGCCGCCCGGCGCCAGGTATTGGCGGATCAAGGTCGTCGCCCACTCGGTGTCGTAGGATTTCATCGAGATGAAGGCGATGTCGATCGGCCGCTCCCGGGCGAGGTGCTGCACCTCGGTCAGGTGCAGGGTCTTCGGATGGGCGCGGACGAATTCGGCTTCGGTCACGCCCTCGATCGCCAGCCCGTCGCGGCGGATCGCCTCGATATGTTCCGGCCACGGGTCGATCAGGGTCACATCGAACCCGTTATGGGCGAGGTGCCCGCCGGTATAGCCGCCGATCGCGCCGGCGCCGAACACGACGATCCGCTTGTCCATCCGTCTCTCCCTTCTGCCCGTCAGCGCGGGCGGAGCGAAGCGATCCCGTCCGAGATTGCGTCGTCGCCGCGCTCCTCGCAATGACAAGATATGCAGGCATGGTAAGCTGCGCCGCGAGCGCAACCCGGCGGAAGGAACGGCGATGGATTGGAGCGAACGACGCGAGCGCTTTCGGGCGTTGCTGGCCGGGCCGCGCTGTGTGCACCCGGGTTCGGTCTACGATGCGATTTCGGCCCGCATCGCCGAGGATCTCGGCTTCGAGATCGGCATGTTTTCCGGCTCGGTCGGCTCGATGGCGGTGCTCGGCGCGCCCGACCTTGTGGTGCTGACATTGACCGAGTTCGCCGCCCAGGCCAACCGCATCTGCCGCGCCGGCAATCTCGCGCTGCTGGTCGATGCCGATCACGGCTACGGCAACGCGCTCAACGTGCGGCGCACGGTCGAGGAATTGGAAACCGCCGGCATCTGCGCGATGTCGATCGAGGATACGGTGTTGCCGCGCCCGTTCGGGCCGGGCGGCAAGCCGACCCTCTCTTCGGTCGAGGAGGGCGTCGGCAAGATGAAGGCGGCCTTGTCGGCGCGCCAGGACCGGCGGCTGGTCATCGCCGGGCGCACCAGCGCGCTCGCCATTGCCGGGATCGACGAGGCGGTGAAGCGAGCCAAGGCTTACGAGGCGGCCGGGGTCGATGCCGTGTTCCTGGCCGGGGGCGTCACCGCCGAGGCGGTCGAGGCGGTGTCCTCCGCCATCCGGATTCCGCTGATCCTCGGCGGGGGCGGCGGCCAGCTCGGCGATCTCGGCTGGCTCGCGGCGCACCGCGTCAGGGTGGCATTGCAGACCCACGCGCCGTTCAGTGCGGCCGTCCAGGCGGTCTACAACACGCTGAAGGCATTGCGCGAGGGCACCAAGCCGGCCGACCTTGCCGGCATCGCCTCGCCCGAATTGATGCGGCAGGTGACCCGGGCGGATGTCTACCAGCAATGGACCAGGGAGTTCCTCGGCGGGTCGTGATGACCGGGCATAGCCCCTGCGCCGGGAACGGGCGAAGCGCGTGCGCCGGCAAGGACAATGAAAAAGGGAGAAGCGCGTGCGGGTCCTGTTGATATCGACGGCGCTGCTGTGCGTCGCCTCGTGTGCGCCGCCACCACCGGCGGCGGGGGCCAACGTGGCGCCGCCGCTGCCCCAGCGCGCCGGCACGCC
>JASHNY010000148.1 GCA_030041385.1 Alphaproteobacteria bacterium
ACGATCACGTCCCGCTCGGCGATTTCCATCGTTTGCTCCTCGCTGATCCGGGCGAAGCGTCGCAAACCGGCCGGAGAGCGTCAACCGAAGCGGCGAGCGAGGGCTCAGATGCCGCGATCCGGGGATTGACCGGCGCCGCCGAACGGTATCCCATTTCCCGGGACTGCGAGGGAGGGTCCGCCCGCGATGAGCATTCGAGACAAGGCCTATATCGTCGGCATCTACGAGCATCCGACGCGGCTCGCCACCGACAAGACCGTGCCGCAGCTTCACGCCGAGGTCGCCGCCGGCGCGCTCGCCGATGCCGGCCTGACCAAGAACGACATCGACGGCTATTTCTGTGCCGCCGGCGACACGCCGGGGCTCGGCTGCCTGTCGATGGTCGATTACCTCGGCCTCAGGCTCAAGCACATGGATTCGACCGATACCGGCGGCTCGTCGTATCTATTGCAGGTCGGGCACGCGGCCGAGGCGATCGCGCTCGGCAAATGCTCGATCGCCCTCATTACCCTGGCCGGGCGGCCGCGCGCCGAGGGCATCGCGACCGGCACGGCGCCGCGGCAGCCGAGCGTGCCGATGCCGGAGACCGCGTTCGAAACCCCCTACGGGCCGGCCACCGCCAACATGTACGCGATGTGCGCGACCCGGCACATGCACCAGTACGGCACCACCAGCGAGCAACTGGCCTGGATCAAGGTCGCCGCCTCGCACCATGCCCAGCACAACCCGCAGGCGATGCTGCGTGACGTCGTAACGGTCGAGGATGTGGTCAACTCTCCGATGATCGCCGACCCGCTGCACCGCTTGGATTGCTGCGTGATCAGCGACGGCGGCGGCGCGATCATCGTCGCCAGGCCGGAGATCGCCAGGACCCTGAAGCGGCCGCTGGTCAAGGTGCGCGGCGCCGGCGAGGCGTCGAAAAACCAGATGGGCGGCAAGGTCGATCTGACCTATTCGGGCGCGGTGTGGTCGGGGCCGCTCGCCTTCGCCGAGGCCGGGGTCAAGCCCGCCGACATCAAATACGCCTCGATCTACGACAGCTTCACGATCACCGTGCTGATGCAGCTCGAAGACCTCGGCTTTTGCGAAAAGGGCCAGGGCGGCCGGTTCGTCAGCGACGGCAATCTGATCTCCGGGGTCGGCAAACTGCCGTTCAACACCGATGGCGGCGGGTTGTGCAACAACCACCCGTCGAATCGCGGCGGCCTGACCAAGGTATTGGAGGCGGTGCGGCAATTGCGCGGCGAGGCGCACCCGGCGGTGCAGGTGAAGAACTGCGACCTGGCATTGGCGCACGGCACCGGCGGCTCGCTCGGCACGCGCCACGGCTCGTCCACCGTGATCCTGGAAAGGGAGTGAAGGGCATGGCACAGGCACAAGACCGCAAGATCACGGCGCCGCCGGTCAGCCCCGAGACGAAGCCGTTCTGGGACGCCGCCGCCGCAGGCAAATTGCTGTTCAAGAAATGCGCGGCCTGCGGCGAGCCGCATTTCTACCCGCGCGCCCAGTGCCCGTTCTGCTTCAGCGACAAGACCGAATGGGTCGAGGCCTCGGGCGACGGCACGATCTACACCTACAGCGTCATGCGCCGGGCGCCGGTGCCCTATGCGATCGCCTATGTGACCCTCGCCGAAGGGCCGACGATGATGACCAACATCGTCGATTGCGACCTCGACCAGGTCCGCGTCGGGCAGAAGGTGCGGCTCGTCTTCAAGCCCAGCGACGGCGGCCCGCCGGTGCCGATGTTCCGGCCGGTTTAGCGCCAGGTCGGGGTGCAGGCCCTCACCCGCCCCCGGATCACGTTCGGGGGCACCCTCTCCCGCAAGCGGGAGAGGGAACCGAAATCAACCCCTCGCCCGCTTGCGGGAGAGGGAGGGGCCCGCGGCGAAGCCGTGGGAGGGTGAGGGTTATTCGAGCCGCGCGAGGCAGATCACGATAATTGCACATGTCGCGGCGATGGGTTTCGCGTACGCTCAGCCCATCCCACTACCGCCCGTCTAGTTGGCGGTTGTCATTGCGAGCGCAGCGAAGCAATCTCGGCAGGATCGATGCTCGTCGACCAGATTGCTTCGTCGGCTTGCGGCTCCCCGCAATGACGACGCACCAAGGAGAACTCAGCGATGGACACGCTCGAAAGAAACCAGGCGTCGCGGCCGCGCCATATCAGCGCCGAGGAATGGGCGGTGCGGGTCGATCTTGCGGCGGCCTATCGGCTGATCCGGCATTTCGGCTGGGACGATCTGATCCTGACCCATAATTCGGCGCGAGTGCCGGGCACGACCGACCAGTTCCTGATCAACCCGATGGGGCTGATGTTCGATGAGATCACGGCGTCGAACCTCATCAAGATCGATGTCGAGGGCAACCAGGTCGAACCGTCGGAATACGAGCCCAACTACGCCGGGTTCGTGATCCACAGCGCGATCTATCTCGGCCGGCCTGACGTCAATTGCGTGATCCACACCCATACCGAGGCCGATATCGCGGTCGGCGCGCTTGAAGAGGGGCTGTTGCCGCTGTCGCAATGGGCGATGCGCTTTTACAACCGGCTCGGCTACCACGATTACGAAGGCGTTTCGCTCGACCTCGACGAGCGCGAGCGGCTGCAGGCAAGCATCGGCGAGCACCCGGTGCTGGTGTTGCGCAACCACGGGCTGCTCGCCACCGGCCGCAACGTGGCGGAGGCGTTTTCGCACACCTATCACTTCGAACGGTCGGCTGCGGCCCAGCTGAAGATTCAGGCGGCAGCCGCGGCAGGCGCCAGGATCGTCGTGCCCCCGGTCGAGACCTGCGAGCGCCAGGCCGCCCTGTTTGCCAATTCCGGCAACACCCCGCGCCTCGGCGGCCAGCGCGAGTGGCCGGCGCTGCTGCGGCTGGTCGAAAAGCTCGATCCCGGCTTCCGCGCCTGAGTTTCGTCTTAAATAACGCAACGTCGCCCCGCTCGCGCCGTGACGGCGGCGCAGGCGGATGGCGCCGGGATCAGCGGCCCGCCAGCGCGCGGGCGAGTTGGCTTACCGCCTCCTGGTGCTTTTCGTTCTGGATCTCGGCAAAATTGCGCGCGATCTCCAGCAGCATGCGCTGGTGCGGCGTCACCGGCTGCGGCGTCTCCTGGCCCAGGCCCTCGTAGAAATACATCACCGGCGCGTTAAGCACCCGCGCGATCTCGTACAGCCGACCGGCCGAAACCCGGTTGATGCCGCGCTCGTATTTATGCGCCTGTTGGTAGGTGACCCCGATCATCTCGGCCAGCTGCTGCTGGGTCAGGCCAAGCATGATCCGGCGCTCGCGAATCCGCGCGCCGACATGGTCGTCAATTGCCGCCGTCGACCGGCCTCTCTTTGGCTTTGTCATTCCACTCACCCTCAGTTGTGATGCCCAGACCGCGCCCTGTGGATGCATCATCCCGGTTAACGCGAAAATCCTTGGGCAATTCCCACCCGAACATGTAGGGCGCGAAAACGATTTATCAATGGAAACTCTTCGGCGATCAAGACGCTGTCCTTTCCGTTGGCCGTGCAGAATTTTAACGTATTTAATGCAACGGCCAGAACACCATAATGAGCGGCTCGCGGGGCGCCGCGACCAGCAGCGACAGCGGCCGCCCGAGCGATCGCGGCGCCCAGCCGGAACCCGGTTCGGCCGGGCGACAACGTGCCGTCGCCGCCTAAAGGTTGCGCCTTGCCTTGCCGCGGCGCGCGGCGGCAAGCTGCGACGGGCAAGAATTGAGAGGCAACGATGACGACCGAGGCGCGCGAACCCGCCGGCACTGCGTCCCACGGCTTGCGCCGCGGGCTGACCAATTACGGCGATCCCGATTTCGCCCTCTACCTGCGCCGCTCGTTTGCCCGGTCGATGGGGTATTCGACCGAATTGCTGCAAAGGCCGGTGATCGGCATCGCCGACACCTATTCGGGCTTCAACAACTGCCACCGCCATTTCCCCGAGCTGATCGAGGCGGTCAAGCGCGGCGTCCTGGCCGCCGGCGGGTTGCCCTTGGTGTTCCCGACGATCTCGCTCGGCGAGGTGTTCCTCAATCCCACGAGCCTGATGTTCCGCAACCTGATGGCGATGGACACCGAGGAGATGATCCGCGCCCAGCCGATGGACGCGGTGGTGCTGGTCGGCGGTTGCGACAAGACCGTGCCGGCGCAATTGATGGGCGCAATCTCGGCCAACCGCCCGGCAATCAACCTCGTCGCCGGGCCGATGCTGACCTCGCGCTGGCACGGCGAGCGATTGGGCGCCTGCACCGATTGCCGCCGCTTCTGGGCCAAGTTCCGCGCCGGCGAGGTGAGCCGCGACGAAATCCAGGAGATCGAGGGCAACCTCGCCACCACCGCCGGCACCTGCGCGGTGATGGGCACGGCCAGCACGATGGCCTCGATCGCCGAAGCGCTGGGGATGATCCTGCCGGGCAGCGCGGCGATCCCGGCGGTCCACGCCGACCGGCTGCGCGCCGCCGAGGCGACCGGCCGCGCAGCGATGCGCCTCGCCGCCGAGCAAGTGACCCCCGACCATATCGTCACCCCGGCCTCGGTCGAGAACGCATTGCGCGTGTTGCTGGCGATCGGCGGCTCGACCAACGCGGTATTGCACCTGACTGCGATCGCCGGGCGCGCGGGCATCGACCTCGACCTCAACCATTTGAACCAACTCAGCGATTCGACGCCGGTCATCGTCGATCTGAAGCCAACCGGGCCGCATTACATGGAGGATCTGTTCGCCGCCGGCGGCATCGGCGCGGTGTTGCGCGAACTCAAGCCGCTGTTGCACCTCGATTGCCGGACCGTCGCCGGCGAAACCCTCGGCGAGCGGCTGGCGCGGCCGGGCGGCCCGGTCGACCGCGAGGTGGTGCGCCCGCTCGCCGAGCCGCTGCAAGGCTCGGGCGGGCTTGTCGCGCTGTTCGGGTCATTGGCGCCGAAGGGCGCGATCTTCAAGCGCTCGGCCGCCGACCCCAGGCTGTTCGAAAGGGAGGGCCGCGCCGTGGTCTTTACCTCATTGGAAGATTTGTCGGCACGCATCGACGATCCCGGTCTCGACGTCACCCCCGACGATTTCCTGGTGCTCCAGAATGCCGGGCCGCTGAGCCCGTCAGGCATGCCCGAGGCCGGCTATCTGCCGATCCCGCAAAAGCTCGCGCGTGCCGGGGTCAAGGACATGGTGCGCATTTCCGATGCGCGCATGAGCGGCACCGCCTACGGCTCGATCGTCTTGCACGTGACCCCGGATGCGGCCTCCGGCGGCCCGCTCGCCAAGGTGCGGAACGGCGACCGCATCCGCCTGTCGGTCGAAAGCCGCCGCATCGACCTCTTGGTCTCGCCCGAGGAGTTGGCGCGCCGCCCGGCCCCGACCCCGCCGGTGCCGCCGCGCGGCTACGCCCGGCTCTACCGCAGCGAGATTCTGCAGGCCGACCGCGGCTGCGACTTCAACTTCCTGCGCAAGGCGCCGCTGGGAACAGATCGCTAGCCCGGCTTGTCGTGCCGGCATCGGGCTAGGCGCGGTTTCCATTCGATCACCCTAACCAACGAGATCTCCGATGACAGATTTGATCCTGCGCGGCGGCGAGGTCATCGACGGCAGCGGCGGCCCGCGGTTTCGCGGCGATGTCGCGATTGCCGGCGACCGCATCGAGGCGGTCGGCGCCGTCTCCCGGACGGCGGGGGCGCGGGAGATCGACGTGTCCGGCCTCGTCGTCGCGCCCGGCTTCATCGACGTGCACACGCATGACGATCGCGCGCTGCTGGCGACGCCCGAGATGACGATGAAGGCGAGCCAGGGCGTGACCACCGTGGTCACCGGCAATTGCGGGGTCAGCCTGGCGCCGCTCGTGCTCGACCGCCGCCCGCCGCCGCCCTTGGACCTGATCGGCGAGCGCGCCGACTACGCCTATCCGCGCTTCGCCGATTACCTCGCCGCGCTCGACAACACCCCGCCGGCGCTCAACGCTGCCTGCCTCGTCGGCCATTCGAGCCTCAGGGTCGGCGCGATGGCCGATCTCGACCGCCCGGCCACGGCGGCCGAGATCACGGCGATGCAGGAGCGGTTGCAGGAGGCGCTCGACGCCGGCGCGGTCGGCATGTCGAGCGGGCTCTACTATGCGCCGGCCGCCCACGCGCCGCCCGAGGAGATCGCCGCGCTCGCGGCGCTATTGAAGCCGGCCGGGGCGCTCTACACGACGCATATGCGCGACGAGGCCGGGCATGTGCTCGACAGCCTCGACGAGAGCTTTGCGGTGGGCCGCGGCGCCGGCGTGCCGGTCGTCATCTCGCACCACAAGACCACCGGCGTCGCCAATTTCGGCCGCACCGCCGAGACCTTGCCGAAGATCGCGGCGGCGATGAAGGGGCAGGAAGTCGGGCTCGACGTCTACCCCTACATCGCCTCATCGACCGTGTTGCGCGCCGGGCGCCTCGAAGAGGCGTTGAAGGTCATGGTCACCTGGTCGAAGCCGATGCCCGAGCAGGCCGGGCGCGAACTGGCCGACATCGCCGCCGAATGGGGCGTCGGCCTCGCCGCGGCGGCCGAACGCTTGCAGCCGGCCGGCGCGATCTATTGGGTGATGGACGAAGCCGATGTGCAGCGGGTGCTCGCCTTTGCCTATTCGATGATCGGCTCCGACGGGTTGCCACACGATGTCCACCCGCATCCGCGGCTATGGGGCACGTTTCCGCGCGTGCTCGGCCATTACTGCCGCGAACTGGGATTGTTCGGGCTCGAAACCGCGGTGCACAAGATGACCGGGTTGTCGGCGCGGCGCTTCGGTCTTTCCGGGCGCGGCATGGTCGCGGCAGGCGCCTATGCCGATCTCTGCGTGTTCGACCCCGCCACCGTGATCGACCGCGCCACCTTTGCCGAACCGACCCTGCCCGCCGCCGGCATCGCGCACGTCTTCGTCAACGGGCGGCCGGTGTGGCAAGGGGGCAAGCCGACCGGCGAGCGCCCCGGCCGCGCCCTCCGCCGCACCCGGCGGCCGCCCGCATAAGCTTGCGCCGCGGCGCGGCGTCGGCGCAGAATTCGGCCCGCGATGCCCGATCCTGCCGACATCACGCCGCGCCTGCCGCTCGCCGGCGTCACCGTGCTCGATTTCGGCCAGATCTTTCAGGGCCCCTACGCCACCCTGCTGATGGCGAAGGCCGGCGCCGACGTGATCAAGATCGAGCCGCCGCACGGCGAGCCGTTGCGCCGCCGCGCCATGCCTGGCACGACCGCGACCCTGCCGTTCGCGATGCTGAACCAGAACAAGCGCGCGGTGACGCTGAATTTGAAGCACGAGCGCGGCCGCGCCCTGCTGTTCGAGATGGTGAAGCGCGCCGACGTGCTGCTGGAGAATTTCTCGCCCGGCACGCTGGACGAGCTCGGGGTCGGCTGGGCCGTATTGCACGCGCTGAACCCGCGCCTCGTTTACGCCACCGGCACCGGGTTCGGCATCAGCGGCCCCGACCGCGACAACCTGGCGATGGACCTGACGATCCAGGCCGCCTCGGGCATCATGAGCGTTACCGGCGCGCCCGATGGGCCGCCGATGAAGGCCGGCCCGACCCTCGTCGATTTCATGGGCGGCATCCACCTCTACGCGGCCGTCGTCACCGCGCTTTACGAGCGCGACCGCAGCGGCGTCGGCACGCTGTGCGAGGTGGCGATGCAGGAGACCGTATATTCGAGCCTCGCCGCCAGCTTCGAATACACCCACCGCACCGGCCAGCCGCCGCCGCGCACCGGCAACCGCCAGGCCGGCCTGTCGACCGCGCCCTACAACGTCTATCCGGCGGCCGACGGGCATGTCGCGATCCACATCGTCACCGAAGGGCACTGGAAGAACCTGGTGAAGGCAATGGAGCGCGAGGAATTGGCCGACGACCCGCGTTTCGCCACCAACGCCGACCGCATCCGCCATCTCGACGAAATCGACGCCGCGGTCACCGACTGGACCCGTACCTTGCCCAGGATGGAGATCTTCGCCCGCGCCAAGGCGCATCGCATCCCGTGCGCGCCGGTGCGCACCGCACCCGAGATCATGGCCGACCCGCACATGCATGCGCGCGGCATGCTGGAGCGCACCGACCACCCCGAACTGGGCCCGATCACCGTGCCGAATTCGCCGCTCCGCCTGCACGGGATGGACAAGGTGCCGTTGCGCCCAAGCCCCACCCCGGGCCAGCACAATGCCGAAATCTATGGCGGCTGGCTCGGCCTGTCGGCGGCGGAGATCGCGGCGCTGAAGGCGGACGGGGCGATATGACACCCATCCTATCGAGGAGAACGCCATGACCAATCTGGGCTTGCCGTGGGCCGAGCGGCCGGAGGAGATCGGCCTGTCGTCGGCGCGGCTCGGCCGTATCGCCGCCGTGCTGCGCCACGATGTCGAGCGCCGGCTGATCCCCGGCGCGGTGCTGGCGATCGCACGCGGCGGGCGCCTCGGCTATGCCGAGGCGGTCGGCTTCCGCGACCGTGAGGCCGAGGCGCCGATGGCGCTCGATTCGATCTTCCGCATCGCCTCGATGACCAAGCCGGTCGTGTCGGTCGCGGCGATGAGCCTCGCCGAAGAGGGGCGGCTCGAGCTCGGCGCGCCGGTCGCCGACTACATCCCCGAGTTCAAGGACATGACCGTCGGGGCCGAGCGCCGCAAGGCGGCACGAGTGATGACCGTGCAGGATCTGATGCGGCACACCTCGGGCCTCACCTATCCGCTGTTCGGCGATTCGCCGGTGCAGATGATCTGGCGCGACGCCAAATTGGCGGACGACAGCCAGACCAACGGCGAATTGGTGCAGAAGCTCGCTCGCCTGCCGTTGATGTTCGAGCCGGGCACGACCTGGGAATACAGCATGTCGACCGATGTGCTGGGCCGCGTCGTCGAGGTCGCGTCGGGGCAGGACCTGGCCGCCGCGATCGCCGCGCGCATCACCGGGCCGCTCGGCATGGACGATAGCGGCTTTGCCGGGACCGGCGAGCGCGCGGCGCGCATCGCCCAGCCGCAGACCGACGCGGCAACCGGCGAGCGCCCGCCGATGCGCGACCCGTCGCGCCCGATCGCCTGGGCCTCGGGCGGCGGCGGCATGGTTTCGACCGCGCGCGACTATTTGCGCTTTTGCCAGATGCTGCTCGACGGCGGCGCGCTCGACGGCACCCGCATCCTGGCGCCGAAATCGGTCGCCCACATGGCCTCCGACCACCTGCCGCCGGGCTGCGAATACGGCGCGACGGCGCGCACCCGGTTCGGCGCGCTCGCCCCGGTGCCGGAGATGGGTTACGGGTTCGGCCTCGGCTTTGCCGTGCGCAAGGCGCAAGGCATGTCGCCGGTGCCGGGTTCGGTCGGCGAGTTTTTCTGGGGCGGCGTCCACGGCACCTATTTCTGGATCGACCCGCAGGAGCGGATGGTCGTCGTGCTGATGATGCAGGCGCCCGACCAGCGATTGCATTACCGCTACCTGTCGCGCCGGCTCGTCTACGCCGCATTGACCGGCCCGGCCGGCCGCCGCTGGCGCTGAGCGCCCGCTAGCCGAAGCCGAATTCGGGCCCGGCGTCGCGGCGCAACT
>JASHNY010000162.1 GCA_030041385.1 Alphaproteobacteria bacterium
GGCGGCATGATCGACGTGATGCCCGATGCGATCCCGGTCATCTCGGCGGTCGACAAATTGCCCGGGATGTTCATCGCCACCGGGTTTTCCGGCCACGGTTTCGGCATCGGGCCGGGCGCCGGACGGCTCGTCGCCGACATGGCCGCGGGTGCCCCGACGATCGTCGACCCGACTGCGTTCCGCCTGTCGCGCTTTACCGACGGCTCGAACCCGCGCCCGCACCCGCTGGCGAGCTAGTGTGCCGAATCCGAAATTCGCCATATCTTGGGGTGAGGCTGAGCGCGAATTTCGACTTCAAAAGCACACGGAGCTATTTTTGAAAAAAGCTGGTGGTCCAATTCAGACGAGTGAATCCCGACCGTCATTCCGGGGCGGCCCAAAGGGCCGAGCCCGGAACCCATTTTCCAGAGGCCGGTGTTCATGGGTTCCGGATTCGCCGCTGCGCGGCGCTCCGGAATGACTCGAGTGAGGGGGTTTCAAATGTCAGATTCCAACTACTGGTGTGGCCTTGGATTTGAAGTTCGCAACCGCGGCCGCCACCAAACCCCTGCGAACTTCAAATCCGCCACCCATAGTGGTCCAATTCGGACGAGTGAATCCCGACCGTCATTCCGGGGCGGCCCAAAGGGCCGAGCCCGGAACCCATGTTCCAGAGGCCGGTGTTCATGGGTTCCGGACTCGCCGCTGCCCGGCGCTCCGGAATGACTTGAGTTCAAATGTCAGATTCCAACAACTAGCGTGGCCGTGGATTTGAAGTTCGCCAACGCGGCCGCCACCAAACCCCTGCGAACTTCAAATCCGCCACACCTAGTAGAGGCCGCCGCTACCGGGGCCGGGCCTGACCGGCTTTGGCGGCGCCCGGTCGGCGGCGCCCGACGAAGGCGGCTGCGGCGGCGGCGCCGGCAACAGCGAGATCGGCGCGCCCGGTGCCGCGTTTCCCAGCCCGGCGGGCACCGTCAGCGCGGCCGGCGCAGCCACGGTTTCGACCGGCTTGTCGGCCGGTTTGTCCGGCGGTGTGACGGACCCCGCCGAAACGGCCGGCTGCGGTGCCGGCTGCGGTGCCGGATGCGTCGCCGGCGGCGCGGCGGCGGCGCCCGTCGGCGGCTGCAACACCGCCGGAGGATTGGCGGCGGGGACGGGGACGGCAGCCGCCTTCAGCGGCGGCAGTGACAGATCGGACGGCGGCGGCAATTGCGGAATCGGCGGGGGCGGCGGCAGAGCGGCCGTTTCCGGCGATGCCGGCGCTGGCTTGGCGGCCGGCGTTGCCGGCGCGGCCTGGCGCGGCGGCGCTGCCGATCGGTGCGGCGCGGTCCGCTCGGGTCCGGGAACGATCGGCGCAACCACCACGTCATGCGGAATGGCGGCAACATCGGGCGCGGATTCGTGCGCGGCCACCGGCGTTACATCCTGCCGGTTGGCGTAATCGAGCACGGCATTGGCGGCGGCGCCGACGGCCACGGCATAGAAGAATGCCGCTCCCTTGGTCATCCCGTGTCGGGCGACGGTGCGAATGATGCTCACGACGCTCCCCTAACCTCGCTCCTCCGACGACGGTGCCGGATTCATCCTTGCGAAAATTGACGAAAGCATGACGCAAAACGGTGCGGCAGCCGTGCGCGCCCGATTTTTCGCGGAACGGTTTAGCCGAGCGGCGGCAGGGCGGGCGGCGGGCGCCGGGCCAGCGTCGCCTGCTCGAAGGCATAAGCGAGGCGCAGCAGGATCGGCTCGCTCCACGCCCGGCCGGTAAACGTCGCGCCGAGCGGGTAGTCGGGAGTCTCGGCGCCGCCGGCCCCAGAAATGAAGCCGGCCGGCACCTGCACGCTCGGGTATCCGGCACGGGCGGCGATCGCCGCGCCGCTCGACCCCGGAAACAGCACCGCGTCGAGGCGGTGGGCATCCATGTAGGCGTCGAGCCCCTGCTCCCGCCCCGAGCGCAGGTCCATCGCCCGGGCCGAGCGGTATTCCGGCTCGCCGAGATCGCCGCGCGTCGCCGCCGCGGCGAGGAACAAATCCTGGCCGAAACGCAACGCCTGACCGGCGTGCGCCGCGTTGAACGCTATGACATCGGCAAGCGACCGCATCTCGGTCTCGACGGCCCAGTCGCGCAGATAGCGGTCGAGATCGTGCTTCAGTTCGTAGACGAGGACGATCGCGCGATAGGCCGGCTTGTCGCGGTTCGGGCTTTCCGGATTGCGGTTGAGGATCGCCATGTTGGTGCCCGGCCCGCCCATCCAGCCGATGCTCGGGATATTGGCGCGGACGACCGTCGCACCCGCCGCTTCGAGGGCCGCAACCGCGCGCCGCATGACCTCTGCCGCTCGCGGCGACAAGGCGCGATAGTAGAAATCGTTGGCCGGATCGGCGGGGTCGCTCGGCACCCCGATGCGCGCGCCCTTGAGGCCGTCGGCATCGAGACATTCGGTATAGTCCGCCGGGCGCTGCTGGTGCCTGGTCGCCGGGTCGAGCCGGTCGCGCCCGGCCAGCACGTTGAGCAGGATCGCCGCATCGCGCACCGTACGGGTCAGCGGCCCAACGGTGTCCTGGCTGTGCGCGATCGGCACGACGCCGGCGCAGCTGACGAGGCCGAGTGTCGGCTTGACCGTGACGAGACCGTTCTGCGAGGCCGGGTTCAGCAGCGAACCCGAGGTCTCGGTGCCGATCGCCGCCGCGCACAGCCCCGCCGCGACGGCGACCGCCGAGCCGGCGCTCGACCCGCCCGGCGAAACCACCGGCACACCCCTGTCGTCGAGCTGCGGGGCGTAGGGGTTTCTGACCTGGCCGCCGAGCGAGGAATAGCCCGAGGGCATGTCGAGCGCGAGGATGTTGGCGAACTCGGTCAGGTTGGCCTTGCCGAGGATGACTGCGCCGGCCTTGCGCAGCCGCGCCGACACGGTGGCGTCGCGGTTGGCGCGGGCGCCGGCAAGGGCGAGCGAGCCGGCGGTGGTGTGCTGCGCGTCGGCGGTCGCGATGTTGTCCTTGACGAGGATCGGGATGCCGGCGAGCGGCCGGTTCTTCGTCGGCTTCGCGCCATCGAGCGCGGCGGCGATCGCGGCAGCATCCGGGTTGATCTCGCGCACCGAATTGAGCCGGGGGCCGGCTTGGTCGTAAGCCTCAATCCGCGCCAGGTAGGCGCGGGCCAGGGCGCCCGCGCTGGTTCGGCCGGTGGCGAGCGCCTGCTGCAATTCGGCCAGCGATGCGTCGGCAACGTCCACGATCGCCCCCTCCACGCCAGGCCGGCGCTCGCTACCAGGCGTGATGGGGTCGACCGACCCGGCTCTCATTGCCCCAGATACCAGTCGAGGATCTGTTCCCCGGTCCAGAACAGAACCCCGTCATGCGCGGCGGCATGGGCGAGTGCCTTGCGGAAATATTTCAGGCGATGCGGCGCGCCCATGATGTACGGGTGGACGACCAGCGCCATGATCCGCGCGGAATCGGCCGCATCGGCATAGAGCTGGTCGAACTGATCGATCGCGCGGTCGGCGTATTCGCCAGCCTTGTGGTGCTGGATCAGCATCATCGCCACATCGTTGCATTCCTGCGTATAGGGCAGGTTGACGATCGGCTTCGACCGCGTCTTCAGCACCACCGGCTGGTCGTCGAGCACCCAGTCGCAGACGTACTCGTATCCTGCTTCCGCGAGGAGGTCGGGCGTCTCCCAGGTTTCGGTAAGGCCGGGGCCGAGCCAGCCGCGCGGGTTTCGGCCGGTAACGGCGCGGATCGCGGCTGCGGTCTTGCGGATGTCGTCGCCCTCGTCGGCGACCTTCTGCATGTTCTTCTGGCTGAACCCGTGGCCGATGAACTCCCAGCCGCGTTCGTGCGCCGCCGTTGCGATCGGCGCGTAGCGCTCGATCGCCGAGCCGTTGATCGCCAGCACCGCGGGGATGCGGAAATCGTCGAACACGTCGAGCATCCGCCAGAAGCCGACGCGGTTGCCGTATTCGTGCCAGGCCCAGTTCGGAATGTCAGGCATCGGGGCGCCGCCTGCCGGCGGCGTCAATACGGTGCGCGGCATCGTCTCGTCGATGTTCCATTCCTCGACATTGACGATGACCCACACCGCGAGCCGCGCCCCGCCCGGAAGGGTCAGCTTTTTGCGCTGTGAAATGGGCGAATAGTCAAGGCGTTCGGCGGGTTTCATCGCAGGTCCTTCTTCTTATCGCTCCCCGGCGGAAGCCGGGGTCCACCTAGCCGCGGCTGGAGCGGTGGAGGCATGGGTCCCGGCTTTCGCCAGGAAGCGGATTTATGTCTTCGCCGTCTGGTACCACTCCAACAATTCGACGCCGTTCCAGTGCAATACGTTGGAATGCCGGGCGATGTGGTCGTATACGGCTTCGAGATACTTGATCCGGTGCGGCTGGCCCGAAATGTAGGGGTGGATCGCGATCGCCATCACCTTGGCGCGCTCTGCACCCTCCTGGTAAAGCCGATCGAACGTGTCGGTGCAGCGCCGCGTGAAGTATTCCGACTCATGGTGCTGCACCAGCATCATCGGAATGTCGTTGAGTTCGACCGTATAGGGCAGCGTGACAAGCGGCCCGTCGGCTGTGGCAATCTCGGTCGGCTCGTCGTCGTAAACCCAGTCGCCGATATATTTGACTCCGGCGGCAGCCAGCAATTCCGGCGTTTCGTAGGTCTCGGTCAGACCCGGGCCGAGCCAACCGACCGGCCGCGACCCGGTGGTCCGGGCGATGACCGACAGCGATTGCTCGATCATCGCCTTCTGGTCCTCGACCTTGTGGATCGGCATCTGCTCGTAGGCATGGCCCATGAACTCCCAGCCCGCCTCGTGCGCGGCCTGGGCAACGCGCGGATAGGCCTCGCACACGCGGGCATTGATCGACAGGGTCGGGCGGATGCCGAGGCGCCCGAACAGATCGAAGAACCGCCAGACGCCGACCCGCATCCCGTATTCGTGCCACGACCAGTTGGGGACGTCCGGCAACAGCACCTGCCCGGTCGGCGCCGGCAACACCTGGCGGGCCATCGGCCGCGCAATATCCCAGAATTCCAGGTTCACGATGGTCCACACGACGAGCCGGGCGCCGCCGGGCAATTTCAGCGGCGGGCGGTCGACGATCGCCGAATAGGGCGTGCGCTCGCGCGGGATCATGCGCCCTGCCCTTTCGCCGGCGCCGCCGCGCGGCCGATCCTTCCCACGGAGCCGCCGAGGTGCATCCGCTGGGCCGCGCCGAAGGCCGATTTGCAGAAATCGATCGCGCGAGCCGCCCCCGCGACAATCAGATAGGGGGGCAGCTGCCTGTAACCTTTCGGGATTGGATCGACGTCGGCCATCGTTCGCTCCTCTGTTGGCTCTCCGACTCTGGCGGCTCCGGGAATGCTCGCGCCGATCGAGGCCCCGGCGCAACGCCGATCTGGGGCAATCGATCGAGCGCCTATGATGCAAAGCAGCATTGCAGAGCAGTTAGGTCCGTTAGGTTGACGTATTCGGTCAGCCGGCGCAGGGTTCGCGGCGTTGTCGGGACGGCTCCCCGAAAGGCAAGTGGAATGCGGTTGCGGAATCATCACGGGAATCTCTTTATCGCCAACCTGCCGGCCAATTTCCCCGAGGAACGGCTGGCTGAGGCGTTCGACCCGTTCGGCATCGTCCTCAGCGCCGAGGTCGCCCGCGATCCGGTCACCGGGAACAGGCTGCGCTATGGCTGGGTCGATATCGCCACCGAGCGGGCGGCGACGGCAGCAATCGCCGGGCTGCACGGCACCCAACTCGACGGCTCGCGCATCGAGGTCCGGCCGAGCGAACGCCCCGCCCGCAAAGGCGCCGCCGCGCCACGCCGCCCGGCGCCGCGGCGCGCAGCCGCGCCCGCCCTTTCCCGTCCGCAAGCTGCTGCCGCCGATGCCGATGCCGCGGCGCTGCCGGCCGCACCCGCCGCCCGCCCCACTTTCGTCGTCGAGCGCCGCCCGCTGCCGCGCCGCATCGTCATCCCGGCGCGGTCAGGCTAGGTCACGGAAGCCGAGATTCGCCGTATCCCGGGGCGAGGCTCAAAGCGAGCGCGGTCCGTTCATGTTGAAACCCTTATCCTTCGTCATGCCCGGACTTGATCCGGGCATCTGCGAAACGTGTCGCATCGCTTCACCGGTGCTCCAGATGGCCGGGTCGCGCCCGGCCATGACGATTGATGCGGGCTGATCGAATACCACCCTAGGCGAGCTCGACCCCGGCCGCGCGCATCGCCGCGAGCGCCCGATCGAGCGAGCCGTCGAGGTCGATGCCGCGGCAGGCGTCCAGCGCCACCACGGTCTCGAACCCCGCAAGGCGGGCGTCGAGCGCGGAAAACTGGACGCAGAAATCGGTCGCCAGCCCGCACAGGGTGATGCGCGCGAGGCCGCGCTCGCGCAGATAGCCGGCGAGGCCGGTCGGGGTCCGGCGGTCGTTTTCGCGAAACGCCGAATAGGAATCGATCGTCGGCCGGAAGCCCTTGCGGATGATCAGCTCGGCATGGCGGATGTCGAGGTCGCGGTGGAACGCCGCCCCGTCGGTTCCCTGGACGCAATGATCCGGCCACAGCACCTGGGCGCCGTAATCGAAATCGATCGATTCGAACGGCTGCCGTCCCGGATGCGCACTGGCAAACGAGGAATGGCCCGGCGGATGCCAGTCCTGGGTCAGGATCACGTGTGCGAACCGCCCCGCCAGGCGGTTGCTCGCCGCGATCGCCTCGTCGCCGCGCGGCACCGCGAGCGCGCCGCCCGGGCAGAAATCGTTTTGCGGATCGACGACCACCAGCACCTCGCGGTCGCCGGCGCGCTGCATGGCATTCATGCGTGCCCCCGCCGTGACAACTTGCTTGAATATTGGTCTGATTGGCAGAATCGACCAGAGCGCCGGCCGGTAATCGGTCGAGTTGGGGGGAGGAGAGATGCTTGCCTGGTTCAAGGACCTGACCGCGAAAGAGCGCAGCACGATGTTCGCCTGCTTCGGCGGGTGGTCGCTCGATGCGTTCGACGTCCAGATGTACAGCTTCGTGATCCCTACGGTGCTCGCGGTCTGGGCGCTGACCAAGGGCGAAGCAGGCCTGATCGGCACCGTGACATTGCTGGTTTCGTCCCTCGGCGGCTGGTTCAGCGGCGCGCTGGCCGATCGGTTCGGCCGGGTTCGGATGCTGCAGATCACGATCGTGTGGTACGCGATCTTCACCTTCCTGTGCGCCTTCACCCAGAATTTCGAGCAATTGTTCGTGCTGCGCGCCTTGCACGGTTTCGGTTTCGGCGGCGAGTGGGCGGCCGGCGCCGTATTGATGGGCGAAGTGATCCGCGACAAGTACCGCGGCCGCGGGGTCGGCATCGTGCAGACCGGCTGGGCGGTTGGCTGGGGCGCCTCGGCATTGGTCTATACGATCGTGTTCGCCATGCTGCCCGAGGCGCTCGCCTGGCGGGTGCTGTTCGGCATCGGCCTTGTCCCCGCGGTGTTCGTATTCTGGATCCGCCGTCATATCGATGAGGCCGACGTCTACAAGGCGCATCGCCGGGCGCAGACGGAAGCGGTCGGCGTCTCGCACCTGTTCTCGGCCTTCCGCGGCCGGCACCTGTGGACCACGATCAGGGTGGCGCTGATGGTGAGCGGCGCGCAGGGCGGCGGCTATGCGATCGGCATCTGGATGCCGACCTACCTGCGCATGGTGCGGCATCTGTCGGCGCCGAGCACCGGCGGTTTCCTGCTCGTGCAGATTTTCGGCGCGCTGATCGGCTTCCTGATCGGCACCTATCTGAGCGATGCGATCGGCCGCAAATTGACGTTCCTGGTATCGGCGATCGGCTCGCTGGTCATGGTCCTCGTGTTCATGTTCGTACCGATGAGCAACGAGGCATTGCTGTTCCTCGGCATCCCGCTCAACATCTTTCTGCTGATCAAATTCCCGCCGATGGGGCCGTTCATGACCGAGCTCTACCCCACCGAGGTGCGCGGGACCGGGCAGGGATTCTGCTATAACGCCGGCCGGGCGATCGGCTCGTTTTTCCCGACGATGGTCGGGTTCGTCAGCGAGGGCATGGCGCTCGGCGCGGTGATCGCGATCTTCAGCACGATCGCCTTCGGCGTGATGATCCTCATGCTGTTGATGCTGCCGGAAACGCGCGGGCGCAGCCTGGGCAACATCGCCGCGGAAGCCGCCCCGGCGGCGGCCGGGCAGTGATCGCTCGCCAGCGACCTTAAGTCAATTTTAAGCAACCCGCCCCGGAATCGGGGGGAAGGTTGTTACCGGTAAGGCAGGTTTTGCGGCGATGTCGCAGGAATCCGAGGTTCCCTCCGCCCAGGACCGGGCGATGGCGGCGCTGGGGGAGCTGGCAGGCGGGCTGGCGCACGATTTCAACAATCTGCTCGGCGCCCTGATCCTCAACCTCGAATCGCTCGAAGCCCTGGTCGAGCCGGGCGGCGAGGCGGCGGAGCTGGTCCAGATGTGCCTGGAGACGGCGCTGCACGGCACCGAGCAGACCCGCAGCCTGTTCGTCTTTTCCAAGCGTCAGCCGCAACTGCCGGCGCGAACCGAGCTGGGCCGGGTCATTGCCGAACTGCTGGGCCGGCAGGCCGCCAAATAGCCTCGCCTATCCGGGCAGTGCGGCGTCGTCGATGTGGAACTGCACGGCGTCGCCCCCGCGCCAGGCGTCGCGGCGCAGGTGGCCGGCGACGTGGACCGCGCGCTCCCGCATCTCGCCGAGAAACCGCCCGAGCGGCGTGCCGTCGGCACCGAACGCGATCGCCCGCACCTGCCCGGCGCCGAGCGGGTCGGCCAGGGTGCAGCGCAGATGCGCGGTG
>JASHNY010000163.1 GCA_030041385.1 Alphaproteobacteria bacterium
CCCGCGGCTGTTGCCGGCGCCCCCGCCGATACGGCGGCCGCCGCCACGGCCGCCGCGCCGCCGCAAGTGACGATCCGGGCGTCTGCCGATTGCTGGATTCAGGTTCGCGGCGCCGACAACAAGGTCGTCTTTTCCGGGGTGTTGAAAGCCGGCGAAGCCTATGATGTGCCGCGCCAGCCGGGTCTGTACCTGCGCACCGGCAACGCCAGCGCGCTGCAAGTCTCGGTCGATGGCAAGCCGGTGCCGCCGCTCGACCGCGCCGGCAATTTCCTGCGCCATGTCGCGCTGGACCCGGCGGAATTGGCCGCAGGGCAGGCCGTCCACAACTGACCGCGACTTTTTTCCGACATCAAAGCGTTCTATAAGGCGAATGTCGATTTGCCCGAGGAGTACTGATGAGCGTCAGGCCCTATCGCGACATCCAGCGCCGCGTCTGCAGAAAGGTCTATGTCGGCAACGTGCCGGTCGGGGGCGACGCGCCGATCACCGTGCAGTCGATGACCAACACGGTGACCCATGACGTCAAGGCCACGGTCGAGCAGGTGCAGGCGCTGGAGCGCGCCGGCGCGGACATCGTCCGGGTGTCATGCCCCGACCAGGAATCGGCGCTGGCGTTGAAGGATATCGTGCGCCAGGTGCGGGTGCCGATCGTCGCCGATATCCATTTCCACTACCGCCGCGCGATCGAGGCGGCCGAAAGCGGCGCTGCCTGCCTGCGGATCAACCCCGGCAACATCGGCTCGGCCGAACGCGTGCGCGAGGTGATCAAGGCGGCGAAGGACCACAATTGCTCGATGCGCATCGGGGTCAACGCCGGCTCGCTCGAACGCGACCTGCTGGAGAAATACGGCGAGCCGTGCCCCGAGGCCATGGTCGAAAGCGCGCTCAACCATGCCAGGATCCTCGAAGACAACGATTTCTTCGAGTTCAAGATCTCGTGCAAGGCATCCGACGTGTTTCTCGCCGTCGCCGCCTACCAGCAGCTGGCCGAGGCCTGCGATTATCCGCTGCACCTCGGCATCACCGAGGCCGGCGGCCTCAGGAGCGGCACGGTCAAATCATCGATCGGGCTCGGCATGCTGCTGTGGTCCGGGATCGGCGATACGATCCGTGTGTCATTGTCGGCCGACCCGGTGGAGGAGGTGAAGGTCGGGTACGACATGCTCAAATCGCTCGGGCTGCGGCGCCGAGGGGTGACCGTGATCTCCTGCCCGTCCTGCGCGCGCCAGCAATTCCCCGTCATCAAGACCGTCGAATTGCTTGAGGAGCGGCTTGCCCACATCACGACGCCGCTGACACTCTCGGTGATCGGCTGCGTCGTCAACGGCCCCGGCGAAGCGCGCGAAACCGACATCGGCTTTACCGGCGGCGGCAACAATACCCATCAGGTCTATTTGAGCGGGGTTACCGACCACCGGCTCAAAGACGCCAACATTGTCGACCACCTCGTCGAGCTGGTCGAAAAGAAGGCGGCGGAAATCGAGGCGGCGGAAATCGAGGCGGCGGAAATCGAGGCGGCGAACGCCGCGGTGCCGGAGCCGGCCCTATAAGGCTGCGGCCGCCGCAGCCCGGTTGGCAACCGCCCGCGCCCGGCTTGCGGCCGCGGCGGCGCGCGTGACGATCGGGCGGGCGGGCCGCGGCGACGGGCTGGTCTCGGCCGCGGCTATCCAGTCGCGGCCGGCGTCGGCGCGGATCGTCGGAAACACGCGAACCTCGGCCGGGATCAGAAAACGCAGCGCCTTGACCGTCTGGCGCACCCAACTCACGTCGGTGACCAGCGCGACCCGCTCCCATTGCTGCAGGCGCAGCGGGGCGATATCGAGATCATCCCAGGCGGCTCCGGGGAAGCGGCATTCGAGCTCGTAGTAAAGACGCAATTTTTCGTGACGCTTGCGCGTCTGCCTGATCGCGGGCAGCAGCACCTTGGCGCACTCGCTGCTGGTGACCCGCCCGGTGGCGACAAAGGCGACGACGTTGTCCGGAAGCCCTTCGATGATCTCGATCACGGCGGGTGCCTCCCTTAGTCTCCCAGCGCCTCGTATCCTGTCTCGTAAAACCAAGGCCCGCCGGCACGAGGCCGGCGGGTTCTCGGTGGTTTTTTTGTTTTTGCTTAGAACGCTACGTCGAACTTGCTGTCGATGACCTGCAGGTTGCCCGACGCCTTGCCGCCCGGCACGGCGGCGACGACCTGGCGATGCCCGTAGGTGTATTCGATGCCGACCGTGACGAACGACACCGGGTTCCACAGCAGGTTAAGATGGGCGGTTTCCAGCTCGCGGTTGGCGGTGCCCGATCCGGCCGAGCCGGCGATCAGCGTCGACGGGATGTCGTCGTGATTGTAGCCGGCGTTGATGTTGGACCGCAGGTTCGGCGCCCACCAATGCTGGTAGCCGATTTCGCCGCCGTACTCGACGATCGTCTCGGCCAGAACGTGCGCAGCGCTGGCGGCGCTGGTCGTCGTCGCGACGAAGTTGGTGGCGATGTCGGCGTTGGTGCTGCTGTTCAGATACGCGCCGATACCGTTGCCGCCGACGACATGGAAGATGATGTCATCCTTGGCCCAGCCCAGCCAGCCTGGCTTGACGTCGAAGCTGAACGCGCCGCCGTAGCCGAGGTAGGAACGGCTCAGATAGGCGCCGTCGGTCAGCTCCATGTTCGGCCGCAGCACGCCGGCGATGTCGAAATGGCCCCACGGCTGCGGCACGTAATAGGCCGCGGTCAGAGCCGGAACGTTCGCCTTGGTCGGGTTCGGCATGATCGCTTCCACGCCGGGTCCGGTCGAGACCGCGGCGCAACCGACACCGCAATCCGAGGAGATCAGGCCGTTCGGCGTCCAGGCCGAGGTTTCCGGCGTTTCGGCCGAGAACGACAGGGCGCCGCCGATTCCCCAGGCCAGCGGCATCGTATAGCGGAGCTGAGGAACGCGGACCTTGCCGGGTTCGCCGACGTTGCCGCCGAAGTCGATCGTCTCGCCGTTGGCGTCGGCGTCTTCAAAGTTCGAGTTTGCCTGGCCGGCCAACCAACCGCCCAACGTGCCGTAAATGTACTTAACGCGGGGGATCAGGTTGTCGGAGATCATGGTAGGGCCGGTGCCGCCCGGCGCATAGCCGGTGGAACCCGCCCAGTCAAACGAGAAGAAGGTCCGCGCCTCGCCGAGCGGGGTCGGCGTGCGCGTCTCGATGATCAACTGCGACTGGCGCGGGCTCTGCGAGAAGATGCTGCTGGCGCGGGCCGTCGCGGTGCCGCTGAGCGGGATCGTCTGCACGAGGCCGTTGGCGCCCAGCGTCGTCGTCTGCGGGCTGGCGTTGGGGCTGCCGCCTTCCAGCTCGTAGTCGAAGATCTCGGTGATGTTGCCGCCGATGCGGATCGACGTATCGGTGCCCGGGATCAGAAACGACCGCGGGAAGCTGCCGCCCGTGGCCCCGGTCGTCGCCGCCGGATTGGGCGGACCGCCGGGATACATGCCTGCGGAGCTGGGCAACTGGGCGACCTGGTCGAGCTTTTGCTGGAGGAGTTGATTATTGGCGCGCAGGTCCGACAATTCGTCGGCCTTGGCGCTGGGCACCCCCGTCATCAGCGCGACCGCGGCCGCCATGCCGCCGAGCGCTGCTAAGGTGCCGATGGTCCGCTTCGTGGTCATTGCTCCCCCTTCCCTATTCAAGCCGGGACCACGGGAAAAACGCATCCCGTGTTCAACTCGGCCGTCGATACCTGGGACAGGGCGAGATTTCCTTGCACTAGATGATTCACTTAGATTTATGCGATGTATGAATGTCATAGTTTAAACATCGAAGCAGCAGCCGCTGCCCAGCCCGCCGGTCGATGCCTCCCTGAAACTTTGTAAATTTTTCAGATCGTTAGAGATGATCTGCTAAGCTCTCTGGTTGATTTTGCGTGATTGCGGGTGATCGTCTCCGATGGTTGGCCGCGTCCTAAACCCTGTCTTGGCGCGGCATTGTCGATTTTGATGCAGCCATTTTGCCAGACATGTTGCAATTTTGGCGCAGTCTTGTGCATTATCCTGCGTTCGGCGCTTCCGGGTGCTCGTCTCACCGGGAAATGATCAATAATTCCAGCGGATTGATTGTGTACTCAATGCACTAAAGAATAAATCGAGCGGTCGAACACGCTGCGCGCCAGATGTGGAGCGACCGAATGCTGTAGATTGCCGCGCTCAATCACCCGGACCACATATAATCCGCAGCGCGTCTGGCGGTTTGACAGCGTTGAATAGGTTCGATAGGATATCACCTCGTGGTAGCCTAGTTAATGAACAAACATATACTAGACAGGGGGAGGTGATGGGACTGCCACTGCGCGCAGCGGGCTGCGCGGAGGCACAGCTCTCACTCAGGTTGGCGAGCTACGTTCCGCTATCGCAGGACGAACTGTCGATCCTGGGCGAAATCACCTCGACGACGCGCGCCGTCCGCCGGCGCCAGGATATCGTTACCGAGGGCAAGCAATACCGCGCGCTGTTCCTGGTCTTGGACGGCATTCTGATGCGCTACCGCATCTTGCGCGACGGTCGGCGGCAGATCGTCAATCTCGTGGTTCCGGGCGATTTCGCCGGTGTTCCCGGCTGCCTGTTCGACGGTGCGCTGTATTCGATCAAGGCTCTGACCGACGCCGAGGTCGCGACCGTGCCGCTGCCCCGGGTGCTGGCGCTGTTCGAGACGCATCCGCGCCTGGCGGCGAAAATCTTCTGGTCGTTTTCGTGCGAGGCGGCGGTCTACGCCGAACACCTCATCGTCGTCGGACGGCGCACCGCACTCGAACGGGTTGCCCATTTCCTGCTCGAATTGCTGACCCGGCTGCAGGTGATCGGGCTGGCCGACGACTGCTCGTACCGCATCCCGCTGAGCCAGGAGATCATCGGCGACGCGCTGGGGCTGAGCCTGCCTTACGTCAACCGCGTGCTGCGGCAACTGGCGGAAGACGGGCTGGTGACGGTCAAGGAGCAGAAAGTCATCATCAACGACGTCGATGGGCTGTCGGCGCTCGCCGATTTCGAGCGCGGCTACCTGACGCCATTGTCGATCGCAGAGTTCATCGAGGGCGCCCGCTAGCCCACTAGCGTTTTGTCAACGATTGCGGCGCTAGCCTCGGCCCATGAGCATCGCCGAGCTGCAACCGGCCGATCCTGTCCCGTCGCCGTATCGGGGGGCCGAGGAGGTGGCGCCGCTGCGGCCGGTTGCGGCCGAGCTGACCGTCGTCATCCCGACCCTCAACGAGCGCGACAACGTCCCGCTCCTGGTCGCCCGGCTCAACCGGGCGCTCGCCGGCACGGCATGGGAGGCGATCTTCGTCGACGACGATTCGCCCGACGGAACGGCCGATGCGGTACGGGCGCTCGCCCGGCAGCAGGCCAACATCCGCTGCATTCAGCGCATCGGGCGCCGCGGCCTGGCCTCGGCCTGCATCGAAGGCATCCTCGCCAGCGCGTCTCCCTACATTGCGGTGATGGACGGAGACCTGCAGCACGACGAAGCATTGCTGCCGGCGATGCTGGCAACGGCGAAGGGGCAACGGCTCGATCTCGTCGTCGCCAGCCGCCACGTCGGTTCGGGCGGCATCGGCGACTGGCAGAAATCGCGGGCCGCGATCAGCGGGTTTGCGACGCGCCTGGCGCACCGCGTGATCAAGGCCGATCTCAGCGACCCGATGAGCGGGTTTTTCCTGGTCGAGCGTTCGGCTTTCGACCGCGCCGTGCGGGCGATGTCGGGGCAAGGGTTCAAGATCCTGCTCGACCTGTTCGCCTCGTCGCCGCAGCCGCTCGCCTTCGCCGAACTTCCGCTGCAATTCCGCCGGCGCCTCCATGGCCAAAGCAAGCTCGACAGCATGGTCGCGTGGGAATACTTGATGCTGCTGCTGGAAAAGCTGACCGGTTCGGCGGTTCCGGCGCGCTTCCTGCTGTTTTCGCTGATCGGCGGCATCGGCCTTGCCGTCCACCTGTCGGTGCTGTGGGCGGGGGTGGCCGGGCTCGGCGCCGCTTTCCCGCTGGCGCAGGCGGTGGCGACGCTGTGCGCGATGACCGGCAATTTCCTGCTGAACAACCTGTTCACCTATCGCGATCGCCGCCGGCGCGGCCGGCGGCTGGTCAGCGGGCTGGCCTCGTTCTATGCGGTATGCGGCGCCGGGGCCGCGCTGAATGTCGCCATCGCCAGCCATCTCGCCGGCGCTCATTGCGCGTGGTGGCTGGCCGGGCTCGCCGGTGCGGCGGTCTCGGCGGTGTGGAACTACGCGATGTCGTCGAGCTTTACCTGGAGCGCCCGCCCGAGCGCCGCCTAGCGTGGTGGATTAGGCACTCGCCTGGTTTGGCGGCGGTCGTGTTGGCGAACGCCAAATCCAAAAAAACCACACTGGATTCACATAATTAATCGTGCGCTCTCACATCCGAAATTCCCTTTGAGCCTCACCCCGAGACAGGGCGAATTTCGGATTCGGCACACTCGGCGGCGCAATGCCGCGGGAGACCGCCTCCTGCCGGCTGCCATCCCAGCCCAGCCGCAGCCCGCCGCGCCACCAGGGCGAACACGGCGAACGCCGCCAGCGCCGTCACCGGCAGGTGCCATGCCGCGCCGAGATGGCGCGGGTCGAGCAGCAGCACAAACAGCCCGGCAAGCACGGTCTTCTCCCAGGCGGGCGCGGCGCCGTCACCGGTCTCGCGCACCAGCCAGGCAACCGCGACGGCCGCCAGCATCAGGTCGTAGAGCAGCGCCAGCGGCACCGCGACCAGCGTCGCCGCAGCCAGCGTCGCCGCCCGCAGCGGCAATGACAGGTTGCGGCGCCAGACGATGCCGACCAGCACGGCGGCCGCGACGCTCGCGGCGATCTGCACCGCATAGGCCAATGTCACGCCGCCGCCGATCAGGCGGATGGCGCCGAACGGGCTGGCAAAACCGGCGAACAGGATGCGCCCCGACTGGTACATCGCGGGTGCGGCGCCGATGGCGGCGAAATAGGCGCGCCAGGTTTCCGCCCCGAACAGCAGCAGCGAGGCGAAAACGAGGGCGGCAACCGTAACGCCGGCCGCGGCAAAGCAGCGCCAGCGGCCCGACACGGCCAGCGCCAGCGGCACCAGCAGGCCGAAATGCGGCTTGTAGCACAGCGCCCCGAACAACAGCCCCGCGGCGAGCGGGCGCCGGTCGACAAGCAGCGTCGCTGCCCCGAACAGCGCCGCGGTCAGGAACGCGTTCTGGCCGAGCCCGATCGTCCAGAACACCTCGGGGAAGGCGAGCAGGACCAGCAGCGCGGTGCCGCTCCTGTCATCGAGGATATGGCGGGCGACGGCCAGGTAGGCGAGGAGGGTCGCCGCGGCGAACGCGACGAAGGCGGCGAGATAGGGCAGGCGCGCCAACGCCGCGCACAGGATCAGGTAGACCGGTGGATAATAGAAGAACTGGTAGCCGATGCCCGGGGCGGTGACGCTCTGCTCGGCCGCGAAATGCGCCGCGATATTGTAGGCGAGCTGCGGCGTCCCGGCATTGGCGAGCCGGCCGGCGGCATAGAAGCTGACGAAATCGGTCGTGCACGGCTTGGCGAGCGGCACGATCCAGCCATGCGTGCCGGCGACGATGAAGGCGAAGCCGACGATCTCGAGCGCCAGCAATATTGCCGCGCACCGGCGCAGCATCCGGCGGTCGAGCCAGGCGCCGCTGCGCCATTCACTCAACCCGATACGTGCCGCGCCGGACAATGCCCGGTTCTCTTCCGCCGCCATAACCGGCAACATAGGAAACGAGCGGTTAACGAAACCCTTCGCGGCACCTGGCGCGGCGGGTCAGCGGCCGTTGCTGCCGCGGCCTACACCTTCGCCAATATGCGCTCGCGGAAGCCGCGCATGGCGGTGATCACCGCATCGGGGTCCGGCCGCTCGAAATCGAAGTCGATGGCGGTGACGCCGAGGTCGGCGAGCGCGTGAATGTCGCCGACGATATCGCCGTCGCTGCCCGAAAACAGCCGCCGCTCGCCGTCGGAGGCACGGGCCGGAACGGCCTCGCCGTAACGCTTGACGCGATAGGTCAGCGCTACCGCGCCGGGTGCGCGCCCGGCGGCCTCGGTCAACTGGCGCAGCCGTGCGATCCCCGCGCGGTATCGCGGCAGGCTGTCGAGCGGGTGCTGATTGTTCGTGCCGATCGGATACCAGGCGTCGCCCAGCCGAGACGCGCGGCGCAATGACGGGCCGCTTTCGCCCCCGACCCAGATCGGCGGGTGCGGTTTCTGCACCGGTTTGGGATCGAGCACGAGCCCGTCGAAATGGACATAGCGCCCGTCGATCTGCGGCTTGGTTTCGGTCCACAAGCGGCGGAACGCGGCGATGTATTCGTCGGTCACCGCGCCGCGCTCGGCAAACGGGGTCGTGACCACGGCATCGAATTCGGCCTTGAGCCAGCCCGCGCCGACGCCGACCGTAAGGCGACCGCCCGACAGAGTGTCGATCGTCGACAGCATCTTCGCGGCCAGCACCGCCGGCCGGTGAGGGACGACCAGCACGGCCAACACGAGGCGCAGCCGCGTCGTGATCCCGGCCAGAAAGGCCGCCAGGGTCAGCATCTCGTTGCGCTGGAGGCTGTCGAGCGAGTTGAACGCGCCCGATTCGGAATACGGATAGCCGGGTTCGCCTGCATCGGGCAGCACGATATGGTCGGTGACGGTCAGATAATCGTAGCCGAGCGCCTCGCCTTCGCGGGCGATCCGCGACGTCACCGCGGGGTCGGCGAGCGCGCCGGTGTTCGGCAGGTTGAACCCGAATTGCATCAAACCCTCCACACATTTCCCGCTCGCTTCGGCCGCGCTAAGTTGGGGCGCGCCTTCCGGCCGCGGGAGGGCAAATTATGCGGACCGGCCGGCGGCGGAAAGTGCCACGCGAATGGCGATCGTAACCAGACAGCTCCTGTTCGGGATGAACGCGCTGACTCTCGTCGGCTTCATCGTCATGGGGATCGGCCTCAATCTGAGCCGTACGAGGCGGGTCCGGCCGGTGGTCGCGATCGCGTTGATGGGGGTTGGCACGGCGCTGGTTTTCGCCGGCATCTACACCCTGCCGCCGTCGATCTGAGGCGGCGCCTATACCGGTTCGAGCGCGTGGTGCGGCGCCGGCGGCAATTCCACCGTGACCTCGTCGCCGGGCCGGATCTTGCCGCCGGCGAGGACGATACCCATGATCCCGGCCTTGCGAACAAGGTTGCCGTCGGCGTCGCGGTCGAGGGTTGCCGCCATCAGCCCCGGCTGCAATCCGTTGAGCTGGCGGCACGGATTGCGCAATCCGGTCACTTCGACGATCGCGGCGGAGCCGAGATGGAGCCGCGTTCCGGTCGGCAGGCCGAGCAGGTCGATGCCGCGAGTCGTCACGTTTTCGCCCATCTGCCCCGGCGCCAGCACGAAACCGGCGGCGCGCAATTCGTCGTGCAATTCGCCGTGGATCAGGTGAACCTGGCGCAGATTGGGCACGGTCGGATCCTTCGCCACCCGCGAGCGGTGCTTGACCGTGACGCCCTGATGCGCGTCGCCGTCGACGCCGAGCCCTGCGACGAGGGTGATGCTGCCTTCGTTCGGCTTCGCCATTGTGTGCGTCGGGCTGCGGCTGACCGCAGTCACCACCCCAGTCATCGGTCTCGTCTCCTGCGCCGCGCCAAGGATGGTGCCCCGAGTCTGATTTGAACAGACGGCCTACCGCTTACGAAGCGGTTGCTCTACCGCTGAGCTATCGGGGCGACACGATCCCGGCCTGCGGCGGCCTAATTAGCTCATTGTCGCCACCGCGCCAAGCCGCCCGGTGCGAGGAGGAGCGGGACCGGTTCGAGCGGCAGGCCTGGCATCGGCGCCGGCGCCGGCGCGCCGCCCCAGACGATTGTATCGAAGCTGCCGCAATGCGGGCATAGCGCGTGCCAGCCGGGGCTGTCGCCGCCGCAATTCGTACAGGCGTAGCGCCGGTCGGGCGGCGCGGCAATCGCCCGGTCCAGCCATTCGCGGGCGCGCGCCGGATCGCCGGGCTCGCTCTCTTCGAGCTGCGCCATCAATCGGCACAGTCGCTGCGGCGGTCCGGGCGGCGATGCCGCGGCGACGGCACTGGCGAGATGGCGGCGCGCTTCCCCCCACAGCCGCGCGGCCATCGCCGCTTCCGCGACAAGGACCCGGCTCTCTTCGGCCTCGGGGTTGCACGCGGCCAGGCGCTGCGCTGCCTCGAACCGGGCAAGGGCCGAGCCGTTCTCGGACAGGCGGCCGTAGAGCCGGGCGAGTTCCGGGTGCGGCGCAACCTGCCAGCCCTCCTCGATGCGCCGGCGGGCGGCACGGCTCCGGCCCGAGGCGATCAGCAGCCGTGCCTCCTCGCACCAGGCCGCCGGGCGGTCGGGGGTCAGCGCCGATGCCTGCGCCGCCAATGTCGCGGCATAGCGCAATTCGCCGCGCGTTTCGGCGGCGCGGGCGAGCTCGATCAGGATCGCGCTGCGGTGACGGCGCATCCGGTCCGGCGGGACGAGGTGGCGGCGCTCGGCATCGGCCAGCGTGTCGCGCGCCTCCTCCCACCGCGCCGCCCGCAATTGCAGCGTCAATACGGTCTCGACCGCCCAGGCGAGTTGCGGCCGCAGCCGGCGTGCGCGCTCGGCGAAATCGAGCGCCGCCGGGACATCGCCGGCGTGCATGGCCTCGGCGCAGAGACCGCGCAGCCCGAGCAGCTCCGTCTCCGGCCGTTCGAGCATCGCGTTGAGGCTGCGACGCGCGGTCGCCCGGTCCCCGGCGAGCTGCGCTGCCTCGGCAGACAGCACCAGCGACGCCGGCATCCCATCGAGCAGCAGAACCGCGCGGCGCGCGGCGCGCTGCGCCTCGTCAGGGTCGCCGGCGGCGAGCGCCGCAAACCCGCCGCCGAGGGCCGTGAAGCCGGCGTTCCGGCGCCGTTCGCGGCGATGCCGGCGCCACCGTTGCGGGAGCCGGAACAGGCCCCGCGCCACACCGCCGGCCACGGCCAGGATCGCCAGCACGACCACCAAGGCGACGGCCAGCACCCCGACCGAGGTGTCGATCTGCCACCCCTGCCAGACGATGGCGACATGCCCCGGATGGTCGGCGACGAACGCCGCCGCCGCGACGAAGGCGGCGATCAGGATCAGCGCGAGCGGGCCGCGCATCAGCCGTGCGACGACGGGGTCGTGGCGGTCGTGCCGAGATGCGCCGCCAGCAGGGTCGAAAGCCTGCTCAGCGCGTCCTCGACCGCGAGCCGGGACTCGGCCAGTTGCAGCCACGGCTTGGCCGCGGCAGCGCTGGCGCCGGACAGCGGCTGCAAGGCCTCGACCGCGCCGGCGAGGTCGTTTTTTGCCATCGCCCGCTCGGCGGCGGCGACCGCGGTCTCCGCCGGGGTCTGCCCGGAGCCGTCGATGCGCCGGATCGTCACCAGGGACCGCAGCTGGGCCATGATCCGCCCGCGCCAGTCATTGGCGGCGGGCGGCGGCGTCGCCGTGGCGATATGGCCGGCCAGCGCGTGCAGCCGTTCCGCCAGCACCGCCCGGCTGGCGACGCCGCTCTTCGCCGGGCCGGCGAGCGGCGCGGCGGCGGCGGCGAGGTCGGGATGGCCGCGGACGAGCGCCGCCAGGGTGTCGTACTCGGCCGCAAACGGCCGCGCCATTTGCACCGCCTCGCCGATCTGCAACACGGTCAATGCCAGCGCCGCCTCGGCCGGATCGGTTTTCGGCAATGCCTGCAATGTCTTGTCGATCCCGTCAACGCGGGTGTTTAGGGCGCCGGCGGTCGCGGTCAACTGGGCGATCTGCTGGCGTATGCCGGACAGGTCGGTCGGCGGGGGTACCGGCCGGGCTTCCAGCGCATGGAGGCGCGCGTCGAGCCCGGCCAACGCCGCGCGATCCGCTGCGGCCGCGCTGGCAACGTCCCGGCTCAGCGCGGTTTGCGCCGCCTGAAGCTGGGCGATGCGGGCGGCGAGATCGGGGCGTTGATGGCTGCGCGAGAACAGCGGCTCCAGCGCCGGGGCCCACAGCACCGCCGCGGCGACGATGATGGCGATGACAACCGCCAGGCTCAGCGCCAGGACCCAGGCCGCGCGCCGTCGCCGCCGCACCGGCTCGGGCTGCGGCGTCGGCTCGGGCTGCGGCAATGTTTCGGCGTTGTCGGATTCGCTCATCGGATCGGGTCTGGCGGCACGGCGAGCAGGCGATCGACCTGGTCGAGCACGCCCTTCTGGCTCGGGCGCGCGGCGATTGCGCGCCCGCGGAAGGCGAGCCCGCCAAGCGCGGCATCGGCGGCAGGACTGATCGAGACTGCGGCGACCGTGGCAAGAGCGTCGGAAATCCCCGCGGCGTGGGTAAGCTCGGCGAAAATCGCCGCGGTGCGCGGCGAGAAGAACAGCGCCAGGTCGATCGCGCCGGCAGCCAACGCCGCCGCCGTCGCCGCGCTCAGCGACAAGACCGGCCGCGCCTCGTACAGCACCGCGCGGTCGACGGCAAAACCGGCCGCGCCCAGTTCGCCGGCAAGGTCGCCGGCCGCCGCCGTGCCGGCGGCATGCAATAGCGGGCCGGCCTCCGGCCGCAGTCGCCGCTCCACCAGGCGAACCAGATCGCCGACATCGCCGCCGGCGCTCTCGACCGTCGCATAGCCTTCCGCCCGGGCCAGCGCAGCGGTGGCGTCGCCGACCGCAAACAGCGGCACCGCCCGCTCGCCGCTCGTCCGCGCCAAGGCCCGCACGCCGTTCGCGCTGGTGCACAGGACGGCCTGGACCGCGCCGAGGTCGGGAACCGGCCCGTCGTGATAATGAATCTCGATCAGCGGCTCCACGATCGCGCCGATCCGGCGCACCGCAAGCGCGGCGGCCAGTTCCGCCGCCTCCGCGCGCGGCCGGGTGACCAGCGCCTGAACCTCCTGTCGCAACGAAGTCGCCGCCATGGGCTTTCTTCGCCTAAGATCGCGCCGGACACAAGCGGCGCCGGAGCGGCAGCGCGGTCGAACAAGGGTGGATGCAATGCGGCGCTGGCTGGTTTCATCGGCTCTGGCCTTGCTGTCGGCCTGTCCCGCCTACGCTGCGCCGCCGGACGCGGCCGCGAGCGCGACCGTGCTGCATCTGACCCAATCCGCCGAGCGGCAGATCGCGCGCGACCAACTCCATGTCGACCTGCGGGCGGAGAAGCGGGATGCAGATCCGAAAACCGTCCAAGGTGCCATCAACCGCCGCATGGCAAAGGCATTGGCCCGGGCGCGGCAGGTGCGCGGGATCGGCATCGAGACCGGCGGCTACGCGGTCCACCGCGAAGGATCGCCGCCGAATCCGGGAGTATGGAGCGGCAGCCAGACGCTGTCCCTTAGCGGCACCGATGCCGAGGCGCTGTTGGACCTGGCCGGAGCGCTGCAGTCCGAAGGGCTGGTGATGTCGAATCTCGAATACGAGATTTCGCCCAAGGCGGTACGCGCCGCCGAAGAGGCGTTGACCGAGTCGGCGCTGTCGGCGCTGGCGCGGCGCGCGGCGGCGATCGCGCAGCAGCTTCACCTTTCGGTTCTGCGCTACCGCGACGTCACCGTCGGCAATGCCGAATCGGGCGGCGGGCCGATGCCGCGTTTCGCCGCGGCGCTGGCGGCGCCGATGCCGGCTCCGGTCGCGGCGCCGGGCGAGGCCACACTCCGCGTGACGGTGACGGCCGATATCGTGCTCGCGGCAAAGCAGCCATGACCCCCATCCACCTGCCGTCACCTCCTCTCCTGGTCATCTCGGACCGCGCGCAGGCGCGGCGGCCGCTACTCGAGATCGCCGGCGCCGCGTTTGCCGCGGGCTGCCGCTGGTTCAGCCTGCGCGAAAAGGATTTGCCGGCGGCCGAGCGCCGCGAGCTGCTGGCCGAACTGGTGGCGCTGGGACGCCGTTATCGGGCAGTCGTCGGGGTTCATGACGATATCGCCGCGGCGGCGGCGACCGGCGCCGGCGCAGTGCACCTGCCCGCGGGAAGCGATCCGGCGGTTGCGCGAGCCGCATTGCCGCAGGCGTTGATCGGGGTCTCGGCACACAGTACCGGCGAGGCGTTTTCGGCGATCGCCGAGGGTGCCGACTATGCGACGCTGAGCCCGATTTTTCCGACCGACAGCAAGCCCGGCTATGGTCCCGCAATCGGGCTCGAGTACCTTTCTGTCCTGGCGGCCGTCGCGTCGGGGCCGATCGTCGCGCTGGGCGGGGTGTCGCCGGAGAATGCGGCGGACTGCCTTGCCGCCGGCGCCGCCGGCATCGCGGTGATGGGCGAGGTCATGCGGGCCGACGATCCGGCCGCGGTCGTGCGCGCGCTTATACGCGCCATCGCATAGCACAGCCGTCGTTGCGAGGAGCGGAGCGACGCGGCAATCTCGCCCCGGCGGAGGCGCCCCCGATCGGGATTGCTTCGCTGCGCTCGCAATGACGCGCGGAAAGGGCGAAGACATGGATGCGGATTATGTCGTGGTCGGAGCCGGTTCGGCGGGGTGTGTCGTCGCCAGCCGGCTCAGCGAAGACGGCGCCCGGGTCGTGCTGCTCGAAGCCGGGCCGCCCGACCGCGATCCGATGATCCACATCCCGGCCGGCGTATTGCGCGTTCTCAACAACGCGCGGATCAACTGGAACTACATGAGCGAAGGCGAGCCGGGCACCGCCGGCCGCTCATTGCAATGGCCGCGCGGCAAGACCCTGGGCGGCACCAGCTCGATCAACGGCATGCTCTATGTGCGCGGCAACCCGGCCGATTACGACGGCTGGGCGCAGATGGGCTGCCGCGGCTGGACCTATGACGAGGTGCTGCCCTTTTTCCGCAAGTCGGAAACCTATCGCGGCGGCGGCGACCCGGAATACCGCAACCGGGGCGGGCCGCTGATCGTCGAGGACTACCGCACGATCCTGCCGCTGACCCACCGCTTCGTCGAGGCGGCGCAGCAGGCCGGGTTTGCGCTGACCCCCGACTACAACGGCCGGACCCAGGAGGGGGTGGCCTATTCGCAGATGACGCGGCGCGGGCGCTGGCGCGGCTCGACCGCGCAGACCTTTCTGCGCCAGGCCCGCCACCGCAGCAATCTGCGCATCGAGACCGATGCGATCGCCACCCGGCTGCTGTTTGACGGCAGGCGCTGCACCGGGGTCGCCTATCGCCAGCGCGGGGCCGAGCGCCGGGAAATGGCGGCGCGCGAAGTGATCCTCTGCGGGGGCGCCGTCAACTCGCCGCACCTGCTGCAGATTTCCGGCATCGGCCCGGCGGCGCACCTGCAGGCGATCGGGGTCACCGTGGTGCACGACCTGCCCGGGGTCGGCGCCAATCTAAACGACCACTATGTCGTGCGGGTCAGCCACCGGGTGCGCGACGCGGTGACGATCAACGAATTGTCGCGCGGCGCGCGCCTCGCCCGGGAGGCGGTGCGCTTTGCCGCGATGGGCAACGGGGCGCTGACCTTCGGCGTCACCTCGGCGATGGTGTTCTGCCGCAGCCGCGATGGGCTTTCGAGCCCCGATTTGCAGCTCCTTTTCACCCCGGCCAGCTATGCCCAGGGCGTCTTTCGCCAATTGGAGCGCGAGCCGGGCATGACCGTTGCGGTCTGCCCGGTGCGGCCGGAGAGCCGCGGCACGATCATGGCGCAATCGCCGGACCCGCTGGCCTACCCGGCGATCCGGCCCAACTATCTGTCGGCCCCCAACGATCTGCGGGTGCTGACCGCCGGCATCCACCATACCCGCCGGATCTTTTCGCAGGCCGCGATCGCCGCCTACAGCGTCGCCGAGACGGTGCCCGGCCCGGCGGTCGATACCGACGAGGAGTTCGGCGAGTTCGCCCGCCAGTTCGGCACCAACGTGTTCCACCCGGTCGGCACCTGCAAGATGGGCACCGACCCGATGGCGGTGGTCGACCCGCGGCTCAGGGTCCACGGCATCGACGGTTTGCGCGTCATCGACGCCTCGGTGATGCCGTGCGTCACCACCGGCAACACCAACGCGCCGACGATCATGATCGGCGAGAAGGGCGCGGCGATGATCCGCGAAGACGCCGAGAATGCGGCGCGGGCCGCCTGAACGCGCGGGGCAGGCGATGCGGGGGCAGGCGAGGCGGGGGATCATGCGCGCGGCCGCGGTCGCGGCCGTGGCGGGGCTGACCGTCTTGGCCTTGTCGCGGCCGGCCGCGGCACAACCGAACTGCCCGCAGCAGGACAACCAGTTGCAGCTAAACGAATGTTACGACAAATACTATCGCGCCCTCGATGCCGAGCTGAACGACGTCTACCGCAAGCTCGCCGCCAGGCTCGCCCATGACGCCGAAACCGGCGCGCTCTTGAAAAAAGCCGAACTGGCCTGGATCGCCTATCGCGACGACGAGTGCAAATTCGAGATCAACCAGAGCAAGGGCGGCAGCATCTACCCGATGGAATGGTCGAACTGCCTGGCCGACAAGACGGCCGTGCACATCAAGGTGCTGAAGCGGCAGCTCGACTGCCCGGAGGGCGATCCGACCTGCGTGCAGTGACCGGCTGCAGGATTTGCTGATTTTGCCTGTCCTTTTACGCTGCTCCAGAACGATCGACTACGCTCTTCTCCATTCCTGGATAACGCCCTGGATCAATATTGTTCCGGCTGCCCCGTTCACGCCGATGCCGGCACGCCGATCTGGGCGCGGGCGAGCGCGTCGGCGCGCTCGTTTTCGGGGTGGCCGGCATGGCCGCGCACCCAGTGCCAGGCGACCCGGTGCGACGCTGCGGCGAGGTCGAGGCGTTGCCACAGATCGATGTTTTTGACCGGTTTTTTGTCGGCGGTGCGCCAGCCGCGCGCCTTCCATGCCGGCAGCCAGCGCGTGATGCCGTCGCGCAGGTATTGGCTGTCGGTGTAGAGGTTGACCCGGCAGGGGCGCTTCAGCGCTTCCAGCCCGGCGATCGCCGCCGTCATCTCCATGCGGTTGTTGGTGGTCATCGCCTCGCCGCCGACCAGCTCGCGCTCGGTGCCGCGATAGCGCAGGATCGCCGCCCAGCCGCCCGGCCCGGGGTTGCCGCGGCAGGCGCCGTCGGTGAAGATGTCGACCTCGGCCTCAGCCGCCACCGGCGTCGATCCCGTACCATGAGGGGTCGGCGATGCCGCGGTGAAAGCGCAGCTTCTTCACGTATTCGAGCGGGTCTTTCGGCCGCACCAGCGCTCCCGCCGGCTGGTTGAGCCAGTCGTAGAGCCGGGTCAGCAGAAAGCGCAGCGCGCTGCCGCGGGCGAGGATCGGCAGCGCGGCAAGCTCGGCCGCGTCCAGCTTGCGCTCGGCGCGGTAATGGCCGACCAGCAGCCGCGCCTTGGTGACGTTGAAGCTGAGGTCGGGCTCGAAGCACCAGGCGTTGAGGCACACTGCGATGTCGTAGGCGAGAAAATCGGTACAGGCGAAATAGAAGTCGATCAGGCCGGAAAGCTCGTGATCGCGGAAGAACACGTTGTCGGGAAACAGATCGGCGTGAACGACCCCCTGCGGCAGGTCGCGCGGCCAGCTCGACTCGAACAAGGCAAGTTCCTCGCCAAGCTCGCCGCCAAGCCCGGGCAGGAACCCGTCGATGCGCCCGGCGCAGGCCTCGTAGAGCGGGCGCCAGCCGGCGACGCCGAGGTCGTTAGGCCGGGTCATCGCGAACGAGGCGCCGGCGCAGTGCAGCCGCGCCAGCGCGGCGCCGAGCGCGGCGCAGTGAAACGGCTCGATGCGCCGCGGCCACATGCCGTTGAGAAAGGTGACGATCGCCGCCGGTCGGCCGCACAATTCGCGCAGGGCCTCGCCGTCGCGGGCACGCACCGGTGTCGGGCAGGCGACGCCGTGATGCGCCAGATGGTCCATCAGGGCGATGAAAAACGGCAGATCGCCGCGCGCGACCCGCTTTTCGTAGAGGGTCAGGATGAAATTGCCCCGCTCGGTGGTGAGCAGGAAGTTGGAATTTTCGACCCCCTCGGCGATGCCCTTGCACGACAGCACCTCGCCGATGTCGTAGAGGGCGATGAAGCCGCGCAGATCGTCATCGCCGATTTCGGTGTAGACCGCCATACCCCCCCAACGCCTGCCGCAACGTCTCCGACCCGGTGTGCTCGACCCGGCTTGTGCGGCCGCCGCGCCTCGCCTAAAGTCGCGCCGGCCGAGGGGACGCCCGAAGGGCCGGCGAGATCCGCCGGACACTAGCAAGGGCGGGGGCAGGGACGAAAGATGGCTGAACCGATCCCGGCGCAGAAGGCGCCGTACAACGTTACCGTTGAGGCGGGCAAGCGCTATTTCTGGTGCGCCTGCGGCCGCAGCGGCAACCAGCCATTCTGCGACGGCTCGCATGCGGGCACCGGCCTGACGCCGGTGCCGTATGTTGCGCAGCAGAGCGAGGAAGTGTGGTTCTGCGGTTGCAAGGCCACCGGCAGCAGGCCGTTCTGCGACGGAACCCACGAAACGCTCTGAACCCGTGACACCCGTATTGCGCTTGTGCTCGCCGCGGTTGCCGCGGCGTCTCGCCGCGGCGGCGGCGCTGACCGCGGTTTTCGCGCTGGCCGGTTGCAGCTGGCTGCCATTCGGGAAAAAGGAGACTCCCGCAGTCGCCTGCCCGGCGGCGGCGGTGCTGCGCCCGCTCGCCAACACCGCCGTGTTCACCAAGCCCGATATGGCGGTGGTGCCGACCGATGTGATGTTCTACGGCATCCTCAGCGAGATCGACGCTCAGTGCGATGTCAGCGCCGGCACGCTGCACGCCGATCTCAACGTGATCATCGCCGCTCAGCGCGGCCCTGCGACCCAGGGCAATTCGGTCAACCTGCCGTATTTCATCGCGGTGCTCAGCCCCGACCAGACGATTCTCACCAAGAAATCGTTCAACGTGACGGTCGCAATTCCGCAGGACGCAGTGCGCGGCGGCATTACCGACCACATCGAAGAGGCGATTCCCTTGGGCGGCCGCTCGCCCGGCACGCTCGAGATCGTCGCCGGCTTCCAGCAAACGCCGCAGGTCATCGACTTCTACAAGCATTTCCGCGGCCGCTGAACCGGGCGCCGGCACGGAACGGCGGGTAGAGCGGGCGAAAAGCAAAGGCTCAGCCGTGCCGCACGGCGGGAGAAGCCGATGTCCATGGGTTCTGGGCTCATGGCTTCGCTGCGCCCCGGAATGACACCCCCTCAGCGGTCTCAGCCCGAATTTTCAAAACGGGACACTACTGAACGGCTTGGCCGTTTCCCGGGGCGGTGCTAAACAGGGCGTGCCGTATCCCCGTCCGCAGGAGAGATCGCGCCAAGGCGCGGCGCCGAAGGAGCAACCGCCCCGGAAACTCTCAGGCGAAAGGACTGCAGGCGGAAGGGCGCTCTGGAAAGCGGCGGGCGGATCGGTGATCCGCGCGCTCACCGAAGGAGTAAGCCGCACCCGAATCGGCCGGTTCGGCCGGGGGCGGTGAATCTCTCAGGGTCACCGACAGAGGGGGCATCTCCTGGACGCATCGCGCGTCCGCGTGATTGGAGGTGCGCCCGTGACCCTTGCCGACGGCGCGGCGCCGCTGAGCCGAACTCCGCTCCACGCGCTGCACCTCGCGCGCGGTGCGCGCATGGTGGCCTTCGCCGGCTACGAGATGCCGGTGCAGTACCCGCCCGGCATCATCGCCGAGCACCTCCACACCCGCACCCAGGCCGGTTTGTTCGACGTCTCGCACATGGGGCAGTTGCGCCTCATTGGCCAGGACGCCGCGGCGATGCTCGAGCGGCTGGTGCCCGGCGATGTCCGCGGGTTGGCGCCGGGGCGCATGCGCTACACCCTGCTGCTCAACGACAAAGGCGGCATCATCGACGATCTGATGGTGACGCGGGTCGAAGACGGGCTTTTTCTCGTCGTCAACGCGGCGTGCAAGGATACCGACACCGCCCATCTGCGCACCGAGCTGGAGCCCTTCGTCACGGTTGACGCGTGCGACGGCCAGGCGCTGCTGGCCCTGCAAGGGCCGGCGGCGGCCGCGGTGCTGGCGCGGTTCTGCCCCGGCATCGACCGCATTCCGTTCATGAGCGCGGCGACGGGGTCGTTTGACGGCCGGCCGTGCCAGGTGACGCGCTCGGGCTATACCGGCGAGGACGGGTTCGAGATTTCGCTGGCCGCGGCGGACGCCACCGCCATTGCCGAGCGCCTCTTGGCCGAGCCGGAGGTGGCGCCGATCGGCCTCGGCGCGCGCGACACGCTGCGGCTCGAAGCCGGGCTCTGCCTTTACGGCCACGACATCGACACGACCACCAATCCGGTCGAGGCCGGCCTTGCCTGGGCAATCGGCGCCCGGCGCCGCGCGAACGGCGGATTTCCCGGCGCCGCCACGATCGTGGCCGAGCTGGGTGCGGGACCGCGGCGGCGGCGCGTCGGCATCCAGCCCGAGGGCCGCGCCCCGGCACGCGAAGGTACGGTCATCACCGATCCGGCCGGCGCCCCGATCGGCCGGGTGACGAGCGGCGGGTTCGGCCCCTCGGTCGGCGGCCCGATTGCGATGGGCTATGTCGGCAGCCAATTCGCCGCGCCCGGCACCGCGTGCGCGCTGGTCGTGCGGGACCAGCCGCGGCCGGCGCGGGTGGTGCCGTTGCCATTCGTCCCGCACCGGTATTACCGCGGCTGAGGAGCATGTTCGATGAGCTTGCTGCGCTTCACCAAAGACCACGAATGGATCCGGCAGGAAGGCGATACCGCCGTGATCGGCATCACCGACTATGCCCAGGAGCAGCTCGGCGACGTCGTCTATGTCGAACTGCCCGAGCTTGGCCGCCAGGTGGAGCGGGGCGGCGAGGCGGCAGTCGTCGAATCGGCCAAGGCGGCGAGCGAGGTCTATGCCCCGGTCGCGGGCGAGGTGGTCGCGGTCAACGATGCGATCGCCGCCGATCCCGCCACCGTCAATACCGACCCGATGGGCAACGGCTGGTTCATCAAATTGCGCCTCGCCGAGCCGGCCCAGCTCGACGGGCTGATGGACGAGGCGGCCTACCGGAAGTTCATCGCGGAGCTGAAGTGATGCGCTACCTGCCGCTGACCGCCCGCGACCGCGGCGACATGCTGGCCGCGATCGGCGTGCCGTCGATCGATGCGCTGTTCGCCGACGTGCCGGCGGCGGCGCGGCGCGACGGCCTCGTCGACCTGCCGCGGGCGATGGGAGAACTCGAGGTCGAGCGCCGCATCGCCGCGATGGCGGCGAAGAACACGGCGGCCGGCTCGGTGCCGTTTTTCCTCGGCGGCGGCGCCTATCGCCATCACGTGCCGGCTGCGGTCGATCACCTGATCCAGCGCGGCGAGTTCCTGACCTCGTACACGCCCTACCAGCCGGAAGTGGCGCAGGGCACGTTGCAGGCGCTGTTCGAGTTCCAGACCCAGGTGGCGTTGCTGACCGGGATGGAGGTGGCCAACGCCTCGCTCTATGACGGCGCCACCGCCTGCGCCGAGGCGGTGGCGATGGCGCGGCGGGTGACGCGCCGCGACCGCGCGATCCTCTCCGGCGGCCTGCATCCGCATTACCGCGAGGTGTGCCAGACCTACGGCGGCTTTGCCGGTACCGGGCCGGTGCTGATGCCGCCGGTCCCCGGCGGCGGCGAAGACCTCGCCAGGCTGATCGACCGCGACACCGCCTGCGTCGTCGTGCAGAACCCCGATTTCTTCGGCGGTTTGCACGATTACTCCGCGCTCGCCGATTCCTGCCACGCCGCCGGCGCCCTTTTGGTCGTGATCGTCGCCGAGGTCGTGTCGCTCGGCCTCGTCAAGCCGCCCGGCGAGATGGGGGCCGACATCGTCGCCGCCGAGGGGCAATCCTTCGGCAATGCGCTCAATTTCGGCGGCCCGCATCTCGGGCTGTTCGCCACCCGCGACCGCTATGTGCGGCAGATGCCGGGGCGGCTCGCCGGCCAGACCGCCGACGCCGACGGGCGGCGCGGCTGGGTGTTGACGCTGTCGACGCGCGAGCAGCACATCCGCCGCGAAAAGGCGACCAGCAACATCTGCACCAATTCCGGGCTGTGCGCGCTCGCCTTCACGATCCATCTCGCCCTGCTCGGCGAAGCGGGGCTCACGCGTCTCGCGCGCCTCAACCACGAGGCTGCGATCAAGACCGCGGATCGGCTCGCCGCGGTGCCGGGGGTGACAGTGCTCACCGGCAGTTTCTTCAACGAGTTCACGGTCCAGTTGCCGCGTGCGGCCGGGCCGGTCGTCGATAAGCTCGCCGCGCGCGGCGTCCTTGCCGGCATCCCGCTGAGCCGGCTCTATCCCGGCGAGGCCGGTCTTGCCGATCTGCTCTTGGTGGCGGCGACCGAAACCGTGACCGACGACGACATCGACCGGCTTGCCGCGGGGCTGACGGAGGGATTGCGATGACCGGCTGGAGCCAGGCCCTCGGCGCGCATCCTGGCGCGGCGGCGGGCGCCGCCGAGACCGTCAGCGGCAATCGCGGCCTGCAGATCGAGGAGAAATTGCTGTTCGAGCAGGATTCGCCCGGCCATTGCGGCGTCGATCTGCCCGAACCGGCAGGTCTCGCCCCGCGGCTCGGCGGGACCGAACGCAAAGGCCCGATCGGCCTCCCCGGGCTCAGCGAGCCGCAGATCGTGCGTCATTTCACCCGCCTGTCGCAGAAGAACTACGCGATCGACAGTGGCATCTATCCGCTCGGCTCGTGCACGATGAAGCACAATCCCCGGCTCAACGAGAAACTGGCGCGGCTGCCCGGCTTTGCCGATCTGCACCCGCTGCAGCCGCCGGCGACGGTCGCGGGCGCGCTCGAACTGGTCGACACCTTGGCGCACTGGCTGAAGACGTTGACCGGCATGCCGGCGATGGCGCTGTCGCCGGCAGCCGGGGCGCACGGCGAATTGTGCGGCATGATGACGATCCGCGCCGCGCTGACCGCGCGCGGCGACCCGCGCCGCCGCATCCTGGTGCCGGAATCGGCGCACGGCACCAACCCGGCGACCGCGGCGACCTGCGGCTATGCGATCGACAACATCCCCAACAATGCACGCGGCCGGGTCGATCTCGCCGCGCTCAAGGCCGAGCTCGGCGGCGATGTTGCCGCGCTGATGCTGACCAACCCGAACACCTGCGGGCTGTTCGAGGACGAGATCCTCGACATCGCCGCGGCGGTGCACAGCGCCGGTGCGTTCTTCTATTGCGACGGCGCCAATTTCAACGCGATCGTCGGCCGGGTGCGGCCGGGCGATCTCGGCATCGATGCGCTGCATCTCAATCTGCACAAGACGTTTTCGACCCCTCACGGCGGCGGCGGCCCGGGCAGCGGCCCGGTCGCCCTGGCGGCCGAACTGGCGCCGTTTGCGCCGCTGCCCTGGCTGGTTCACGACCACGGCGGATTGCGGCTTGTCGAGCACCGCGATGGCGAGGCGGCGCAGTCGATCGGCCGGCTCAAAGGGTTCCACGGCCAGATCGGCATGTTCGTGCGGGCGCTCGCCTACATGATGAGCCACGGCGCCGACGGGCTCAAACAGGCCGCCGAGGACGCGGTGCTCAACGCCAACTATCTGCGGGTGCGGCTGGAGGGGGCGCTGAGCCTTTCCTATCCGGGCCCGTGCATGCACGAGGTACTGTTCGACGATCGCTTCCTGAAGGACACGGGGGCAACCACGCTCGATTTCGCCAAGGCGCTGATCGACGAGGGCTTTCACCCGATGACGATGTATTTCCCGCTGATCGTGCACGGCGCATTGCTGATCGAGCCGACCGAAAGCGAGAGCAAGGCCTCGCTCGACCAGTTTGCCGATACGGTGCTGGCGCTGGCGGCACGCGCCCGCGGCGGCGATGCGACATCGTTTCACGCCGCGCCGCGGCTCGCTCCGCGCCGCCGCCTCGACGAGACGACGGCGGCGCGCAAGCCGGTGCTGCGCTGGCGCCCGGAGCCGGCGCAGCGCGAGGCCGCGGAATAGATTGCACACTTATACTTCGCTAATTGTTTCCTATTGACGGCGCCAAACCGCAAAATATGCTGCGCCGTGTTCCGGCTTGTGCCGACCAGCGGCCGGAGTCATTTTGTATTCGAGTCGCGGCGGGCTCTCGGCAACCGGCCCGCCATTGAAGGGAGAGGAGCATGTCGCTGCGAATCAACGATGAAGCGCCCAATTTCACGATCGAAACCACACAGGGCACGATCAATTTCCACGACTGGATCGGAAACGGCTGGGCGATCCTTTTCTCGCACCCGAAAGACTTCACCCCGGTCTGCACCACCGAGCTCGGCTACATGGCCGGGCTGAAGCCCGAATTCGACAAGCGCAGCTGCAAGATCATCGGGCTCAGCGTCGACCCGGTCGGCGATCATACCCGCTGGCAGAAGGACATTGAGGAGACCCAGGGCCACAAGGTGACCTATCCGCTGATCGGCGACAGCGAGCTGACGGTCGCCAAGCTTTACGACATGCTGCCCGCCGATGCCGGCAGCACGTCGCAGGGCCGCACCCCCGCCCTCAACGCCACCGTGCGCTCGGTGTTCGTGATCGGCCCGGACAAGAAGATCAAGGCGATGCTGACCTATCCGATGAGCACCGGACGGAATTTCGACGAGGTATTGCGCATCCTCGATTCGGTCCAGCTCACCGCCAAGCATCCGCTGTCGACGCCGGTCAACTGGAAGCAGGGTGAGCCGGTCATCCCCGCGGCGGCGCTGTCCGACGACGAGGTGAAGGCGAAATACCCGGCCGGGTTCCGCGTCGTGAAGCCGTATCTGCGCTACGTCGACCAGCCGAAATAGGCGAGGGGCCGACTCCTCCTCGCCGTCAAGGCCCCGGCGCGCGGCGGTCGCGCAACGGCGCCAACTCGTCGATCGCCTCGGCGAGGCGGACGTCGCGCTCGCTGAGGCCTTCGACATCGTGGGTCGACAGGATGATCTCCACCCGGTTGTAGACATTGAAAATCTCCGGGTGGTGATCGTGTTTCTCGGCGAGCAACGCGATCCGCGACAGGAACCCCCAGGCCTCGGAAAAATCGCTGAAATGGTAGGTTTTGCGGATCGCGTCGCGATCCTCGACCTCGCTCCAGCCGTGCAGTCCCTGCAATGCCGCGTGGCGTGCCGCCCCGACGAGCCGTTCGACCATGCCGTCCTCCCTCGCCTGCAATGATGACGAAGTGGCCGGCCCGGGGCGCCGGGTCAAGCCGGAAAGCGGCCGGGAACGCCTGAGCCTCTATCCCCGACCAGCGCGGCGGCGACGCGGCGGCGCAATTCGGGCAACAACTCGTCGCCGAACCACGGGTTGGCGCGCTCCCACGCGGTGGTGCGCCAGCTCGGGTGCGGCAATACGAAAAACTCCGGCAGAAACGCCCGCCAGCGGGCGATAGCCGCGCCCATCGACCGGCCGCGCGACGCGGCGGCGAGGTAGTAGCGGATCGCGTAATTTCCGACCAACAGGGTCAGCGCCGCCGGGGCGAAATGCGGCCGCAGCACGGGGTGCCACAAGGGCGCGCATTCGGGCCGGGGCGGCAGGTCGCCGCCATTCGCGTCGCGGCCGGGATAGCAGAACGCCATCCCGACGACGGCCACCTGCGTCTCGTCGTAAAAGGTGCTGCGGTCGATCCCTAGCCACAGCCGCAGGCGGTCGCCGCTGCGGTCGTTGAACGAGAGCCCGGTCTCGTGCACCCGGGTTCCCGGAGCCTGGCTGACGATCAGCAGGCGTGCCGAGGGCCGGCCGCGAACGATCGGATTCGGCCCCAGCGGCAGGTATGGCGCGCATTTCGTGCACGCCCTGATCCGCACCAGCAGCTCGTCGAAGTCGTCCATCGCCGCGCTGCCTCCGTCGCCGCGCCGCGCCCCATCGCTGGGACTACGTGTTGTCGAACAGGCGCTGGCCGACGAACTCGCCCTCCGCCATGCCGCCGGGGCAGGCGAACACTCCGCTGCCGACATGAGTGACGAACTGGTTCATCATGTCGAACTTCGCCATTCTCTCGAAAATCTTGATGAACCCGTTTCGCGGGTCGCGCTGGTAGCACAGAAAGAACAGGCCGGCATCGTATTCCATCCCCTGCCGCCACGGCGGCCAGCGCTCGGCGGTGAAATCGACGCCGTCATTGTACGAATAGGGCCGGCGCAGGATTTGCGCGCCGCCATTGTTCGCCGCGGCGGCGAGGCGGACGTGCGAGTTCTGCGGGATCAGCAGGTTTCCGTTCTTGTCGGTCGCCTTCAGATCGACCGGGTCGGTCTCGTTCTTCATGCCGAGCGGGGCGCCGGACGCCTTGTGCCGGCCGAACGTCTGTTCCTGAAACGCGACATTCATCCGGTCCCAGTGTTCGATGGCGATGCGGATGCGCCGGGCGATGAGGTAGCTGCCGCCGCGCATCCAATCCGGCCCCTCGGCGCCGACCCAGACGACCTTGTCCATCGCCTGGGGGTCGGTGATGGACGGGTTGACCGTGCCATCGCGGAACCCCATCAGGTTGCGCGCCCGCTGTCCCGGCCCGAAATTGGGCATGAAGCCGGTCTGCGCCCAGCGCACCTGCGCCACGCCATAGGCCATCCGCGCCAATTGCCGCACACAGTGAAACGCGACCTGCGGGTCGTCGGCGCAAGCCTGCACCGACAAATCGCCGCCGGTATGCGACGGCACCAGCTGGTCGCCGGCAAAGCGCGGCAGGTCGACGAGCGCCTCCGGCCGCCTCTGCGCGATGCCGTAGCGGTCCTTGCCGTCCTTGACGAACAGCCCGGGACCGAAACCGAAGGTCACGGTCAGACGCGAGGGCGGCAGCCCGGTGGCTTCCCCGGTGTCGGGCATCGCCACGGTGGTGTGCGTCGGCGCCGTGGCGCTGGCGGTCGTGGTGGTCGTGCTGGTGTCGTAGGAATAGGTCAGCTCAGTCTCGTCGAACGGCTTGATCGGCAGGCCGCGGGCCATGCGGCCGGCCGCCTCGGTCCAGCCGCGCAACACGCCGACCACGTCGTCGCGCTTCGTGGTGGTCAGGTCGAAAGCGGCGAAATAGGTGCTGCTTTGCGACGGCGTGGCAATGCCGCCCTGGTGCGGCCCCCAGAACGGCTCCAGCCCGCCGGCGCCGCCCGCCTCTGCCATGTCTTCGGTCTTTGCCAGTGCGGCCGGATCGGCGCCGGGCGCGAGCGCCGCTCCGGCGACGGCGACAAGCCCGGCCGTTCCGGTCAGGAAGCCGCGGCGGGTCGCGCCGCCACGCCCGTTTGCCGTCATCTGACTGCTTCCACCAGCGTGTTCACGTCGTCTTCGACGTAATAGAAGCCGTTGCCGTCGGGCGCCATCGCGATACCGAACAGGTCGCCGTTACCCGGCGGCGATTGCGCCTGGTTGGCGTCGATCCATTGCGCATAAATCTGCTTTCCGGTCGCCGGGTTGACCTCGACGAGCTGCCCGTTCTTGGCGTTGCAGGACAGCAGGTGGCCCTCCTGGGTCATCGCCAGGGCCAGCGGCCGCTGCAACAGCCCGTCCTGGGTGACGACGCGGCCGGTTCCGGCGCTGTCGGTGCGCGTGGGTGCGTCGGCGATGGCGACGATGCGGTTGCCGATCGCGTCCGCGACATAGAGCGTGCCGTCGCTCGCCAGGGCAAGACCGGTCGGGCCGATCAGAAAGGCGTCCTTGTCGGCGCGCGCGCCGAAGCCGCTGGCGATCACGGTCTGGTTGGCGATGACCGGCGGCTGGCCCGGCGGGATCGATAATGAGATGCGCAATACGGTCGCCTTGTTGACGATGACGGGATCGCCGGTCTTCGCATCCGTCACCGTGGGAGCGGGAACATCGAACCCGGCCATGGTGATGAACAATGTCGCGGTGTTGCCGTTGTCGATCGTCGCCATGTCCCACGGCCCATCGATGTTGGGGCCGGTCCAGGTTGCGACCAATTCGCCGTTGGGGTTGAACACCAGCAGGCAGCCCCGCCCCAGCGTGGCGGTGGTGCCGTCGGTGCTCGGAGTGCTGCCGACGATGACCCAGCCGCTCTTCAGCATCGTCATCGCCGTGGTCAAGCCGACGCCGCCCGGGCATTGCGCCAGGTGCTGCGACAGTTTCGCGAACAGCGTCGTCTTCTTGGTGGTCGGGTTGTAACTGACGATCGTGGTGCCGGTGCCCTGAAGGTTGGAGGCGTTGTTGAAGTTGTCGACCAGCACGTCGCCCTGCCGGATCTTGCCGGCCGAAACCGGAGCCACGACCACCGCATAGGGGTTGAGGTCGCCGTTATCGGTCACCGTCGAGGTCACCGTGACGTGCCGGTGGATCGTCTCGAGCAGGCCCTGTGGTGCTGCCGCCAGCACCGGCGGGGCAGACACCAGCGCGGCGACCAGCAACCCACCGGCGATGCCGATGGTGAACCGAGATACTGCCTGGATGTCCTGGACCGTCACTGCTGCCCCGTTCTCTCTATGCGAATAGGTCGCATTCACATTAGGATTGCTCATCCATCCCGTCAAGCCGGGGACACCGCGATTGCGTGTCTGCATCCTCGCTCTCCGTCAAAAGGTGATGTTGGTGCGCACGCCGAGCACCAGTTCATTGGCGACCCGTGCGGTGCCGTTCGCATTGGCGATCCCGCCGCCGGGGTTGAACACGTATTGCAGGTCAGGTTGAAGCTGCAGCCACGATGTGGCTGCGTACTGGTAGGTCGCCTCGATATAGGTCTCGCCGCCCCGCACCGGGGTAAAGGCGCCGGTGTAGAATTGGCTGTCGCGGTCGAGCCCGGCGACGCGCGGGCTGACCCGAACATAGCCCATGGCGAGACCCAACGTATCGCTGTCGCGCCCGGGCAGCGGCGCTTTCAGGTTGACGCCGGCGTTGAGGCCGAAATCGAGCAAATTGCGGTTGGTTTCAGGGGTCCCCATGATGCGGGTGAAGAGGCTCAGGGTGTGGCCGGGATCGTCGGAGTCCTGCCACACCGTCTGGTCGGCGACGGCATAGAGGCTGTAATCGCCGCTGTGCTGCTGGGGAATGCCGGTGCTGGCGGGGTTGGCGAGCGACAGCCCGGTATTGTCGAAGCGCTGGTCGGCAAAGCTTTCGCTGTCGTACCAGAAGCCGATCTTATAGGTGCCCGGCAGGACCGCGGACTGCCCCGGATAGGTCATGCCGCCCGTCGACGGAAAGGAAAACTGCAACTCCGCGATCGCCAGCGTGCCGCCGTTGAGCGGAAAGCTGGTCCCCGACGGGTTTGTCTGCTGCGGGTCGCCGACCGTGGTAGGAGCCGGGTTGCCGTTGAACACGCCGGCCAAGACGGTCAGCGGCCCGCTCGGATGCGCCCGCAACCGCACCCCGAGTGCCGACAGCGGATAGGCCGGGCCGCCGCCGGGCAGATCCAGCGACGGTACCGCCGGCCACCCGAAGGCGGTGTTGACGTACAGCGCCGCGTTCTGGCTGGTGATGAATTCCTGGTCGAGGCTTTGCTGGCCGATCTTCAGATCAACCCAGTCCCCGTCGAGAAATTTCTGGTCGTACCACAATTCCCACAGCCGGGTGGCGCGATCGGCCTCGATGCCGCTGGCGGTCTGCAGCGTCCCCAGATTTTCGACGCTCAAATTGCGGCCGTGGATTTGCAGCGCGCTGACGTCGAACGTGCCGCCATGCCAGCCGAAAGCGCGCTGGGTGTCGAGCTGCAATGTCGCCGTGGTCAACCCGTCATAAGTGAAGCCGGTGTGAAAGCCGCCGGTGACATTGCCCAGCACCTCGCTCGTTTCCTGCAACGTGAAGGTCATCCCGTACTCGCCGAGAAACGGGCGCAATCCCCACATGTTGCCGAGCAGCTGGCCGTTGACGCCGAGCCCGCTCAAAAAGCCCGAATTGTCGCTTGCCGGAGCGGCCGCCGGGCCGGGCTGAACCTGCTGCCCGGCCGGAGCCGATGGCTGCTGTGACTGTGCGAAGGCGGGGTGGCCGCTGCCGCACAGGAGCAATGCGGAGAGGCCCGCAACCGACCACGCCGCCCGCTTCGCTCTTGCCCGCGCCACCCGTTTTAATGTGCTCATGTCCCCTTCCATCGGATAATAACAATAATCATTCGCATTCGTTGAGCGAATCATTCGCATTCTAGTCTGGGCGGGGTGCAAGCTTAGTCTGCGGCGGCGGGGGCGGCAGCGACCGGCCGGCGCCCGCCGAACAGCCGCATCAGCGCCACGATAACGACGATCGTCGCCGCGTAGACGACAAGCTGGGCGCCGGAGGGCCGGTCGGTATAGCCGATCAGCGTGTGCAGCAGGCGCCCGACCAGGCTGCTGTCAGACAAGAGCCAGGACGTATTCCACACCGGTGCGGTCAGCACCTCGGCGTCTCCGGCCTGCTGGACGAAGTCGATCGCCTGCGCCGCGAGCCCCGCGGCGAGCAGCGTGATCAGACCCGAGGTCGCGGCAAACAGCCGACTCGCCGGGATCGTCAGCAGGCCGAAATACATCGCCGCGGTCACCCCGACACCGCCGGCGAGGCCGAGAGCGCCGCCGGTCAGCATCGCCGCGCCGGAGAGCCCGCCGGCCGTGGCGATGCCGTAAAGGAACAGCACGACTTCCGATCCTTCCCGCAATACGGCGACGCCGACCACCACCGACAAGGCGATCAACGGACGCTGCCCGGCTGCGATTTCGGCCCCCATTGCCCGCATCTGCTGCGCCATCGCGCGGCCGTGGCTGGCCATCCACACGTTGTGCCAGGTCAGCATGACGACCGCGAGGATCAGGATCGAGGCGTTGAAAAACTCCTGCCCGGAGCCCTGGAACAGCGCTGCAAGCTGACCGGCAAAGCCGGCCACGAGGCAGGCTCCGGCGACCCCGCCGGCGACCCCGTAGCCGACCCACCGGCCGCGGCCCGGCACCCCTTTCGACGCGGCCAGCACGATGCCGACGATCAGTCCCGCCTCGATGACTTCGCGAAAGACGATCAGCAGCGTTGCGAGCATCGGACCGCGCCCTCTACTCCGAGATCACGACGCCCTTGGCCGTGGCCGAATGATATTCGCCCATGAACGGGTAGCGGCCGGGGTTGAGCGGGCGCAGGTGCACGGTGCCGTGCGTGCGGCCGGCGATGACCTTCTCGACCTTCAGCGCCGAGGAATCGAATTCCTCTGCCGTCGCATCCTTGTTGGTGATCGTCAGGGTCACCGGCTTGTTGGCCGGAACGTGGATCTCGGACGGGGTGAAGCGGTGGTTGTGGATCGTGACCGGGATGTTGGTCTGCGCATCCGCCCGGGCGGGAAGGCCGCACAGCCCGCCGACCAGCAGCAAGAGGATGGGGAGGGCGACCCGCTGGGGCCGGTCAAGCAATTTGCTGATCATGGGCTGCTTCTTTCGACACCGTTGACAACACGAGATCTTTGCCGCCGAAACCGGCAGCGCGCCTTATAGGCTCATATGCAATTGCAAGTCAATCGCAGGTCAGCCATGCTGTTTCGGCAATGCCCGCGATAGGGCGCGAGTTTTCCGCGCCGCCGGCACCCGCAGCGGGCGGGCAATCGCCGGCAATCCTCGCGGAAATGCGTCAAAACCGTTGCCGGGGCGGGACGGGCGGTAGATGCTTGCCGATCGATCGCGCCCGCGCGGATGGGGTGCGGCAAAAGGGAGCACGACCCATGAGCGATGCGTCCAAGGCTTCTCCGCAGATCTACGGCTATCACGCGCATGTGTATTACGACGCCGAAACGCTGCCGGCGGCCGAGCGGCTGCGCGCCGGGCTGGCCGCTTCGTTCCCGGTCGAGCTGGGGGCATTCAGCGGAGCCGAGGTCGGGCCGCATCCGGTGCCGCAGTTCCAGATCATCTTCACCAAGGCGCAGTTCCAGGATGTCGTGCCGTGGCTGATGGTCAACCGCGAAGGGCTCGATATCTTGATCCATCCGCTGACCGACGACATGGTCGACGACCACTCGGTCTATGCCTTGTGGCTAGGCGCGCCGATCGCGCTGAAGCTCCATACGATGCAGCGCCGCGGCTACCGCGACGCACTGTTGCCGAAAGCGGCCTGACGCAGCGGCGGGGATTTCGCCTTGGCCATCGACTACCAAAAGCGCGACGGCGTCGCCTACATCACGCTCAACAATCCCGACAAGGCGAACATCCTCGACAAGAAGACCTCGGATGAGATCTCGGCGGCGTGGATCGATTTGTGGGAGGACCGGCGGGTCCGCTGCGCGATCCTGACCGGCGCGGGCGAGCGGCATTTCTGCGGCGGCCACAACCTGGCGCCGCGCCCCGGCGTCACCGAGGAGGAGCGCGAGTACCTGCGCACGCAGCGCATCTTCTGGCCGCTCGCGGGCACCGTGCACGGCCAGAAGACCGGGGTCGACGGGCGCATGGGCGACCATTACCCGCGGGTGTGGAAGCCGGTCATCGCCGCGGTCAACGGCTGGGCCGCCGGGGCCGGGCTCTACATCCTCCTGTCCTCGACCGATATCCGCATCGCCAGCCGCGAGCACGCGCGCTTCAAATTCGCATTGACGACCCAGGGCTGGCTCGGCCACGGACCGGGCGCGACCTTGCTGTTGAAGCAATTGCGCTACATCGACGCGATGAAGATGCTGCTGACCGACGATCCGGTCGACGCCGACGAGGCCTTGCGCATCGGCCTCGTCAACGAGGTCGTGCCGCACGCCGAATTGATGGCGCGGGCCGAGGC
>JASHNY010000149.1 GCA_030041385.1 Alphaproteobacteria bacterium
CGGCGGCTTAGCCCGTTACTTCCCGCCGCACGATTGCGGCGCCTTCAGCCAGCGCACGCAGTTTCCCGAACGCCACGTCGCGCGGCAGGTATTTCATGCCGCAATCGGGCGCCGCGACGAGGCGCTCTGGCGCGATGTGGCCGAGCCCGGCCCTGAGCCGAGCCGCTACGTCGTCCGCGGTCTCGACCGCCTCGGTGCCGAGGTCCAGCACCCCCAGCAGGATCGTCTTGCTCGACAAATCCTTCAGCACGCCGAGATCGAGCCGCGGCTGCGCGGCCTCGAGCGAAATCTGCGCGGCAGCGGAATCGGCGAGTTGCGGCAGGAAGGCATAGCCGGACGGCTTGTTATGGACGAGGTGGCCGTAGCCGAGGCAGATATGCACCACCGTGGGGCCGGGAACGCCGGCAAGCGCGCGGTCGATCGCCTTGACCGCATAGCGCGCCGCCTTGTCCGGTGCGGCGCGCACCCAGGGCTCGTCGAGCTGCACGACATCGACCCCGGTCGACTTCAGCGCAGTCAGCTCCTCGTTGACCGCGACGGCAAAGTCCATCGCCAGCTCTTCCTCGTCCTTGTAGAACCGGTTTTCGCATTGCTGCGCCAAGGTGAACGGCCCCGGCAGCGTGATCTTGGTCGCGCGTGTGGCGTGGCGCAGCAGGAATTCGGCATCGCGCACCTCGACCGGCCCCTTGCGCCGGATCGGCCCGACCACGCGCGGAACCGGCGTCGCCCGGCGGTTGGCACCGATCACCGAACCGATGTTTTCGGTATCGAGCCCGTCAAGCGACAATCCGAAATAATTCGAATAGCTTTCGCGGCGGATTTCGCCGTCGCTGACGATATCGATGCCCGCGCGCTCGATCTCGGCGATTGCGAGGATCGTGGCGTCGTCCTGCGCCGCCGCGCGCCACGGCTCCGCAACACGCCAGATGTCGTGGGCGTGGACGCGCGGCACGCCGTGGTGCTCCAGCGCCCCGCGGTCGATCAGCCACTCGGGCTGCGGATAGCTGCCGACGACGGTGGTCGGGATCGGGTGGGTCGGATAGGTCATCGCGTTCGGCGCTCCCCGCCATTGTCACACCACGGGCATGACGGCAGCATAGCGCCTGCAGCCGCGGACCGCTCCCAAACTTCGATCCGGATCGGCGAAGGGTCAGACCCTCTCGTACTCGGCTGAGATGTCCTTGTTGGTGTAGTCGGTCAGCAATGCCGTCGCGATGATGCCGATGATTGCGCAGGCAAGGATGTAGACACAGATCGGGAAGCTCGAATGGTAAGCCGCGACCAACGCGGTCGCGATGAACGGCGACGGCCCGCCGGCGATGATCGAGGCAAGCTGGTAGCCGAGCGAGGTGCCGCTATAGCGCAGCCGCGGCGAGAACGATTCGGCGATCAATGCCGCCTCGGGCCCGTACATCGTCATGACCGGCAATGCCGACAAGGCGATGGCGACGAAAATCCATATCGGCATACGCGTGTCGAGCAGCGCGTAATAGATGAACCCGAACACCCCGACAAAGACGCAGCCGATGATGAACATGTTCTTGCGGCCGATGCGGTCGGACAGGTGCCCGGCGATCGTGACCCAGGCGAAGCCGAGAACCGCCGAGACCAGCACCGCCGTCAGCAGGAACTCGCGCGGCATGTGCAGGATCGTCGTGCCATAGGTGAACACGAAGGCGCCAAAGATATAGCCGGGCGCCTGCTCCGGCAGCCGCAGGATCGCCGTCAATGCGACCTGTTTGGGCTGTCGCTTCAGCACTTCGAGCACCGGCACGCGCTCGATCCGCTCTTCCTCGATCACCCGCTGGAATACCGGCGTTTCGAGGATGCCGAGCCGGATCCACAAGCCGATCCCGACCATGATGAGGCTGAGGAAGAACGGGATGCGCCAGCCCCAGGTGGTGAACTGGCTGCCGGAGATCGCGCTGAACACCAGGACCGCCAGGTTGGCCAGGAAGAACCCGGCGGGAGCGCCGAATTGCGGCCACGAGGCGATAAAGCCGCGGTGCTTGTTGGTCTGCGCCCATTCCATCGCCAGCAAGACCGAGCCGCCCCACTCGCCGCCGACGCCGATCCCCTGGACCAGGCGGATCACGGTCAGCAGTACCGCGCCCCAGATGCCGATGCTGGCATAGGTCGGCACCAGCCCGACGGCAAAGGTCGCCAGCCCGGTCACCAGCAGGGTCGCGATCAGCGTCGCCTTGCGGCCGATGCGGTCGCCCCAATGGCCGAAGATCGCCGCCCCGATCGGGCGCCCGACAAATCCGATAAAGAACACACCGAAGGCTTCGAGCACGCCGATCAACGGCACCGATTTCGGGAAGTAGAGCGGCCCGAAAACCAGCGCAGTGACCTGGCCGTAAAGCAGGAAATCGTACCATTCGATCGTGGTGCCGACCGTGCTGGCCAGCATCGCCCGGCGCAATTGCGCGCGATGCTCCGCCTCCGGCAATGAACTTAACGGGATGTCGGCAGTCGTCATGGCTGGATCCTCCCCGAGATGCGGTGATCCGCCGATTCCGGCCGTTTTTCTTCAAGGTTTTGCTGTTTATTTACCGTGAGTATAGGGCGGGCGAGACGGGCCATCCATCTTTAAATTTCGTTTAACGGTGCGCCCTCACCACCGCGCAACGCGCCGACCGGCGCGCGGCAGATTACTGCGGCAGGCCGCGGTATTGATGCGGGATGCGCTTGATGTCCTGGACCAGGTCGGGCGGCACCGCGCCGGTGCCCTCGCGGCCGAGGGTCAGGGCGTCGACGAGCCCGCCGAAGCGCGCCGCGATCGCCGCGGCGATCTGGTCGTGCCGGCCGACCGCGGCGAACAGGTGGGCGACGTCGTCGGGCACCTCGCCGGCAAGTTCGCTCCATTTGCCCTGGCGCACCAGCGCGTTCAGTTTGAGGCCGAGGTCATCGAGACCATGGGCGGCGAACACCGGGTAATAGGCCGGGGTCGAGCCGTAGAAGGCGACGCGCTGGCGCACCCATTCAAAGCGCTCGGCGACCTCCGCGTCGGTCGCGCCGGTGGCGAGAAACCCGCCGCCCGAGATTTCGTACTGGGCGCGGGTGCGGCCGGCCTTGGCCAGCCCCGCCTCGATCCGCGGCATGATCGTGTCGGTCAGGTATTTGCGGGTGCAGAACCCGTGCAGCTTGACCCCGTCGCATTCCTCGGCGGCGACCTTGAGCATCGCCGGGCCGACCGCGGCGATCATCACCGCCGGCGGCGGCGCGGCGATCGGCTCGGGATGGAAGTTCGGCGTCATCAGCGTGAAGCGGTAGTGCTGCCCCTCGTAGCTCGGCTTTTCGCCGGTCTTCCAGTGGCGCCAGATCGCGCGCAAAACCTGCACATATTCGCGCATGCGCGGCGCCGGCGGCGACCACGGCGCCGAAAATCGGCGCTCGTTATGGGCGCGCACCTGGGACCCCAACCCGACGACAAAGCGCCCGCCGGTCGACCCGGCGAGGTCCCAGCCCACCTCGGCGACCGCCATCGGGGTGCGGGCAAAAGCGATCGCGACGCCGGTGTGCAGTTCAAGCCGCTCGGTCGCCGCCCCGGCGACGGCAAGCGCGAGGAACGGCTCGTGCTTGTTCTCCATCGTCACGATGCCGTCATAGCCGCCGGCTTCGGCAGCGCGGGCGGCCTCGGGAACGAGGCGGAGATTTTCCTGCGGCACGGTCGTCAGAATGCGCATTCCCCGTCTCCGGTCAGTGCGGCCCCGGCGAAAGCCGGGGGAAGCCATCTCGTGCCGAAGAGTCTCGGCCCATCGAGATTGCTTCGTCGCTCCGCGCCTCGCAATGACAAGTGCGCGGGATCGGGCCATATTCCTCGCATCTGCAAGGAGGCAGAAATGGTTCGCAAGGTCGCTGTCGGGGTCGGGCTGATGGAGTTTCCGTTTTCCGGGGCGGATGCCTATTGGCGCTGGGTCGATCTGTGCGAGGCGGGCGGGGTCGATTCGATCTGGCAGACCGACCGGCTGGTCAGCCCCTCCCCGTTTCTCGAATGCATGAGCGTGATGGCGGCGCTGGCCGGCCGCACGCGGCGCATCAAGTTCGGCGTCAACGTATTGTCGTTGGCGATGCGCGACGCGGTGTTGGTGGCGCGGCAATGCGCGACGATCGACTATTTGTCGAACGGGCGATTGCTGCCGGCCTTCGGCATCGGCAGCCCGCTCGGGCCCGAGTGGAAAACGCTCAATCTCGACACCAAAACCCGCGGTCGCAAGACCGACGAGGGGCTCGACGTGATCCGCCGGCTGTGGAGCGAGGATTCGGTCGATTTCGAGGGCGTCCACTATCATTTGTCTGGCGCGCAGTGCCTGCCGAAGCCGGTGCAGCCCGATCTGCCGATGTGGATCGGCGGGTCGTCAGAGGCGGCAATCCGGCGCACCGCGCGGTTCGGCACCGGCTGGCAGGCCGGGCCGGAAACGCCGGCGCAGGCCAGGGAAGTCGTCGCCGCGATCCGCAACGCCGCCGCCGCGGAGGGCCGCACGATCGACGACGACCATTACGGCGCCGGCATCCCGTTCCGCTTTGGCCGCGGCGACGAGCCGGGATTGCAGCCGTTGTTCGACGCCTATCGCAAACGCACCGGGCGCGACCCGCTCGATTACTTCGCGATCGGCGGCGCGGTTGAGATCGCCGACAAGATCGGCGCCTATGTCGCGGCGGGGGTGTCGAAATTCATACTGCGCCCGGCCGCCAAGGGCGACGACGAGATCATGGCGCAGACCCGCCGCCTGATCGACGAGGTCTTGCCGCTGGTCGCCGCGCGCTGGCCGAGGCCGAAGAAGCGGATGGCGGCGGAGTGACGATGTCCGCAGCAATCGAGGAAGATCCGGGCCGGCGCCGCTTGGATTTGGTTTGTCGCGGCGGGGCAGGCTGATCGGATGCAAGCGGATGTCGTGGTGTTGGGCGCCGGGATGGTCGGCGTCTCGGTGGCCGTGCATTTGCAGAAGCGGGGCAAGGCGGTGGCACTGATCGACCGCCGCCAGCCGGGCGAGGAGACCTCGTACGGCAATGGCGGGCTGGTGCAGCGCGAGGCGGTTTTTCCGCACCCGTTCCCGCGCGAGTTCGCGGAAATCTGGCGCATCGCGAAGAACCGCTCGGTCGACGCCTATTACCACCTCTCCGGCCTGCCGGGTCTCGCGGGGCCGCTGTTCGGCTATTGGCGCAACTCGGCACCGCGGCGCCATGCCCGGATCGCCGCGCGCTGGAGCACGCTGATCGCCACCTGCACGGCCGAGCACAAGGCCCTCGCCGAGGAAGCCGGCGCGACCGAATTGCTGCGCCCGGTCGGCTATCTCCGCGCCTTCACCGACGCCGCGACGATGGACGCCGAGCTGGAGAAGGCCGAGCGGGCACGAACGCTGGGGGTCAATTCCGTCCCGCTGACCGGCGCTGAGCTGGGCGAGATGGAGCCGCATTTGAGCGGCGGCTTCATCGGCGCGCTGCACTGGACCGATCCCTACGCGGTCGACGACCCGCACGCGCTGACGATGAGTTATTTCGGCTTGTTCCAGCGTCTCGGCGGGCAGTTCGCGCTGGGCGACGCCGCGACCCTGCAGCGCAACCGCGGCGGCTGGCGCGTCTCCACCGCGGATGGCGGGACGGTGGAGGCGGCAGAGGCGGTCGTCGCGCTCGGCATCTGGTCCACCGAGGTCACCGGGCGCTTCGGCTACAAGCCACCGCTCTTCGGCAAGCGCGGCTACCATCTGCATTTCAAGCCCAGGGGCAATGCCAGCCTCAGCCGACCGGTAGCCTCGAACGGATTTCTGCTGGCGCCGATGCGGCGCGGCATCCGCCTGACGACCGGCGCCGAATTCGCCCGCCGCACGGCCGCACCGACCCCGGTCCAGCTCGCCCGCGCCGAGCCGATCGCGCGCCGCATTTTCCCATTGGGCGAGCCGGTCGAGCCGGCGCCATGGATGGGCACGCGGCCGTGCACGCCCGACATGCTGCCGATCATCGGTCGCACACCGGGCCAGCCGCTCCTGTGGTGCGCGTTCGGTCATGCGCATCAAGGCTTCACGCTCGGCCCGACTACAGGGCGGCTGGTCGCCGAGATGATGACCGGCGACGCGCCGTTCGTGGACCCGACGCCGTTCCAGGCCGAGCGGTTCTAGGCGCTACGCCGCCAGCCGCTCGATCAGCGCCCTCGCGGCGTGCGGTGCGCGCACCTTGGCGCCGTTGATGAAATAGACGAAGCAGTCGCGCCCGGCCTTGGCGTGCTCCCGGAAGCGCTCGGCGAAAGCGGCAATCCTGTCCGGGGCATAGCCGGTCGGCTCGGCCTCCGAGCACTGGCGCAGCCGGACATAGACGAAATCGGTCGTCACCGTTTCGATCAGCGGCACCTTGTCGTCCTCGACCCAGGCGATCGCCGCCTCATGCCTCTCCATCAGCTTGGCAAAGGCCGGATCCCTGAAGCTGCTGCTGCGCACCTCCAAGACATGGCGCAGCCTAAGGTTGCCGAGGCTCTTGGGCAGCGCGTCGAGGAACGCCGCGACATTGGCCTCGTCGAATTTGATCCCGGGGGCGAACTGCCACAGGATGGGCCCGAGCTTGGGCCCGAGTTCGGCCATGCCGCTGTCGAAAAACCGCGCCATGAACGGCGCCGCAGTGGCGAGGTCGTTGCGGTGGGTGATGAAGCGCGACCCTTTGAGCGAGAACACGAAATCCTCGGGCGTCTCATCGTGCCACCGGCGATAGCTCGCCGGGTTTTGCAGCCGGTAGAACGTGCCGTTGATTTCGATGGCGGTGACATGGCGGCTGGCATGCGCCAGTTCGTCGGCGTGCTTGAGGGCGGGCGGATAGAACGTGCCGCGCCAGGGTGGAAACACCCAGCCGCCGATACCGACGCGGATCGTGCCCAATGCCGAGGACATCGCTGTCACCTAAGCGTTCGGCGGCGCCGGTGCAATCGCCAGGCGAAAGATTGCGCGCGCCGCCTCGGGCCGCCTATGCTTCGGCCATGTCCGGGCGGCGGCAACGCCGCGATGCAAAGAGGAGGAAATCATGCCAGTGAAAGCGGGAGTCGTTCGCGCCGGGGCGCGCGCCACGAGGCGGGGCGCCGCCGAGACCTTCACCGGCGTCGTGTTTCAGGACCCGGTGATCACCGCCGAAGCGCCGTCGCGGCTCGGCGGCTCCGTTGTCACCTTCACTCCCGGCGCCCGCACCGCCTGGCACGCACACCCGGTCGGGCAGACGCTGTTCTGCCTGTCCGGGGTCGGCCGCATCTGCTTTTCCGGCGAGAAGCCGCAGGTGCTGAATCCGGGCGACATCGTCAACATCCCGCCCAATACCCAGCATTGGCACGGCGCCTCGCCGGATCGCCTGTTCTCGCATTTGGCGTTGTCGGAAGCCGGCGAGCAGGGCCAGGGCACCGCCTGGGGCAAGCACGTCACCGACGCCGAATACAACGAGCCGGCCACGGGGCCATAGCGGAAGGCGCTACACCGCGACCGCGTGGTCGCGGGCAAAGGCTTCGAGCCGGCCGCGCAATGAGTGGTCGGGCCGCCCGCCGATCTCGTCGAGATAGCGGGCGAGCGCGCCGGCATCGAGGCTGCGCACCATCGTCTTGACCGGGCCGATCGCGGTCGTGGCCATCGACAGGGTACGGAAGCCCAGCGCGATCAGGGTCATCGCCTCGATCGGGTTGCCGGCCATCTCGCCGCACATGCTGAGCGGCATCTGCGCGGCGCGGCAGGCCTCGACCAGCTGCCGGAACAGCGCCAGCATCGGCGCCGACAGCAGGTCGTAGCGGCCGGCGAGGCGGGGGTTGCCGCGGTCGCAGGCATAGAGGAACTGTACGAGGTCGTTGGTGCCGACCGACAGAAAGTCGATCCGCTCGAACAGGGCCGGCAGTTGCCACAGCAGGGCCGGCACTTCCAGCATCACCCCGACCTTGAGCGAGCGCGGCGGCGTCCCCCCTTCGGCGGCGGCCCGCGCCAGCTCGGCGTCGAGCAGTTCGCGGGCGCGGTCCAACTCGGCGACCTCGGCGATCATTGGAAACTTGACCCTGAGGTCGCACCCGGCGGAAGCGCGCACCAGCGCACGCAATTGCTGGCGCAGCATGGCCGGGCGGTCGAGCCCGATACGGATCGCCCGCCACCCCATCGCCGGATTGTCTTCGGCGGCATTCGTCAGATACGGCAATACCTTGTCGCCGCCGATGTCGAGGGTGCGGAACACGATCGGCTTGCCGTCAGCCTGTTCATAGGCGCGGCGGTAGAATTCGGTCTGGTCGGCGACATCGGGGAAGGCGTCCCGCGTCAACAGCGGGATCTCGGTGCGAAACAGCCCGACCCCCTCCGCCCCGGTCGCCGCCAGTTGCGCGACATCGATCAGCAGGCCGGCGTTCAGCAACAAGGAAACCGCCACGCCGTCGCGGGTCACCGCCGGCTGGTCGCGCAGCGTATCGTAATAGGCGCGGCGCTCGATCCGCGCCGCCACCGTCGCCGCGACGGATTGGTGGATATCCTCGCTCGGGCGGATCAGAACGAGACTGCGGTCGCCGTCGACGACGACGATGTCGCCCGCCTCTATCCGGTCGGTGGCGTTCTGCACCCGGCCGACGACGGGGATGTCGAAGGCGCGGGCGACGATTGCGACATGGGCAGTCGGCGAGCCCTCTTCGAGCACAAGGCCGACGACGCGGCGATGGGCGTAATCGAGCAGTTCGGCCGGCCCCATCGCATGCGCGACGAGGATGAATTCAGGCGGCAGATCGGCCACGGGCGGTCCCGGCGCTTCACCGGACAGGAATTGCTGCAACCGGTTGGCGAGGTCTTCGAGGTCGAACAGGCGCTCGCGCAGATAGGGGTCGCCGAGCTGGGCCATACGGCTGCGGTTCTCGTCGCTGACCCGTTCGACCGCGGCCTCTGCGGTCAAGCCGGTCTTGATCGCGTCGCTGATGCGGTCGAACCAGCCCCTGTCGGCCGCGAACATGCGATAGGCCTCGATCACCTCGCGATGCTCGCCGGCGCCGAGTTTGTGGCTGGCGGCAACCAGCGCGTCGATCGCCTGCTGCATCGCCGCCATCGCGCGGCGCAGCCGTTCCAGCTCGATGGCGACATCCTCGGCGACCACCTGGCGGATCGCCAGGCGCGGCTCGTGCAATACCGCGGGCGCGACGGCAAGGCCGGGATTGAGGCTGATGCCGTCGAGCCGCACCGGCAACAGGCCGCCGCCGCGGCCCTGGGCCATTTCCAGCGGGTTGACCAGGTCGCCGCTGGCGATCAGCTCCGCCACGACCATCGCGATGGTCTGGGCGACCTCGATCTCTTCCTCGGTGTAGCGGCGCGGGGTGCGGTTCTGCACCACCAGCACCCCGAGCACGCGGCCGCCGCGTAATACCGGCACGCCCATCAGCGAATGGAAGATCTCCTCGCCGGTCTCCGGGCGATAGGCGAAATCGGGGTGGCTTTGCGCATCGGCGAGCGCGAGCGGCCGCTCGGTCGCGGCGATGACGCCGACGAGCCCCTCGCCGACATGCAGGCGGGTGCGGTGCACCGCCTCCGGCCGCAACCCGACCGTGGCAAACAATTCCAGCACTTCGCCAGCGCGCATCACATAGGCGGAGCAGACCTCGGCCACCATCTCGGCGGCGACCAGGGCGACGATGCGGTCGAGCCGCTCCTGGGCGGTTCCCGGGCGGGCCATGATGTCGCGCAGCCGCCGCATCAGGCGGCGGACGCCGGTCACATGCCCTTCCAGGTTCCCGGCAGCGTTGCCGCCGGCTGGCGGAGCGACGCTTGCCGGTGCGTCGTTCATCCGGCCGCGTCCCGGCCCCTTGCCGGGGTCGGCGCTGCGGCCTTGCCGGGGCACCGCCCCCGCGCGCCCAGCGCCGCCAGCGCCTGCGCCACCAATTCGTCGAGAATCTCACGCGTGCTCTGCTCGCGACCGACGAGGCCGACGCTCTGCCCGGCCATCAGCGAGCCCCCCTCGACATCGCCGTCGATCACCGCACGGCGCAAGGCTCCGGCCCAGAAATGCTCGATTTCGAGCTGGGCCTCCTTTTGCGTCAATTCGCCCTTGTTGAAGCGCTCGATGACCTCGCGCTGCACGGCCGCGAAACGCTGCGTCGCCGGGTTGACGAGGGCGCGCACCGGGATCACCGGAAACCGCGGATCGACCTGCACGGACGGCATCGCGTCGCGCGCCGCCGCGCGGATGAAGGCGCGCTTGAAATGCGGGTGCGCGATCGATTCATGGGCGCACACGAACCGCGTGCCGAGCTGAACCCCGGCCGCTCCCATTTCGAGGTAGGAGAGGATCGCCTCGCCGCGGCCGATCCCGCCGGCGACAAATACCGGCACCTCGGGCAGGTTCGGCAATACCTCCTGCGCCAGCACTGCGGTCGACACCGGCCCGATATGGCCGCCGGCCTCGCTGCCCTCGATGACGATCGCGTCGGCGCCGGCGCGCATCAGTTTTTTGGCGATGACCAGCGCCGGGGCAAAACACACGACGCGGGCGCCGCCCTCGCGGATGCGCGCGATGGCCGCTGCGCTTGGAATGCCGCCGGCGAGCACGACATGGCTGACGCGCTGCGCCAGGCACACCCCGATCAATTCCATCAGCTGCGGGTGCATCGTGATCAGGTTGACGCCGAACGGGCGCCGGGTCAGCGCTGCGGTCGCGGCAATCTCGGCGCGCAGCAGATCGGGCGACATCGAGCCCGAGGCAATGACGCCAAAGCCGCCGGCGTTTGAAATCGCCGCCACCAGGTTGCGCTCCGACACCCAGGTCATCGCGCCACCCATGATCGCCAATTCGGTGCCGAGGAAATCGCATCCGCGCGCCCACAGGCGATCGAGCGCAGCGCGGGGGCTGCCTGGCTCGGTGCGGGGTGCGGCCTCCGTCCGCTGGCCGGTCAGGAAACCGCCGTTCATCCGACTTCGTCGAGCCCGTAGGCGGTATGCAGCGCCCTGAGCGCAAGCTCGGTATATTCGGCCGCGATCAGTACGCTGACCTTGATCTCGGAGGTCGAGATCACCTGAATGTTGATGCCCCGGTCGGCAAGCGTCTGAAACATCTGCTTGGCAACGCCGGCGTGGCTGCGCATGCCGACGCCGATGACCGAGATCTTGACCACGTTCGAATCGGGCTTCAGCGCGGTGAAGCCGATCGCCGCGCGCTGCCCTTCGAGCACTGCGAGGGTGCGGTCGAGGTCGGCGCGCGCCACCGTAAAGGTCAGGTCGGTGGTTTGGCCGTCTTCCGACACGTTCTGCACGATCATGTCGACATTGATCGCGCTGTCGGCGAGCGGGCCGAAAATCGCCGCGGCGACGCCGGGCCGGTCGGCGACCCGGGCAACCGTGATCTTGGCTTCCTGGCGGCTATAGGCGATCCCGCTGACGACCCGTTTTTCCACGATCTCATCCTCGTCGACGACGAGCGTGCCCGGCGCATCGACAAAACTCGACAAAACCTGGAGGCGCACCCGGTGGTTCATGGCCATCGCGACCGAGCGCGGCTCCAGCACCCGGGCACCCTGCGACGCCATTTCGAGCATTTCTTCGTAAGTGATTCTACCGAGCTTCCGCGCTTTCGCAACGATGCGCGGATCGGTCGTATAGACCCCGTCGACATCGGTGAAAATGTCGCAGCGGTCGGCCTTGAGCGCGGCGGCGAGCGCGACCGCCGAGGTGTCCGACCCGCCGCGCCCCAGGGTCGTGACCCGGTTGCGCGGCCCGATTCCTTGAAACCCGGCGACGACGGCGATCTGGCCGTCCTTGCAGCGCCGCTCGATCTCAGCGGTCTCGATCGCCTCGATCCGCGCCTTGCCGTGAACTTCGTCGGTCTTTAACGGTATCTGCCAGCCGAGCCAGGATCGCGCATCGACTCCGAGATCTTGCAAGGCCAGTGCCATCAATCCGGCGGTGACCTGCTCGCCCGAGGCGACCACGACATCGTATTCGCGCGCATCGTGCAGGCGGCTGATCTGCCGCGTCCAATCGACGAGCTGATTGGTGGTGCCGGCCATCGCCGAGACGACGACGACGACCTCGTTGCCGGCGTCGGCCTCGCGCTTGACCCGTCGCGCGGCATTCTTGATCCGCTCGATATCGGCCACCGAGGTGCCGCCGAATTTCTGGACGATGCGCGCCATGTTGCTACCGTAAAAGGCCCGGTTGCCTGCGCCCGGTTGCGTTCGCATACTCCATTGCGCGGCCGACGGCCACCTTATCCGAGAGAGACGGCATGGAGCCCCGCGGCAGCACCGCAGACAGCGGCGAGATCGAGCGCTTCGCCGCGCACAGCGCCGGCTGGTGGAACCCGGCCGGCGAATTCGCGCCGCTGCACCGGCTCAACCCGGTGCGACTCGACTTCATCCGCGGCGGGCTCATCACCCATTTCGGGCGTGATTCGCGGGCGATGCGGCCGTTCGCCGGGCTGAGCCTCGTCGATATCGGGTGCGGCGGCGGGCTGATCGCCGAGCCGATGGCGCGGCTCGGCTTTCGCGTCACCGCGATAGACGCCGCCGCCGCCGCGATCGATGTCGCGCGTGCCCATGCCGAGGCGGGCGGGCTTGCCATCGACTACCGGGTCGCGACCGCCGAGGCGCTCGCTGCGGAGGGCGCACGGTTCGATGTCGCGCTTGCGCTCGAACTGGTCGAGCATGTCGCCGACCGCGAGGCCTTGTTCGGTGCGATAGGAGCGCTGGTAGCGCCGGGCGGCGCCTTTGTCGGCGCGACGCTCAACCGCACGCCGCGCGCCTTTGCGCTCGGCATCGTCGGCGCCGAATACGTGCTCGGCTGGCTGCCGCGCGGCACCCATGACTGGCGCCGCTTCGTACGCCCATCGGAATTCGTGCTCGGGTTGCGCCGCAACGGGCTCCAGGCCACGCGGCTCGCCGGCCTGACCTACGCGCCGGCCCACGGCGACTGGGTGGTGTCGGAAGACCTGTCCGTCAACTACATGGTCATGGCGCGGCGGCCCTGACCCGGAAGGCTCACGCGTCAGTCCGCGAAATCCACGGGATGCGGCCGACCTTGATGCCTTCCTCGGTCAATTCGTGCGATTCCTGTTCGGTCGCTTCGCCGTAGATCCCGTGGGCATCGACCTCGCCATAGTGAATGCGTCGCGCCTCTTCGGCAAAGCGCTCGCCGACGTAATCGCAATTAGTTTCGACCTGGCGGCGCATCTCGAGCAAGGCGGCGCGCAATTGCGCCGGCGTCGGTCCGCTGCGGTCATGCGCGTGCCCGATATTCGGGGCCATCGGCGCCTTCTCGATCCCGGTGTCACCGCAATGCGGGCAGGCGATCTCGCGGGCTGTCCGCTGCGCCGAAAACTCGTCGCCGCTGCGAAACCATCCCTCGAATTCGTGCCCGGCGGCACATCGCAATGCGAAACGGATCATGAAAGCAGACCTCCTGCACAATTATCTATATACGGCAGGAGGTTTCAGCAACCACCCTTGTGCTACGCCTTTGGCGCGCTCGGCCGCCCGTCCGCGCAGGGACCATCGCGATGCTTCTGATTTCCGCGACGCCAACAGGGGATTTACTGATCGAAAGCGGCCGAGGCTCGACGGATGACGCTGAATAACCAAAGGACAGCCCTGGTGGTTGGGGCGTCGCGCGGCCTGGGCCTCGGGCTGGCGGCGGAGCTCGCCTCGCGCGGGTGGAATGTCGTCGGCACCGTGCGCGACGAGGCCGGCGCGGCGCGGCTCGCGGCGGCGGGTGCGCGCGTCGAGCGGGTCGATATCGCCGACCCCGCTTCGGTCGCAGCGCTGGCCCGGAGCCTCGCCGGCGAGATATTCGACCTCGTGTTCATCAACGCCGGCATCAAGGGGCCCGAGCACCAGGATGCTGCGCAAGCGAGCGATGATGAAATCGCGACCCTGTTCCTGGTCAACGCGGTCGCCCCGGTGCGCATCGCCCGCGCCCTGCTGGACCGCGTGCGCGACGGCATCGGGATCGTCGCCTTCATGAGCTCCGACCTCGGCAATATCGCCGGCAATAGCGACGGCTATATCGAGCTCTACCGGGCCAGCAAGGCGGCGCTCAATTCGCTCGTGCGCAGCTTCACGGCAAGCATCGGCGGGCGGCGGATCACCGTGCTGGCGGTGCATCCCGGCTGGGTGCGCACCGACATGGGCGGCGCCGAAGCGCCGCTTTCGGTCGAGGCGAGCTGCCGCGGCATCGCCGATGTGGTGGAGCGCCGCGCCGGCTCGTTGCGGCACGGGTTTGTCGACTACCGCGGCCGCGATATGGCGTGGTGAGGCCGGTCAACGGGCGCCGCCGTAGCTGACGCGCCAGATCGTGCCATTGCCGTCCTCGCTGACGAGCAATGCCCCGTCCTGGGCCACGGCAACGCCGACCGGGCGTCCCCAGATTGCGCCGTTCCCAGTCACGAAGCCGGTCAGGAAATCCTCGTATTCGCCGGTCGGAACGCCGTTTTTGACGATCACGCGCACGACCTTGTAGCCGGTGCGCAGCCGCCGGTTCCACGAGCCGTGAAAGGCGACGAACGCGTCGCCGCGATAGTCGGCCGGAAACATCGCGCCATCGTAGAAGCACATTTCGAGCGGCGCCGAATGCGGCTGCACCAATACGTCGGGCACGGTGACCTTGTCGGCGAGGTCAGGCCGCTCGCCGGGGTGGCGCGGGTCGGGGTGGCCGCCGATGTAATACCAGGGCCAGCCGTAGAACGCGCCGTCGCGCACCCGTGTCACGTAGTCGGGCGGCAGGTTGTCGCCGTACCCGTCGCGCTCGTTGGTCGAGCACCAGAGGTCGCCGGTCGCCGGATCGACCGCGAGCCCGACGCAATTGCGCAGGCCGGTGGCGAAAACCCGCCTGCCGCCGCCTTGCGGGTCGAACTCCAGCACGTCGGCGCGATCGATCTCGTAGCCCCAGGCAGCGCCGAGCGCATGGTGCGATGCCCAGTCGCGCACTCCCGCGGCGCTGAGGCGCGGCATGTCTTCGGCGTCGTTGGAGCTCGAACCGACCGAGACGAACATCCGCTTGCCGTCACGCGAAAAGGCGACGTCGCGGGTGAAATGCTCGCCTTCGGTCTTCCCCAGCACCGGCACCACGGTCTGCGCCGGACCGCGCGCATGAAGATCGCCGTTCCGGTACGGGAAGCGCAGGATGGCGTTGGTCGTGCCGACATAGACGAAACCCGGGTCGGGCCCCGGCGGATAGAACGCGATGCCGAACGGGCGGTCGAGCCCGGCGGCGAAGGTCTCGGTCCGCTCGGCCTTTGCCGCACCCGCCGGCGCCCGCAATACCTCGACCCGCCCGGCACCGGTTTCGGCGACGAAGACATCGCCGTTCGGGGCGACCCGGATCGCCCGCGGATTTCGTAGCCCGTTCGCGAACAGCGATATGGCAAAGCCGGGCGGAACGGCGAGATGAGCGCCGGCGGGCGGGGCGACGACCTCGGGAAACACGCTGGCCGAACGGGTGGCGAACGGCCGCGGCAGATCGGCCGGGGTGATATGCCATCTAACGCCCGGCGCATCGGCGCGCCAATCGGCAAACGCCGCCTGCCCGGTCAGCACCTGCGCCCCAGCGGCGGCCGCGGCAACGCACGCGGCAAACGCAGCCGAAAGGCCGCCGACCGCGGCGAGCGTCAGTCTGCCACGCGCCCGCGACGCGAGGTTCAGGGCTATTCGGCTGCTTCCTTGACCGGGGCGGGAAGCGGCTCGGTGCCCGTCCAGGGATGTTCGGCGACGTCGAACAAGATCCCTTCGGGGCCGTAGAACTTGACCTCGAACCCGCCGGTGCGCTCGCGATCGGCTTGGTCCATGTAGTGCCGGCCACCGGCCGCCTCGACGATCTTGGCGGCATCGTCGACGTTCTCGACAAGGATGCCGAAATGGTGCAGGCCGGTGTAGTCGGCCCCCTTGCCGATCTGGTCGGTCTTGAACCTGAGGATCGCCAGGTCGATCGTCCCGTCGCTCAGGTGATAGCCATAAGCGAGCGGCCCGTCGCTCTTGCGCGCGATCTTAAAGTCGAACGCCTTGATGTAGAACTCGGCCATCGCGTCGGGGTCCTGGGCGGCGATGGCGATGTGGCGCAATTTGGCCATGGCGGATGTCCTTTGGAATTCTCGCCCTATTCCGCGGCTTCCTTGACCGGGGCGGGCAGCGGTTCGGCGCCGGCCCAGCCATGCTCGGCGATGTCGAACAGGATGTGTTCAGGGCCGAAAAACTTCTTCTCGAAATAGCCGGCCTGGTGACCGCCTTGGCCCTGGTCGATGTAATGGGTGGCGCCGAGGCTTTCGAGCTTCTTCGAAAATTCTTCGACATCCTCGACCAGCACGCCGAAATGATGGATGCCGCGATAATCCATGCCCTTGCCGAGCTGGTCGGTCTTGAATTTGAGGATCGCCATGTTGAGCGTGCCGTCGCTAAGGAACACGCCGTCGGCGAGATACCCGTTCGGCCGCCCGACCTCCTTGAAATCGAACGCCTTCTTGTAGAACTCGGCCATCGCTTCCGGGTCTTCCGCGGCGATTGCGATATGGCGCAATTTGGGCATGGCGGCCTCCTGAAAATTGGCTTGCTTCTTCTCTACCATGAGCGGCGGGTCAACCCGAAGCGCCGCGTAGCGGATCGAGCGAAATTCGCCCGAGAATTTCCGCCATTCCCTTGCCGACGCGGGCGATCGCCTCGTCGCGCGAAAACAGGCCGAAGCGGTCGAACTCCGGCAAAATCGCACCGTCGCGTGCGGTAAAGCACGAGGCGCAATGCAATGCTTTCGGGTCGGGCAACGCCGCCGCATGCAGGCCGAACAAGGCAAGCGCCTTGTCGCGGCGATAGGCGAAGACCCCGAGCGGCACCAGCGCCTCCTCGGCGATGACAAGCCCGGTCTCCTCCTCGAGCTCGCGGCGCGCGGCGGCGGCAAGGCCCTCGCCCGGATCGGCGATGCCCTTCGGGATGTCCCAGCGCGGCGAGCGCGTCGCATGGCCGAGCAGGATCAGCCTGCCGTCGGTGACGACGACGCCGCAGCTCACCGCTTTCGCCGGTGCGCCCGTCTCGCTCACGGCGATGTTAATCCGCCCGAAACCCCGCCATAGAAGCCGCTACGCTGGTCGCGGCCGGAATCCGAATTGTCGTAGGTGCACGCGCCGACCAGCAGGCTGGCGAGCAGCATCAAGACCAGCGCCGCCGGCAGCCGCATCACATCGATCCGCCCGCACCGCCGCCGCCGGCGCCGCCGGACTCGCCGTGGATCGGGCCGTTCTGGTCGTTCTGCACCGGCTGGTAGGCGGTTCCGGCGCAGCTTGCCATCACGAAGCAGGCGGCCAGGGCCAGCAGGCACCCCCGCCATTTGCGCACGATCATGTCGCCACCTCGCATCGCTTGCCCGGGCGCCGTTTGTCAGCACACGATCCCGGCGGCCGGCAGAGCCTTACCAATGTGTCGCTCCTCGTCTCGTCGCAGGATAGCGCCGCGCAGACAGCGTTGTCATCGCGGCGGCGCGGCTCATCTCGGCGATTTGATCGGCGTGACCCGCGCCGGTTCGGCGACGATGCGAGTGCCAGCGCGCTCCGGGATGAAGCGCATCGGCACCTCTGCCTTGCGCTCGCACATGACCAGGGTCCACAGCTCGCTCCACGGCGGGTCCTTGGCCCCGTCTACCGGCGCGCCGTCCTGCCGCAGATATCGCGTATCGGCCATATATCCGCCCGTGCAACCGCGCGCCCGCACCCCGGCAGTCGTCGCCGCCTCGGCCGCGAATTGAACGCCCGCCTTCTGCAATTGCGGTCCGGCGCGCGTGGTGCCCGGGAGGATCGGCATCGTCGCCAAGGTCTTGGGTGCGCGCACGACCGCCAGTACGTTCAACACCCGCTTCGCGCCGCAGCCCTGCTCCTCGACGGTCTGCTTCCAGCTGCCTTTCGCAATATCGCCGGCGCTGTCGAATTCGGGGCGGACGAAGACCACGACTGGGCCGGTCAGCGAGAAACGAGCCGACGGGCACGGATTATCGGCAACCACCGCCGACCGCTTCGCCGCCGCGAGCACATGCTGCTGCTCACCCGGATCGGCGAGTAGCCGCTGCACGATCAGCTGGTCCTGGGCGCTTGCGGCCGCCGGCAACTGAGACAGCAGGATCGCGCTGGCAATCAATGGTGCTTGCGTCAACCCCCGCAGCATTGCTCTCCTTGCGCGTTAGCCGCACGCTTGACGACAAGGTACACCGAAGTCACCGCCACGGAGAGGAACGAATGCACCCGCAGCGCTGCTATCGCCCCTTGATCATCGGCCGGCGCGGCGCCGTTGCGGCGAACCATCCACTCGCCGCGCAGGCCGGGCTGATGGCATTGCGCACGGGCGGCAACGCCGTCGATGCGGCGGTGGCGGTGGCCGCGAGCCTCGCCGTGGTCGAGCCGATGATGTCCGGCCTCGGCGGCGACGCGTTCTATCATGTGTTCGACGCGAAATCCGGGCGCGCGAGCGTGTTCAACGGCACCGGCCCGGCCCCTCTGGCGGCGACGCCGGAGCGCTATGCCGCCGGCATCCCGCGCACCGGGCCGCTGTCGGTCTCGGTGCCCGGCATGGTCGCGGGCCTCGGCATGATGCACCGCGCGCACGGGCGCCTGCCGTGGCGCGACCTGTTCGCCGAAGCCATCCGTCAGGCGCGGGAGGGTTTTGGCGCGAGCCCGCATTACCGCCATTTCGCCGGCGATTTCGCTGCCGTGTTGCGGGCCGACCGGCGCAGCGCCGAGCGGTTCTTGCACGACGGGGCGGCGCCGCCGGTCGGGTCGTGGATCGTGCAATCCGACCTCGCGCGCACGCTCGAAGAGATCGCCGCCGAGGGACCGGAGTGCTTCTACCGCGGCCCCCTCGCCCGCCGCTTCGCGGCCGCCTGCGCCGCTTCCGGCGCGCTCGTCGCCGAGGCCGATCTCGACCGCTTCGAGGCCGAGGAGCAGGCGCCGATTCGCATCGACTATCGCGGCTACACCGTGCTGGAGGCGCCGCCCAACTCGACCGGCTTCGTGTTGCTGCAGGAATTGAAGATCGCCGAGAATTTCGACCTCGCCGCGATGGGGCTCGGCTCGGCCGATCTGGTGCACGTTCTGGTCGAGGCAAAGAAGCTGGCTTTTGCCGACCGCGAACGCTGGGGCGCCGAACCGCGCACGATCGAGCCGCCGTTCGATGAATTGCTGTCGGCCGAGTATTGCACCCGACTCGCCGCCGGCATCGACCGGCGCCGCGCCGCGCCGCTGCGCGGCATCGCCGACGCCGCCGGCGACACGACCTATTTCTGCACCGCCGACGCCGACGGCAACGCCGTCTCTGGCATCCAGAGCCTCAACAGCGGCTGGGGTTCGGGAGTGACCGCCGGCGACACCGGAATCCTGCTCAACAACCGCATGGCCTATTGGCACCTCGATCCCGGCCATCCCAACCGGTTGCGCCCCGGCCGCCGCGTGCGTCACACGATGAACCCGCCGCTGGTGTTGAAGGATGGGAAACTGTGGGCCGTGTTCGGCACACCCGGCGCCGACAACCAGGTCCAGGTCAACCTGCAGGTCTTGACGGCGATGATCGATTTCGGGCTCGACCCGCAGCAGGCCGCCGAACTGCCGCGCTGGACCTCCAACGCCTCCGGCCAGTACGCCAATTATCCGCATGACGGGCCGGACGTGTTGACGATGGAGCGCCGCTTTGCGGAAGCCGTGCGGCGCGACCTGGCGGCACGCGGCCATCCGGTCGACACGGTCGGCGACCTCGACGGCCCGTGCAGCGTCGAGATCATCCGCCGCGATGGCGACGGCACGCTTTATGCCGGCTCCGATCCGCGCCGCGACGGCTGGGCGCTCGCCTGGTGAGCCCCGGAGCGCGGGCTGCAAACGCCGCTCCGAACCTTCCGGCGTCGGCAGCGGCGCCCTTGTTCAGGTCCGCGTGAAGCCCCGCAACTCGGCCGCCGCCCACGCGATTGCATCGTCGATGGATTTGCCTTCCTGGGTGCACTGCGTGACCATCTTGACCGTGGTCTCCTGCGCGAACATCAGCGTGCCGACCGCGACCGGCGCCGGGAACCCGGCGAGCAGCGAGATCACGTCGCCGCGCGGCGGGTAGTTGTAGAGCGTGCCCTTGGGCGGGCCCTCGTCGGCCCAGGTCGGAAAATCGTGCAATTTCTCGAATTGCGGCAGGTCGTAGCCGTTGCCGGCGGCGACCAGCTGTCCGACCGAATCGCGCTGCGACAGGTAGGTGAGAAGGCTCTTGGCCGCGGCGACGTTGGCGGAGAAATTCCAGATCCCCCAGAAGCCGAAATTGCCCGGGTCATAGCGGCCCTTGGGGCCTTTCGGGGCGTGGAAGGTCCACAATTTCGCGGCGATGTCGGGGGCATCCTGCTTGGCCACCGCCCAGGCCGAAGGCGGGTTCATGATCAGGGCACTGTTGCCGGAAATCAGCGCCTTGTTGTTGCTGGCGTTGTCCCAGCTGAACACATCCGGCGGCAGGAACGGCACCAGCTTCTGAAACCATTCCAGCACTTGTTTCGTCGCGTCGGACTTGACCGTGACATTGCCGTCCTTGTCGACAAGCTCGGCACCGTAACTGGCGAAGACCGCGCCGACCCAGTTGACCGAGTCGCTCTGATTGCCGAGCGGCATGCCGAACGGATGGCCGCCCTTGAAGCATTTTTCCGCGGCGTCGAGAAACGCGTCCCAGGTCCAATTGTCGGCCGGGTCCGGGGTTGGCGCCGGGCCCGCCGGATACATTTTGGTCACGTCAATCCCGGCATATTGCTGCATCAGGTCGATGCGGGCGCAGGGAACCAGCGCCGTGCTCAGAATGCAGCTGGGCACCGCGATCCAGTGCCCGTGCTGCTTGCCGATATACTCGGACGCCTCGCTGACCTTGCCGTACTTCGCGATCAAATCGCCGACGATGTCGTCGACCGGCTCCAGATTGTCGGCCTGAGCGGCGGCGTACCAATCCGGAATCTGCAAGACGTCGTGGCCCGATCGCGCGTCGGCCTCGCCGGCGATGGTCAGCAGCAATTTGTCGCCGTTGTTGGTAATGAAATCGAGGCTGATATCGACCTTTTCCTTGTCGGCCCACTGATGGCACAGCCGCTTCAGCGCATCGTTGGCGCCGGGCACCCAGTGGTCCCAGAAGCCGCAGCTCAATTTGCCGGCGGCATAGGCGCCGTGCACGAACGGCACGGCCAGGGTGCTGGCGGACGCGACGCCGAGCGCACCCGCCTTCAGCACGCTGCGCCGGGTCGGTAAGATTGCCATACGGGTCCTCGCAGAACGGCCGGTCGAGCCGCGAGTTGACCGTAGCACAGTCGCGCGTGAATGAAAAAAGCGCCGTCCGCCGCAATTACGGGCTCTCGGCCGTGGCTCCATTCGCGGCAGCCGCGAGGTAGAAGCGGCTCCACGCCTTCCGCCAGTCGATCGCCGCAACGGCAGGGCAATCCGCGGGGACTTCGAGCTGCAATAGTTCCCAGGTCGGCCGGTACTGCGTCAGGCCGAACGCCGCGAGGACGTCGTACCTGACCCTCTGAAGCCAGACCTGCACGCGGTGGGGGTGGCTCCAGCTATGGCCGATATAGACGTATCGCCGGGCATAGCCTTGTTTGGGCGCCACCTGTAAAGGCGGCTCCTCGAAGCTCAGCGAACGTACGACGATCTCCAAAGGCCGGGCGCAGCCGGGGGCATCAAAAACCAGCTCGCGCACCTGCGTGTTGCGGATTTGCACTTCCTTGCGAAAGATCAGCCCATCGGCACGGGCCGCGCGCAGCACCGCCGGTTCGAGCCGACCGGGCGGGACGGTCCCGCCGGCGGCCTGCTCGCGGGCCGCAACCGTGCCGATCAGCAAGGCCGCGAAGACGGCATGAACCGGCCACGCCCTCATGTCGATGGCCGGGCCGGGCGCGTCCCGCAGAGACTGATCAGCAGCACCGAAAGCGCGGCCCCCAACGCGAAAATCTGGGCGCCGGCCCCGTCGTGCCAGAATTCGTACTGCGCCAGGCTCCAGGCCATGAAGCTCAGGCGAAGAATATTCCAGCCGACCATGGTCAGCGCGACGACGGCACCGATCCACAAATCCCGGCGGTGCCAAAACTGATGCCGCAACCGGCTGATCGTCACCCAGCACAGCATGGCGACCGACAAATTGTGAAAGGCCGAGCACTGGTCGTACAGCACGATGCCGTAGCCGTCCGGCCCGACGATGACGTTGTTGTGCCACAGCGTGCCGGCGCGAAGGCCTTCGAGGATGGTGCCGACGACGGCGGTCTCGGCGCAAAGCAGCGGAAAGGCGAACAGGTGAAAGAAGACGTAGCCCCATAACTGCTGCACCGACAGCGCTGCAAGCACGATCGCGGCGGCGCGCAATTTGGCGTCGCCGCGATACGTCCACAGCCAGTAGACCGCCATGCAGGTGGCCGCGACCCAGATCACGCGCGGCGTCGGCAACACCAGCGGGATGCAGGCGGCCGTCGCGATCAGCACGTCTTGCGCGCGGGCGGACGGCCCGGCGTCGCTCGCCATGAGCAGACGAAAGATCGCGTACCAGGCCATGTATTGGAAAAAGCCGACAGTGCCGAGGTCGGTGGCCAACTGCGCCAGCGGCGTCGAGGCCATCGTCCCGAAAACGCTGAACAGATGGTTGAAGAAAAGCACCGCGCAGACCCAGATGAAGAGGTCTCGCCGGGGCAGTTCGAGGGTGCCGCCCCGCGCTCCGCCCGCGGCCCCGGCTGTGCAGAGGCGCAGCAACGCCGGGCGAACCCGCGGAAATCCGGACGGCTGCAGCCCTCCTCTCATGCCCGACTCCGGAACTGACGCCGTGGGTATATACCGTGGTTCTTGTGTGGGGGGCGACTACGCCAAACTACCGGAACAATACGTAATAGGGTGCAGGCAGCGCCGGCTTGCCGGCCCGCGCGAGTTGACCGGCGCGCGGCGCCGGTGGTTTCCTCCCGCCGGAAATCGCAAACGGACCAGAACGGAGGAAGGCGTCATGGCGGAACGGCAGGCCCTGGCGGGCAAGGTCGCGATCGTGACCGGGTCGGGCAAGAACATCGGCAAATGCATCGCCGAGGCGTTGGCCGCTGAAGGTGCGGCAGTCGTCATCAACGGCCGCGGCGACCGCGCCATCGTCGAAAACACGGCCAGCGCGATCAACCAGGCGGGCGGCCGAGCGATGCCGTTCATCGCGGACATCTCCAAGCCCGATGCGGTCGCGGCGATGGTGGCAGCGACGGTCAAGGAATTCGGCGGCGTCGACATCGCGGTCGGCAATGCCGGGCTGCGGCGCCAGACGCCGTTTCTCGAGATGAGCTTCGAGGAATGGCACGAGATCCTGTCGGTCGCGCTCGACGGCGCCTTCATCCTGGCGAAGGCGACGGTGCCGGAGATGATCAAGCGCGGCGGTGGCACGCTGATCGGCCTGTCGGGCGTATCGCACCATGCCGGCTCGGTCGGACGGGTCCATGTCAACGCCTCGAAAGCCGGGCTCGAAGGGCTGATGCGCGGTCTCGCCAAGGAATTGGCGCCGCACAACATCACCGCCAACACGGTGGCGCCGGGCTCCATCGACACGGTGCGCGGCCCCTCGGCCGGCGGCCCCGGCGGGCGCGGCCACTCCGGTTCGATCCCGCTCGGCCGCCAAGGACGGCCCGAGGAGATCGCAGCCATGGTCGCCTTTCTTGCCGGCCCCAACGGCCGCTACATCACCGGCCAGACGATCCACGTCAACGGCGGCCTGTTTTTCGGAAAATAGTCCGCCTCGCCAGACCGGCAGCCAGGCGGAACCGGGCGGCGAATTCGCCGCCCGGTCGCACCGACTAGCCTAGCCTTTCGGTGATGATGCCGGCATCGGCACCGCCCCGTGTTGCATCGGCATTTGAGCCGAACCCGGCGCTGCCGGTGGTGGTGGCGGTGGGGTCTGCTCCGCACAGGCCACAACGCCGAGGACAGCACACAGCAATAGAGCCTTAAGCATGGTTCCTCCCTGTTCGCTAGTTTTTGGTTGGCTAACGCAAAGCATCTGGAGCCTCTCGTTAATAAGACAAGGGGGCTGCCGCGCGCGGTGATCGCCCTGCTTTGCATCCCGATGACCTGTGTCCAAAAAAGCGCGATGCCATGCGGCTTCGTCGGTTGCCGGGTAGCAGTCGGCGCGCTATCAGGGACGGCTCTGCCCAAAACGCGGGCAATGGCCGATCGAGGAGACACCGGATGCCGGATTCCGGAGTGGTGACGCGGGATCCGAACGCAGGCGCGCGACGGCGCGCCCATGCCGCCTCGACACCCGGCTCATGGACCGCGGCCGCGGTCGCGCTGGCGATCTTGTCGTTCTCCTATGGCTCGCCGTTGCTGGTCGTCGTCGGGTTGAAGCCGATTACCGCGGGGCTCGGCAGCACCCGCGAAATCGTCGTCTTGGCGGCGGCGCTGAGCTGGGTCGGCACCGGGCTCGGCGGCATTCTGATGGGCTGGCTGGCGGACCGGATCGGCATCCGCCGCACGGTCGTGCTCGGTGCGCTGATGATCGCGGCCGGCCTTGCCGTCTCGGCGACCGGCAGCCTCTGGGCGCTGCTGATCGGCCACGGGCTGCTGCTCGGGCTGCTCGGAAACGGGGCGATGATGCCGCCGCTGATGGTCTATGTCAGCCGCTGGTTCGAGGCGCGGCGCGGCACGGCGCTGGCGCTGATCTCCTCCGGCCAATATGTCGGCGGCATGGTATGGCCGAGCCTGTTCGAGCACGCGATGGCGCGGTACGGCTGGCAGGCGACGATGCTCAGCTACGGCGTGTTCTGCGCGGCCGCGATCGTGCCGCTGGCGTTGCTGTTCCTGCACCCCGCCCCCGATGCCGGGGCGATGCCATCCGAAATGGTCGTTACGCATAAACAGGTGCGGCGCCGGGTTCTGGGGCTGCCGGCGAACCTGGTCATGGCGGTGCTGTGCATGGCCGGGTTCTGCTGCTGCGTCCCGATGGCGCTGCCGCAAAGCCATCTCGTCGCGTTTTGCAGCGACGTCGGCATCTCGGCGGCGGGCGGCGCGGCGATGCTTTCGGTGTTGCAGGCCTGCGCCTTTGCCAGCCGCCAGTTCTGGGGCTGGGTTGCCGACCGCATCGGCGGGTTGCCGACCCTGCTGATGGGATCGGCGTGCCAGGCCCTGGCGATCGTGGCCTTTTCGCTGACCCAGAACGAGGCCGGGCTGTTCGCGATCTCCGCCGCGTTCGGCCTCGGCTTCAGCGGGATCGTGCCGGCTTATGTGTTGATCGTGCGCGAACTCTACCCATCGAGCGAGGCATCATGGCGAGTGCCGCTGGTGTTGTTCGTCAGCATGGGCGGCATGGCGTTCGGCAGCTGGTGGGCCGGGGTGCTGTACGACCATTTCGGCTTTTACGGCCCCGCCTTCGCCTCCGGCGCCGTCTTCAACCTCGCCAACCTGACGCTGGTCGGCTTCCTGACCCTGCGGCACGGCTGGGGCCGCGGCGGGATGCGCGAAGCGGCGGCGTAGCCTTTCGCCCGGTCATTGCGAGCGCGGCGAAGCAATCTCGGGCAATAACGGATCGCCCGCCGAGATTGCTTCATCTCCGCGGGTCAGGCCCGCGGGTTCTCGCAATGACGCCTCGAGTCAGCGGTTGCGCTGCCAGTCGTCCTGCCACAGGAAATCGGGGCCCAATTGGTCGAGGCTCGGGCAGCCGATCTGGCCCATGACCAGGTCGATCTCGCCGCGGAAGATGTCGACCGCCTTCTTGACCCCGTCGAGCCCACCGGCGACCGCGCCGTACAATGTCGGACGACCGAAAAAGCAGAACTCGGCGCCGAGGCACAGCGCGATCAGGATATCGGCGCCGCGGCGCACGCCGCTATCGAGCATGACCGTCATCCTGTCGCCGACCGCGCGCTTTACCGCCGGCAACACGTCGAGCGATGCCGGCGCCTGGTCGAGTTGCCGGGCGCCGTGGTTCGACACGATAATGCCGTCGCAGCCGATCTCGGCGCAGCGGATCGCGTCAGCCGGGCTCATGATGCCTTTGACGATCAGCTTGCGCGGGAACAGCTTGCGGTAGTGCTCCAATTCCCGCCAGGTCTGGGCATGCGCCGGCACCTGCGCCCGGTTGAACTTGATCGTATCTTCCGGGGTCGCGCCATTGGGCAGGTAGGGCAGCCAGTTGCCGAGTGCCGGGGTGCCGCCGTGCTTGATGTATTCCATGACCCAGCCGGGATGGGTCATCGCCTCGGCCAACAATGACGGCTTGAGGCTCAGGGCGGCGCGCAGCCAGTTGCCGCGGATGTTGGCGTAGCCGTTGCGGGTGTTGCGCTCGCGCTTGGAATGCACCGGCACATCGACGGTCAAGACCAGCGCATTAAGGCCCGCATCGGCGGTGCGCTTGATCAGGTCGTCGGAGATCTTGCCGTCCCTCGCGGCGTAGAGCTGGTACCAGGCGTTGTTCGGCGCGACCTTGGCCGCATCCTCGATCGTCTGGTTGCTGGCGCCCGACATGATGTAGGGGATGTTGGCCTCGCGCGCTGCCTCGGCCAGCATCATGTCGGCGCCGCGGCGGAACAGCCCGGCACTGCCGGTCGGGGAGATGCCGAACGGGCTGGAGAATTTCTGGCCGAAGATCGTCTGCGACTGGTCGCGCTTCGACACATCGACGAGGTAGCGCGGCAGCAGGTGATGCTTCTTGAAGGCTTCGGTGTTGCGGTCGAGCCCGCGCTCGTCTTCGAGCCCGCCCTCGATGAAGTCAAAGGCGACCTTGGGCAGGCGCCGCTTCGCCATCCGGTGCAAGTCTTCGATATTGATGGCGTCGTTCAGTCTCATTCCGGTGTGCTCCTTCGCCGGCGCGCAGGCCGCCAAGTCTCGGCCACAATGGCGCATTTCTGCGCAGCGCGACAACGCGGAATCGCGCCGCGCGCAGCAGCCGCGCGCCGGGTGCAATCATTTTGAGAGGCCCGTCTGCCCGCGGCCGGGATCTCCATCGCCCGTGCGGGCCCGTTCAGTATCCCGTCGCCTTGTCGACTTCCTGCAACAGCCGGCCGCCGGCCTCGACATTGCGGATATTCGCGGCGATCTCGGTAACGAGCTGGGCCACGGTCGGCCGCCGGGCGACGTGCGGCATCACCGTGACCTTGGGATGCAGCCATAGCGGGCTGTTTTGCGGCAGCGGCTCGGGCCACAACGCGTCGAGCGCGGCATAGGCCAACTGCCCCGAATCGAGCGCCTGGATCAGGTCAGCATCGACGACGTGCTTGCCGCGGCCGACATTGATCAGCATCGCCCCCTTCGGCATCATCGCAAAGGTGCGGGCGCAGAAGATGCCCTCGGTCTCCCGCGTCAGCGGCAACAGGCAGACGGCGATGTCGGTCTGGTTCAGAAACGGTTCGAGCTGGCCGGGGCCGTGAAAGATCGGGATCTCTTCGCCCTCGCGCGGATTGCGCACCCAGGCCGAAACCGGGAAGCCGAGCGACTTCAGCACCAGCGCCGGCCCCTTCGCCATCATGCCGTAGCCGAGAAAGCCGACGCGCCGCTGCTCGGGGCGGACGATCGTCGTGCGGCGCCATTCGCGATTGGCCTGCGCCTGCTGATAGCCGGGCATGTCGCGATGAAAGCGCAGGACATGCATGACGACATACTCGGTCATCATCGGGTCGCCGCCCGGCGGCTCGATCTTGCCGAGCGGCACCTTCGGCAATCGCGGATGGTTGACGAAGGTCTCAACTCCGGCCGAGCGGCTGAACATCGCCTTCAGTTTCGGGAACTCGGGCAGAATATCGAAATTCGGGTGCATGAAGGCGAGATATTCGATCTCGTCCAGCTTGTTCGCCTCCGGCCAGATGCGGATTTCCATCTCGGGCAGCTGCTCGGCAAACGTGTCGCGCCACAGCTTCGTGTTGCCGATGTACTTGTCGAGATCGACGATCAGCAGCGCCATCTTTGTCTCCCGCCGCAACGTTCTTATGGCTCAGTAATAATTGGCGCCGCCGTTGACGTGGATCGTCTGGCCGGTGATGAAGCCGCCATCGTCCCCGACCAGGAACAGGCAGGTCGCGGCAATCTCGTCGATCTTGCCCTGCCGCCCGAGCGGAATGCCGGCGGCGTCGGGCGGGCGGCCGCCGTACCATTCCGGGTTGTCGCGCCGCGTGTCGATGCTGCCCGGGGAGACGACGTTGACCCGGATGTTGTGCGGGGCGAATTCCGAGGCGAGGCCGCGGGCGAGACCGACCAGCGCCATCTTCGCCGCCGACAGGTGCGCCCGTCCGCTGCCGCGGCCCGAATAGGCGCCGTCGCCGACGAAAAACAGGATGCGGCCGTATTTGTTCTCGACCATCGGGCCGATCAGCGCGCGCGTCAGGTAGAGCGCGCCGTCGAGCACGACGCCGCGGACCAGCTCCCAATCCGCGTCGGTCAACTCGCGGAACGATTTGTGCGGGCGGATCGCTGCGTTGTTGATCAGGATGTCGACACGGCCGAATTCGGCGAGCGCCTTGGCCGCCATCGCCTCGACCTGGGCCTTGTTCGCCATGTCGGCGAGCACCCCGACCGCCTTGACGCCGCGTTCCTGCGCCTCGCGCACGACGGTGTTCAGCTCCTGCTCGTTGGCCCGGGCGTTGACGACGACGTTGACCCCCTGCTCGGCCAGTTTAAGCACCGTCGCGCGCCCGATATTGCGTCCTGAGCCGGTGACCAGCGCGACCTTGCCCGCAAGCGTGCCCATGTGCCGTTCCCCCTATGGCTTGAACCAGTAATCCGCCGACGCCGGAAACACCGTGGTGCATCGCGTCGCCTGGGCCGGGCCGTCAAGCGTGTCGGCGGCCGCACGCCAAACCGCGTAATGCGGCGCCGCGCGATGCGCCTCGAGCGCCGCCTCGTCCCGGTAGACCTCGTAAAAGTAATAGACGTTCGGGTCCTGCTGGTCCTGCAGCACGTTGAACCGCGCGCAGCCCGGCTCGTCGCGCTCGGAGCCGAGCGCATCGACCTCGATCGCCTTCAGAAAATCGCCACGCCGCTCCGGCTTGACCTTGACCCGTACCCATATCGCGATCATTGCCGACCTCCCTCAGCGATTGCGCTGCCACTCATCTTGCCACAAGAAATCGGGGCCCAATTGATCGAGGCTCGGGCAGCCGATCTGGCCCATGACCAGGTCGATCTCGTTGACGAAGATGTCGATCGCCTTCTTGACCCCGGGCAACCCGCCGGCCGCGGCACCGTACAATGTCGGCCGACCCATGAAGCAGAAATCGGCGCCGAGGCACAGCGCGATCAATATGTCGGCCCCGCGCCGCACGCCGCTGTCGAGCAGCAGCGTCAACTTGTCGCCGACCTGCTGCCGGATCGCCGGCAAGACGTCGAGCGAGCCCGGCGCCTGGTCGAGCTGGCGGCCGCCATGATTGGAAACAAGGATGCCGTCGCAACCGACATCGAGCGCGCGTTGCGCATCGGCCGGGCTCATGATGCCTTTGACGACAAGCGCGCGCGGAAACAGTTTGCGGTAGGCTTCGAGATCGCGCCACGTCTGCGCGTTGAAGGGGCGCACCGACGAGGCGAATTTGTAGACCTCCTCGGCGTCCGACCCGGCCGGCGCATAAGGCTGCCAGTTGCCGAGCATCGGCGTGCCGCCGCCGCGGCGGAAATACTCGACAATCCAGCCCGGATGGGTCATCGCCTCGGCGAGGATCGAAGGTTTGAGGCTCAGCGCCTGCAACAGCCCGCCGCGGACATTGGCAAACCCGTTGCGGATGTTGCGCTCGCGCTTCGAGCCGACCGGGGTATCGACGGTCAGTACCAGCGCCCCCAGTCCCGCATCGGCGGTGCGCTTGATCAGGTCGGCGTTGATCTCCGGCTTCCTCGCGGCATAGAGCTGATACCAGTGGTTCTTTGGCGCGACCTTGGCCGCCGCCTCGATCGCATCGTTGCTGGCGCCCGACATGATATAAGGGATGTTGGCGTCGCGCGCCGCCTCGGCCAGCATCAGGTCGGCGTGATAGCGGAACAGCCCTGCCCCGCCCGTCGGCGAGATGCCGAACGGGCTTGAAAACTTCTGGCCGAAGATCGTCCTCGTCTGGTCGCGAACCGACACGTCGACGAGATAGCGCGGCAACAGCCGATGCTTGTGAAACGCCGAGGTATTCGTCTCCAGCCCGCGCTCGTCTTCGAGACCGCCCTCGATGAAATCGAAGGCGATCTTCGGCAGGCGACGTTTCGCCATGCGGTGCAGGTCTTCGATATTGACGACATCGTCGAGCTTCATCGGCGTCACTCCCCCAAAGCTTTGTTGCCGAGAGGATCGCGCATTTCCGCGATGGGCAGAACTGCGTTGTGCGGCGGTCAGATGTCGGCGACCGGCACCCCCAGCGCGTGTGCCGCCGACGCCGTCGCGCGGTCGAAGGTCGCGAGCGTCGCGCCGAGCCGTCGGGCAATCGCGATGTGGATCGCATCGGGCGTCCTTAGCGGCAGATCGAGGCGGCGCAGAAACTCCGTTGCCATTGCAACGTCGACAGCGGAAATCCCAGCTCTATCCGGTATGGTCGCGATCCAGTGGTCAAACGCCGAGAGCACGAGCTGGGCCTCGTCGATTGGAAGTTCTCTTGTGCGAACCCGCCGCGCGATAGCGGAGGCAAATTCCGCCGCCCCGAAATCGCTGACGATCAGAATACCACCGTGTGCGTGAGCGAAATCGTCCGCGCGAGCGCTGGCTGGCTCGGCTGTCAGCAAGGCGACAAGAAAGCTGGCGTCGAGATAGAGGTCTACCTCTCCCACTCCTCGTCCCGCATCTGGCTGAGCAGGGTGCCGGCATCGGTCTTTGCTGGAGTTAGCCGTGCCCGATGCGCCTGCAGCCACTCGAAATCGGCCTCGGTCATGCGACGCGGCGCGGATTTGACGGGCCGCAGCTCGACCACCGGCTGGCCATGGCGGGTGATCACCACGCTCTCGCCCTTGAGCGCGCAATTGATCAGCTCGGAGAGCTTGTTTTTCGCTTCGGCGACGCTGTGGGTGCTCATGCCGAAAATATAGCTATTCGATGGCTATATTGTCGAGGGCACGCGCCGCAACTGTTACGGCGGACGGCAGCGAGGTAACGTGCCGCGGGATCATGAATTGGAGAGGCGGATGGATTACACCACGCTCGGCCGCACCGGGCTCAGGGTCAGCATCGCCGGGCTCGGCTGCGGCGGGTTCAGCCGGCTCGGGCTCGGCACCGGCAAGAGCGAGGCGGAGGCGATCGCGATCATCCATCAGGCGCTCGATCTCGGCATCAACCTGTTCGACACGGCGGCGGCCTACGGCACCGAAAGCGTGCTCGGCAAGGCGCTCAAGACCGTGCCGCGCGACCGCGTCGTCGTCTGCACCAAGGCCCCGTTCAGCGTCAGCGGCGGCGCCTCGACGCCGGCGAGCGCCGTCGCAGGGCTCGACAATTCGCTGCGCCAGCTAGGCACCGACACGATCGACGTCTATCAGCTCCACGGCGTCGCGCCGGCGAATTACGACCATGCGCTGCGCGACATCGCGCCGGCGCTATTGCGCGAGCGCGACAAAGGCAAGTTCCGCTTTCTCGGGATCAGCGAAACGGCGCCGGGCGACCTCACGCACGAGACCCTTCACCGCGCCGCGCAGGACGGCGTCTGGGACGTGGTCATGGTCGGGTTTTCGATGATGCACCAGAATGCGCGCGAGCGCGTGTTCCCGATGACCCGGGCGCACCGCGTCGGTACATTGCTGATGTTCGCGGTACGCAACATCTTTTCGCAGCCCGGCCGGCTCGCCGCGACGCTCAGGGAGCTGGCCGCGGACGGGCAGATCGCGCCCGAGCTTGCCGACGACCCGCTCGGCTTTCTCGTGCATCCCGGCGGCGCCAGCAGCATCGTCGACGCCGCCTACCGCTATGTCCGGCACGAGCCGGGCGTCGACGTCGTGCTGTTCGGCACCGGCAGCCCCGACCACCTGCGCGCGAATATCGCTTCGCTGCTGAAGCCGCCGCTGCCCGAGCCCGACCACCGCCGCATCGGGGAGTTGTTCGGCCATCTCGTCGGGGTCGGGCTCGACGCGCCGCATCTCAGCCGCGCCGGCATGGTGCGCTCGTAAAAATGCCCGGCCGGAGCTGGGCATTTTTACAACGGCGGCGACGGCGCCCGAAAGCGGCGCCGAAGCCGATCACGAGCGGTAATCGCGCTCGAATTCGGCGACCTGCCGCAAGGCCATAGACGCGCCCCCCTTCAGACATTCAGAACGGGCCGGCAGCATCGCCGAACGCCCTCAGCCCGTCGCCGAGCGCCGGTCACGGATCGCCGGGGGAGGCCTCGATATCGACGATCTCGACCGATTTCACCGCGTCAGGCTCGCCCGCATAGACCACCAGGCTCACGCTCTCGTCGGCGATCATCGCGCTGTGCGGCTGGCCTTCCGGGTTCAGGGCATAGCCGCCGGGCGCGGCGACCGGCTTGCCGGATTTGTTCGACCTGCCGCCGCTGAGCGCGAAGACGTGTTCGTCTGAGCGGGCTACGGCGACGATCTTGATCAATTTGCCCGCAGGCGGCGTCGCCTTCAGTAGATAGGCCACCCCACCGCCCTCACCGCGGCGGTCGCTCAATGTCTTCAATTCGAGGATCGGTTTGCCGTCGTGCCGTGCCGCCGCGCCGAAAATCTCGGTAGCGGGCGCCCACGGCATCGCGTCGGGGTCGGTTCGGGTGGTCGCCATCATATCCTCCTTGCCATCGATGGCGCCGAGTATAGGCTTGCCCTCCTGACAGCGTTCGGGAATTATATACTTTACTCCCTCGCAAAAATCGGTGATAATCGCCTTCGTTACGAGGGGTTACGCCATGAGCCGCAGCACGATTTCGATCTTTCAGATTTTCGAGATGTTCCCCAATCAGGAGACCGCGCGGGTTTATCTGGAAAGCCGGCTCTGGCCGAATGGCGTCCGTTGCCCCGTCTGCGGTCTCGGCGAGCGTATCACGACCCGAAAGGGCGGCTTCTACCGCTGCAACCAGTGCAAGGAAGACTTCACCGTCCGTACCGGCACGATCTTCGAGCGGTCGCACGTCCCGCTGCACAAGTGGATTTATGCGATGTACCTGGTCGTAACGGCCCGCAAGGGCGTCTCGTCCATGCAGCTCGCCAAGGAGATCGGCGTCACTCAGAAGACCGCTTGGTTCATTCTCGGCAGGCTCCGTGAGGCGTGCGGCGACAAGTTTGAGAAGCTGAGCGGGATCGTCGAAATTGACGAGACCTATATCGGCGGACTCGCCGAGAACATGCACAAGGACAAGCGCGCGAACATGAAGCCAGGCGGTCTGAGCAAAACCGCCGTCATTGGTATGCGCGAGCGGGGTGGCCGCACGAAGGCAAAGACGATCCCCCGCACTGATCGCGTGACCCTGGAAGCGGCGATCGTCGAGAGCGTGGAGAAGGGCTCGACCCTGCACACCGACGAAGCGCGCGCCTATCTGGGGCTGACCGCGCTCGATTACGAG
>JASHNY010000164.1 GCA_030041385.1 Alphaproteobacteria bacterium
ACCGAATTGGCCTCGATCGACTCCGCGAAGTCCTTGCGGATCGTTCCCGGCGCCGCCTTCGCCGGGTCGGTGGCGCCCATGACCTCGCGGTTTTTGGCGACCGCGTCTTCGCCTTCGAGCACCTGCACGACGACCGGCCCCGAGGTCATGAACGCGACCAGGCTTTGATAGAACGGCCGCGCCGCGTGAACCGCGTAAAAGCGCTCGGCCCGCTCACGCGACAGGCGCAGCCGCTTCTGCGCGACGATCCTTAATCCGCCGCGCTCGAACCGGTCGTTGATCGCGCCGGTCAGGTTGCGCCGGGTCGCATCGGGCTTGATGATCGACAGGGTACGCTCAACGGCCATGGGAAAACTCGCTGGATGACGGGGGAGCGGGGTTATAGCCGCCCGCCCGCCGGCGGGCAATCATGGCCGCTACGCCTTCTTTTCCCATCCGCTCTCTGTCTGCTGCCAATAGGTCAGCGTATGCCCGGCGGCTTGCGCGCGGCGCCAGCGTTCGCGGGCGGCGGCGACCGCGTCGGGGTCGTTGCCGTCGAACAGGTCGAGGCAGCGGGCAAAGGCGCCGGCATCGCGCGCCTCGACCCCGTCGATCAGAAACAGCACGCTCGCGCCGTTGGGGTTTTCCTCGCCGTGGCACAGCCAGATCGGCTGCTCGGCGGCGTTGCCGTCGCGGGCCGAGCCGTGGGCGAGGAAGCTCGATTCGTCATAGGTCCATAGCAGCGCGTTCAGATACTCGACCCGCTCGGCCGAGGCGGCGCGAACGATGACGCGCAGGTTCTGGGCCCGCGCCCGTTCCAGGAGGCGCGGCAAGGCCCGCTCGAGCGGCGTCGACAGCAGATGGTAAAAGCCGAGCTCGGCCATCATTCGGTTTCGTAGACATCGGCGACGAAGCGGTCGAGCAGGCGAACGCCGAAGGCGGTCGCCCCTTTCGGCACCGTCGGCGCGTCGCGCTTCGACCAGGCGACGCCGGCGATATCGAGATGCGCCCACGGCACGCTGTTGACGAAGCGCTGGACGAACTGCGCGCCGATGATGCTGCCGGCGCCACGGTCGCCGGCGATGTTCTTGACATCGGCCGCGTCGCTGTCGATCGCCCGGTCGTAGCTTTCGGCCAGCGGCAGGCGCCAGAGCTTTTCGCCGACTGCCGTCCCGGCCGCAAGCAGCCGTTCGGCGAGCTCGTCGTTGTTGCTGAACAACCCGGCATGGACATTGCCGAGCGCGTGGATGACCGCCCCGGTCAGGGTCGCGAGGTCGATCATCGCCTTCGGCTTGAACCGGTCCTGGCAGTACCACAGCGCGTCGGCCAGCACGAGCCGCCCTTCGGCGTCGGTGTTGAGCACCTCGATGGTCTGGCCCGACAGGGAGCGCACGATGTCGCCGGGGCGCTGGGCCGTGCCCGACGGCATGTTCTCGACCAGGCCGACCACCCCGACCGCGTTGACCCGGGCCTTGCGCGCGGCCAGGAGCCGCATCAGCCCGATCACCGTGCCGGCGCCGGCCATGTCCCACTTCATGTCGCCCATGCCGGCGGCCGGCTTGATCGAGATGCCGCCGGTGTCGAAGGTGACGCCCTTGCCGACGAAGGCCAACGGCGCGGCGCCGTCCGGCCCGCCGCGCCACTCCATCACCACCACGCGCGACGGACGGGCGCTGCCCTGGCCGACCGCGAGCAGCGCATTCATGCCGATCTCGCGCAGCCGGTCCTCGTCGAGGATTTCGACGCGGAGGCCGGACCCGGCGAGCCCGGCAGCCTGCTCCGCCAGCGTCTCGGGATAGATCACGTTGGCCGGCTCAGACACCAGGTCGCGGGTGAAGCACACCGCCTCGGCGGTGGCGGCGAAGCGGCGATAAACCCGCTCGGCCGCATCCGGATCGCGGCCGGTGACCGTCAGCTGCGCCAGGGTCGGCTTGCGCTCGGGCTTTTCCTTGGTGCGGTAGCGGTCGAATCGGTAGGCGCGCAGGGCCGCGCCGAAGGCGAGGTTGGCCGCCGCCTCGGCCGGCTCGACCCCGGCGCCGTCGTCGAGCGCGATCGCGAATTGGGCTTCGCTTTCGCCGGTCGCATTGAGATGGGCGAGGAGGGTGCCCCCCAGGTCCTGCAGCAGCCGCGCATCGACCGATGCGGGCTTGCCGAGCCCGGCGGCGACGATCTGCCCCGCGGCCAGGTTTGCCGGTCCGACAATCGCCAGGATGTCGTTCTTGCGGCCGCGGAACCGCCCGGACGCAGCGAGCGCGCGGGCAATCGCCCCGCCGCTGGCCTCGTCGATGCGGCGGGCCGGCACGGTCAATTCCCCGCCCTCCCATACGCCGACCACGATGGCGCCGCGACGCGATGGGTCGAACTCGGCAAAGCTGATCTTCATCCCGTACCTCCGGCACAGCGAAATCAGGCTGCCGGCGCGATAGACGCAGCGCCGCCGGCTGTCAACGCCGCCGTCGTACTTCGCCGCGGCGGCAAAACTGTGGCCGTCTCGATATGGGCTCCTTATGATCGCGCCGGGATGACCGGTCTCACCCGCTACATTCTGCGGCAGTGTTTCGGCGTGATGATCTTCGTCACGGCGGCGTTGTGCGCGGCGGTGTGGCTCGCGCAGTCGCTGCGGCTCGTCGACCTGATCGTCAACCGCGGCCTGACCGCAGAGCTGTTTCTCTATCTTGCCTTGCTGATCCTCCCGCGCTTCATCGAGATCGTATTGCCGATCGGCATATTCATCGCCGTGCTGTTCGTCTTCAACCGCCTGTCCAGCGAAAGCGAACTGGTGGTGATGCGGGCGGCCGGGCTCGGGCCGCTCGCCCTGGCGCGGCCGGTGCTGATTCTGGCGGCGCTGGGCTTTCTCGTGATGATGAGCCTGTCGGCGTATTTCCTCCCCGCCTCGAACCGGGCGTTCAAGGATGCGCAATTCGAAATCCGCAACCGGTTCGTCTCCAGCCTTCTGCAGGAAGGCACGTTTACGACGATCTCGGACAAGTTGACGATCTATATCGGTGCCCGCGACAACCGCGGCGAGGTGCTGGGGGTATTGATCGACGACGAGCGCGACAAGAACCGGCCGGTCACGATCGTCGCCGACCGCGGGTTGTTCAGCACCGTCGGCGGCGCCTCGCGCCTCGTGCTGGTCAACGGCAACCGCCAGCAATACGACCGCACGACCGGCAAATTGTCGATCCTGACCTTCGACCGCTACACGCTCGACCTCGACACGCTGCGCGACGCGCCGGTCGTGCGCTTTCGCGAACCGCAGGAGCGGTTCCTCGGCGAATTGCTGGTCCCGCCCGAGGGCCTGAGCCCGAGCATGCAGTACAATTTCCTGGTTGAGGCCAATCGGCGCCTCGCCATCCCGCTCTCGGTATTCGGCTTTGCGATCATGCCGCTGGCCTGCCTGCTGCCGGGGGAGATCAACCGCCGCGGCCAGCTCAAGCGCATCCTGCTGGCGGTCGGCCTCGCCTTTGCGTTCCAGTCGCTAAGCATCGGCATCGACAATCTGGCGAGCCGGTACGGCGTCGCTATCCCGCTGATGTATCTGCTCAACCTCTTGCCGGTCGGGCTCGGATTTGGAATCCTCGCGCGCCGGGGGATACGGTTCGGTCTGCGGCGGCCGAGCTATGTCGCAATTGCCGCGTCCTGACGCGGGCGGCAAACCAGGGGTTGTCAGTGCATCTCGCCAGGACCCTTTCCGCCTACATTGCGCGCCAGTTTTTCGGCTGGTTTTGCAGCGTGTTCGCGGCGATGGCGACGATCACCTTTCTGATCAACTACATCGAATTGATCCGCCGCGGCGCCAGCCGGACCGAGGTGTCGCTCAGCACCCTGTTCGAGATGGCGGTACTGCAACTGCCCCACACCACCGAGCAGGTGATGCCGTTTGCGGTTTTGTGCGGCACGATGCTGGCGTTCTGGCGGCTGACCCGCAGCAACGAGCTTGTCGTCGCCCGCGCCGCCGGCGTTTCGGTCTGGCAATTCCTCGCCCCGGCGGTGATGGTTGCCCTGGTGATCGGCGTCATCGCCGTAACCGTGTTCAACCCGATCGCCTCGTCGATGGAGGCAAGCTACGAGAAGCTCAACGCCCGCGATCTGCAGCAAAGCGGCGACGAAATGTCGATCTCGAACACCGGGCTGTGGCTGCGCCAGAGCGATGCCGGGGGCGGCCAGGTGATCATTCACGGCGAGAAGGTGGCCTCCCCGCAATTGCTGTTGAAAAAGGTGTCGATGTTCTTTTTCGACGAGGGCACCGGCTTCACCTCGCGCGTCGAGGCAAAATCGGCGCTGCTCCAGCACGGGTACTGGCTGATCCGAAACGGCTCCCGGTTCCGGGCTGGCGACCCGCCGCAGCCGATCCGCGAACTGCGCCTGCCGACCCAGCTTACCTCGGTCAAGATCGAGGAAAGCCTCGCCTCGCCGGACACGATCTCGTTCTGGGATCTGCCGGGCTTCATCAGATTGCTGGAGCAGTCGGGCTTTGCCGCACAGCGCCACCGGCTGCATTTCAACGTCTTGCTCGCCCAGCCGTTTCTGTTCTGTGCGATGGTGCTGGTGGCGGCGACCTTCAGCCTGCGGATGCAGCGCGGCGGCGGCGCGACGATGATGATCGTCAGCGGCGTCGCGGTCGGCTTTCTTCTCTATTTCGTTTCCGACATTGTGGTTGCGTTGGGCCTGTCTGCCAAGCTTCCGGTGTTGCTGGCAGCGTGGACGCCGACCGGGATCAGCATGATCTTCGGCGTGTCGATGCTGCTTCACCTTGAGGACGGATGAGACGAACCTGAACCGCCGGTGCCCGTGTTTGCGACAACCCCAGCCACGATTGCAAGAGCTTGCCGCGCCCTCGGACTGAAGCCCTGCGCATGACCCGCTTTCGCCGATCCCGAATCCGAGCGACGGTCTCGCGTGCCGGGATGCTGGTGCTTGCGGCAGCCATGTGGTGGGCGTTTGCCGCCGGCGGGGCGGATGCCGCAGCCCTGGGCAGGCGGCAGCCGCCCACCGCGGCCGACAAGCGCGCCCCGATCGTCTTTCAGGCCGACGAGGTCGAGTACGACGAGCAGCGCGGCCTGACCGTCGCCAAGGGGCATGTCGAGATCTCGCAGAACCACCAGGTCCTGCTCGCCGACACGGTCACCTACAACCAGCGCACCGACACCGTCACCGCCAAGGGGCATGTCAGCTTGCTGCAGCCGACCGGCGAGGTCCTGTTTGCCGATTTCATGGAATTGCGCGATTCGATGAACAACGGCTTTGCCACCTCGGTGCGGATGCTGCTGGCCGACCGCTCGCGCCTGGCCGCCAACACGGCGCGCCGCGTCAACGGCAACCTGATCCAGCTGCGGCGCGGCGTCTATTCGCCCTGCGATCTGTGCAAGAAGGACCCGACCGCGCCGCCGGCCTGGGAGCTCAAGGCGCGGCAGATCAACGACGACAAGGCCAACCAGCTCGTCGAATTTCGCGACGTGGTGATGGATGTCGACGGCTGGCCGGTGTTCTACTCGCCCTACCTGTCCACTCCCGATCCGTCGGTCAAGCGGGCGAGCGGGTTTCTGCTGCCGTCGTTCGGCAGCGGCAACAACACCGGATTCCACTTCTCATTGCCGTATTACTGGGTTTTGGGTCCCGACAAGGACCTGACCCTGGCGCCGCGCATCACCACCGAGGCCGGTCCGCTGCTTGCCGGCGAATATCGCCAGCGCTTCGGCAACGGCACGCTCGATGCGCTCGGCAGCATCAACTACAGCAACGTCGGCGAGCAGAATATCGAGAACATCGGCGACCAGCTGCGCGGCCACATCGAAGCCAGCGGCGTCTTCGACCTCGACCCGACCTACCGCACCGGCTTCGACATCAACCGGGTTTCCGACCAGACCTACCTGCTGCGGTTCGGCTTCGGCCAGCCGCTGCTCAACACGATGATCAGCCGGCTCTATCTCGAAGGGTTCGACCCGCGCGGCTCGACCGATGTCAATGCCTACATGTTCCAGCCGCTGCAGCCGGGTCTCGGCGACTCGACCCAGCCGATCGTGCTGCCGGTCATCAACCGCAACTGGATCAGCCAGCCCGACGGCTTCGGCGGCACCTGGAAGCTCAACGCCAACCTGCTCGACATCGTCCGCGAAGTCGGCACCCAGACCCGGCGCATATCGCTCGGCAGCGAGTGGGACAAGCCGTTTTACGACGGCATTGGCGGCGAATACCTGTTCACCGCCAGCCTGCGCGGCGACGCCTACTCGGTCGACAATCTGAGCCCGCTGTCCAACCCCGATCTGCCGAGCCGTTTCTTTTCGATCAACGGCGCGCCGCCGGTCGAGCCCGTGCCGCTCAATTTCCTCTATGCCCGGGCGTTCCCGCAGCTCGGGCTGAAATGGGACTATCCGCTGGTCCGGCGCAGCGAAAACACCACCGCGCTGATCGAGCCGATCGTCGCCACCTATGCCGGCCCCGCCGGCGGCAACAACTGGCGCATCCCCGACGAGGACAGCATCAACTTCGAGTTCCGCGACACCGACCTGTTCCGCCCCGACCGGCTGTCGGGGTACGACCTGCTCGATACCGGTCAACGGGTCGATTACGGTTTCAAGGGCGGGCTCTATAATGCCAACGGCGGCAGCTACCGCGTGCTGATCGGCCAGAGCTTCCGCGCCCAGACCAACAGCTATCTGCCGCCCGGATCGGGGGCCGAGGACAATCTCTCCGACATCGTCGGCCGGGTCGTCTTGTCCCCGGTCTCCTACCTCGACCTGATCTACCATTTCCGCTACGACCATCGCACGCTGGCCAACCGCAGCCAGGAGGTCGGCGTCAATATGGGACCGTCGAACCTGCGCCTCGGCCTCAATTACCTGCTGATGCCGGCCGAGCAGCTGAACGAGGTCGTGACCAACCCGGCGACAGGCCAGACCGTGCTTTACGGCAAGCGCCAGCAGCTGACGGTCAACCTGTCGGCGCAGCTGACCCGCTATTGGTGGCTCAAGGGCAGCGAGACCATCAACCTCACCAATTCCGACAACATCGTCAACGGCGTGGCGACACCGCAGGCCAGCAGCACCAGCGTCTATGCGACCCTGTCGGCGGTCTATCAGGACGAATGCATGGCCTTCGTCGGCTCGATCACCCAGTCCGGCATCCGCAGCGGCGACGTGACGCCGGGCGTTTCGGTGCTGTTCAGCGTCGTTTTCAAGAACCTCGGCGAGATCGGCGGCACCGTCGCATCGATTTCGGGCAGCGGGCCGTGAGCCCCGGCTGCGGCGAGCGCGCCGGCGACAGCCGGGCCGCAAACCTGTAGGCTGGTGGGGTCTCGGCCGACGGCAGGGCGTTATCGATGGCAGTATTTCGTTGGCTGTGCGTGCTCCTGGTTGCGGCGGTCGCCACGGGCGCCGCCACATCGACCCAGGCGGCGAAACGCGAGGTCGCCGTGTTGCACTCGCCGCGCCCGGCGGCGACGCCCGAACAGCAGACGCCGGCGATGAGCATCGCCGCGGTCGTCAACGACGACGTGATCTCGGTCTACGACCTGATCTCGCGGATGCGCATCGTGATGATCTCGTCGAACCTCCCCGATACCCCGGACACGCGCAAGCGCATCGCCGGCCAAGTATTGCGCCAGCTGATCGACGAAAAACTCGAATTGCAGGAGGCCAAGCGGCAGGGGGTGACCGCCACCGACACCGAAATTCAGGCGGCGCTGAACGCGATCGAGAAGCAGAACAACATGAAGCCCGGCCAGCTCAACGCGTTCCTCAAAACGCAGCACATTGACCGCGGCAGCCTGGTGGACCAGCTGACCGCATCGATCGAATGGGGCAAGCTCGTCCGCCGCCTTGCCGCGCAGTCCACCGAGATTTCCGACGACGAGATCGACGCGGCGCTGAAACGCGCCAAGGAGCACGCCAACGAGCCCGAAAGCCATGTCGCGGAGATTTTCCTGGCGGTCGATTCGCCGACGCAGGAGGAGGACGTGAAGGCGCTGGCGGACCGCCTGATCGACCAGATGCGCAAGGGCGCCCGCTTTTCCGCCATCGCGCAGCAATTTTCCCAATCGGCGACGGCGGCGGTCGGCGGCGACATGGGGTGGGTGCGGCCGGACGCGCTCGCCCCCGCCCTCGGCAAGGTGGTGGAAAACCTGAAGCCCGGCGAATTGTCGCCGCCGATCCGCACCGGCGCCGGGTATTACATCATGCTGGTGCTTGACCGCCGCAACGGCGCCAACAGCCCGCCGGAAACGATCTACGACATTGTCCAGGTCGTCGTTCCGCTGCCCGAAGGCGCGAGCATGGCGCAGAAACAGGCCGCAGCCGCCGCGGTGATGGGGGTTCGCGCCGAGGCCAAGACCTGCCCGGAGCTGCTGCGCATCGGCAAGGAAAAGGCGCCGCAATTGTCGAGCGAGGGGCATCTGCCGGAAAGCCAGATCTCGCCGATGATGCGCAACCTGATCGACCGGCTCGGCATCGGCAAGGCGTCGCCGCCGATCCTCCAGAAGAACGGCGTCGGGGTCATCATGGTGTGCGGCAAGAGCAGTTCGGCGCCGACCCAGGTTACCCGCGAGGAGGTGGCCGAGTCGCTGGCGCGCCAGCATTTCGACGCGGTGGCGCGGCGGTATCTGCGCGATCTGCGCCGCAACGCCTATGTCGACGTCCGGATCTGACCGGGCGACCGCGCCGCTCGCCCTGACGATGGGCGAACCGGCCGGGATCGGCGGCGAGATCGCGGTGCAGGCCTGGAGGCGTCGCGGCGAAGGAGTGCCGCCGTTCTATGCGATCGACGATCCCGCGCGCCTCGCCGCATTGGCGCGCCGGTTCGATTGGGATGTTCCGGTGCACCCGGTCAAGCGGCCGGAAGAGGCGCTGTCGCTGTTCGCCGAGGCTTTGCCCGTGGTGCCGATCGGCGCGGCGCCGCGCGCCCGCCCCGGTCAACCCGATCGTGCCGATGCGAGGCTGGTGCTGGCGGCGATCGAACGTGCGGTCGCCGATGCACGCGACGGCCGCGCTGCCGCGGTCGTTACCAACCCGATCAGCAAGGATGCGCTCTATCGCGCCGGCTTCCGCCATCCCGGCCATACCGAATATCTCGCCGAATTGGCCGGCAGCACGGCGCCGGCGATCATGATGCTCGCTTGCCCCGAATTGCGCGTCGTCCCGGTAACGATCCACCACGCCTTGCGCGAGGCGATCGCGCTGTTGTCGACGCAGGCGATCGTTTATGCCGGGCAGGTGGTCGATGCGGCGCTGAGGCGCGATTTCGGCATCGCCAGCCCTCGGCTCGCGGTTGCCGGGCTCAACCCGCATGCCGGCGAAGGCGGCGCGCTCGGCCGCGAAGACCTCGATATCGTGGCGCCGGCGGTCGCCGAGTTGCGTGCCGCCGGCGTAAACGCGCGCGGGCCCCTCGCCGCCGACACGATGTTCCACGAGCGGGCGCGGCGCGGCTACGACGCCGCCCTGTGCATGTATCACGACCAGGCCCTGATCCCGATCAAGACCATCGATTTCGACGGCGGCGTCAATGTGACGCTGGGCCTGCCGTTCATCCGCACCTCGCCCGATCACGGCACCGCCTTCGACATTGCCGGGCGCGGCGTCGCCCGTGCCGACAGCCTGATCGCGGCATTGCGGCTGGCTGCGGCAATGGCGGCGCGGCGCGCCCGATCCTGACCGCGGCCGAACTGCCCGCGCTGCCGCCGTTGCGGCAGGTGATCGCGCAATTCGGCATCGGTGCGCGCCGCAGCCTCGGCCAGAATTTCCTGCTCGACCTCAACCTGACCCGGCGCATCGCCAGGGCCGCCGGGCCGCTCGATGATGCCCACATCATCGAGGTCGGGCCGGGGCCGGGCGGGCTCACTCGCGCCGTGTTGGCCGAAGGCGCCCGGCATGTCGTCGCGATCGAGCGCGACCGGCGCTGCCTCGCCGCGCTCGAACCGCTCGCCGCCGCCTACCCCGGTCGGCTGACCCTGATTGAGGGCGACGCGCTGGTGCTCGACCCAGCCGCGCTGTGCCCGTCGCCGCGCAAGATCGTCGCCAACCTGCCCTACAACATCGCCACCGCGCTGCTGCTGCGCTGGCTCGACCGGGTCCGCGCCTACGACAGCCTCACCTTGATGTTCCAGCGCGAGGTGGCCGAGCGCCTGGTCGCGGCGCCGCGCAGCCCGGCCTATGGCCGCCTGTCGGTCATCGTGCAGTGGCTGTGCGAGGCGAAAATCCTGTTCGACGTGCCGCCCCGCGCCTTCGTGCCGCCGCCCAAGGTCACATCGAGCGTCGTCCGGCTGATCCCGCGCGCCACGCCGCTCGCGCCCGCCGACAAGACCGCCCTCGAACGGGTCACGGCCGCCGCCTTCGGCCAGCGCCGCAAAATGCTGCGCGCGAGCCTCAAAGCGCTCGGCGTGCCGGTCGATATGCTGCTCGCCGCCGCCGGCATCCCCGGCACCGCCCGCGCGGAGGAACTATCGGTCGCGGAATTCTGCGCGCTGGCGGAGGCGGTCACCCGCCCCTGAGGCGGTTGACGAAATCGGCGAGGCCCGGGAGGCGGGTGCGCTTCAAGCGCTCGGCAGTGACGATCGCCAGCGCCTTGGCGACGCTCGTTTCAAGGTCGTCGTTGACGATCACGTACTGGTATTCCGGCCAGTGGCTCATCTCCTCGGCCGATTTGGCCATGCGCTGCGCGATCACCGCGTCGCTGTCTTGGGCGCGCGTGCGCAATCGCGCTTCGAGCGCGTCGGCGCTCGGCGGCAACACGAAAATGGTCACGATGTCGTCGCGCACGCCGACGCTGAGCTGCTGGGTGCCCTGCCAGTCGATGTCGGTGACGATGTCATGCCCGGCGGCGAGCGCCGCCTCGACCTGGCGACGCGGCGTGCCGTAGCAATACCCGAACACGCTCGCGTGCTCGAGCAGTTCGCCCTCTGCCACCATGCGGTCGAATTCGGCCTGGCCGATGAAGTGGTAATCCCGCCCGTCGATCTCGCTCGACCGGCGCGGGCGCGTCGTCACCGAAACCGACAGCGACAGGGTCGGGTCGCGCTCGATCAGGCGACGGGTTATCGTCGTCTTGCCGGCGCCCGACGGCGACGAGAGGACCAGCAGAAAGCCGCGGCGCTGCAGGTTGGGGGCGCTCATTCGACGTTCTGAACCTGCTCGCGGAACTGCTCGATCCCGGCCTTGAGCGCGAGCCCGATGCGGGTCAACTCGATATCCGCGGATTTCGAGCACAGCGTATTGGCCTCGCGGTTCAATTCCTGGCACAGGAAATCGAGCTGGCGCCCGACCGCCTCGCCCTGGCGCAGCAATTCGCCGGCTTGCGCGAGATGGGCGCGCAGCCGCTCGATCTCCTCGCGGATGTCTGCACGCGCGACCAGCAACGCCAATTCCTGCGCCACCCGCTCCTGCGGCATCGCCGTCGCGAGCCCGGCAAGCTCGGCGAGCATCTGTTCGAGCCGCGCCCGGATCGCCGCCGGCTGGGTCGCCGCCGCATCGGCGGCGGCGGCAACTAGCGCGCCCATCTCGCCGAGCTGTGCCGCGAGCACCGCGTCGAGCTTGGCGCCCTCGATGGCCCGCGATGCGGCGAGCCGGTCGAGCAGCGCCGACCAGCCGGCCGATATCGCGGCACGCCGCGCCGCGAAGACCGCCTCGTCGTCGTTGTCGGCGACCTCGATGACGCCGCGCAATCCGAGCAGCCCGTCGAGCCGCGGTGCCGCGGCTTCGACCATGGCGCCGAGTTCGCCGAGCACGGCAACGTAGCGCGCCAGCAATTCGCGGTTGATGCGGATCGTCGGCGGCTCGGTGCGATCGACCGACAGCGTCGCCGACAGGTTGCCGCGGCGAAAGCGGCTGCCGAGCGCGGCGCGCAATTGCAGTTCGATCGCCTCGAAACCCGGCGGCAAGCGCAGCCGCAGGTCGAGCGAACGGCCGTTGACGCTCTTGATTTCCCAGACCCAGGCGATGCCCGCCGCCTCGCCCTCGGCGCGGGCGAACCCCGTCATGCTGGAGATGCCCACCGCCGCCCGCGCTCCCTCAACCAACTCAGGCGGTTATACAGGCTGCCGATGATGCCGCCAACGCCGCCGCCGCCGCTGCCCTAACGCGCGCAGCGATGGCCGGCGATGTGGCGACAGGCTTGCCGGTGCAACACAGGCGCCGGCGGCTTGGGCGGGGGAATCGGCGGCAGGACGGCGGCGGCCTGGGCGATCGCGCGAACGTCCGGCTCGGGTTCGGGCTCGCCGAGAACCTCGCGGCGATAGAGCGCGACGTTGCGGTTATGCTCGGCCAAGGTCTTGGCGAAGACATGGCCACCGTCGCCGTCGGCGACGAAATAGAGGTCGTCGGTGCGTTCCGGCCGCGTCGCGGCGCGCAATGACGCCTTGCCGGGGTTGGCGATCGGCCCCGGCGGCAGGCCCTTTGCGATGTAGGTATTGTACGGAGAATCGACGGCCAGGTCGGCGTGCGTCAAAGGCCGGTCGAGCTTGCCCGATTTCCCGCCGGTCAACGCGAAGATCACGGTCGGGTCGGATTGCAGGCGCATGCCGAGCCGCAGCCGGTTGATGAACACGCCGGCGATATGCGCACGCTCTTCCGGATGCGCCGACTCCTTCTCGACCAGCGAGGCGAGGATCAGCGCCTGTTGCGGCGCGGTCAGGTACAAATCGGCCCGGCGCTGGGCCCAGGCCTTGGCGAGCGCCACGCTCATCGCGCGGTGCATGCGCGCGATCATTTCCGCACGAGGTTCGCCGTAGCTGTACACATAGGTCTCGGGCAACAGCGACCCATCCGGCGGAACCGGGCCAAGATCCCCGGTCATCTCCGGCGCCTTTTGCACCAGCGCGACGACCTCGGCGCTGGTCAGGCCCTCGGGGATGGTCAGCCGATGCTTGACCGTCTTGCCGCTGGCGAGGATGTCCATCGCCGCAAACACGCTCGTCGCGGCAGGAAACTCGTATTCGCCCGATTTCAACTCGCCGCCCCGCCCGGACAGCCGCGCTACCGCCTCGAACACCAGCCTGTACCGGATCACCCCGTGCCGCTGCAGCAATCCCGCGATGGCGGTGACGCCGACGCGCGGGGGCACCACCACGGTCTGCGGCGAGGTGGACGGACCCGGGGCGACGGCGTCGCGGTAGACCCAGTATCCGGCCGCACCGATCCCGCCGATCACCACCACGGCGGTCACAAAGCTCCATGCGAGCAGGGAGAGAAACTTTTTCATCGCCCCTGGTCGCCGCCCTGTCGAAAGGCCGCGAAGCGGCTCAACCGCTCCTCTCCGGCCGGGCGAAAATCAGCGAGGCGTTGGTGCCGCCAAACCCGAACGAATTCGACAGGGCATAAGTGACGTTGCGCTCGCGCGCCTTCTGGGCGACGAGATCGATATCGCAGGACGGCGACGGGTTTTCGAGGTTCAGGGTCGGCGGGACCACCCCGTCGCGCAAGGCCAGGATCGAGAAGATCGCCTCGACGCTGCCGGCGGCGCCGAGCAAATGCCCGATCGCCGACTTGGTCGACGACATCGACAATTTATAGGCATGGTCGCCGAACAGCCGTTTGACCGCGCCCAGCTCGATTTCGTCGCCCAGCGGGGTCGAAGTGCCGTGCGCGTTGATGTAGTCGATCCTGTCCGGCGTCAGCCGCGCGCTCCGCAGCGCGTTGCGCATCGAGCGATAGGCGCCGCTGCCGTCCTCGGCCGGGGCGGTCAGGTGATAGGCGTCGCCCGACATGCCGTAGCCCACGATTTCCGCGTAGATTTTGGCGCCGCGGGTCTTGGCATGCTCGTACTCTTCGAGCACCAGCACCCCGGCGCCCTCGCCCATCACGAACCCGTCGCGCCCCTGGTCCCATGGCCGCGAGGCGCGCGGCGGATCGTCATTGTAGGCCGTGGACAGCGCCCGGGCGGCGGCGAACCCGGCAAGGCCGAGCCGGCAGATCGCGGCCTCGGTGCCGCCGCACACCATCACGTCGGCGTCGTCGAGCGCGATCAGCCGCGCGGCATCGCCGATCGCGTGCGCGCCGGTCGAGCACGCGGTGACGACGGCGTGGTTCGGCCCCTTGAACCCATAGCGAATCGAGACGTTTCCAGACGCCAGGTTGATGAGGCTCGCCGGGATGAAAAACGGCGACACCCGCCGCGGCCCGCGCTCCGCCAGGATCAGGGCGGTGTCGTTGATGCTCGGCAGGCCGCCAATGCCGGAGCCGATCATGACCCCGGTGCGCTCGCGCGCCTCCTCATCCTCGGGCTGCCAGCCGGAATCCTCGATCGCCTGGGCGGCCGCCGCCATCGCGAAGATGATGAACGTGTCCATCCGGCGATGATCCTTCGCCGGCACCCAATCTTCGGCGTTGAACAGCCCCGAGGCCGTATCGCCGATCGGCACCTGGCCGGCGATTCGCGCCGGCAGGTCCGATACGTCGAAAGATTGGATCGCGGCGATGCCGGATTCGCCGGCAAGCAGGCGCCTCCAGATCCGTTCGAGCCCGACGCCAAGCGGCGTCACCAGGCCCATCCCGGTAACGACCGCGCGTCTCATGCCCGTCCGACTCCGGCCATCTCGGGCCCCTTACCGCCGACCATGCCGGAGGATGGGGCGGCTCCCGGCCATCGGACCCAAGGCCCGCTCAGCTATGCGTTTCGATGAAGCCGACAGCATCTTTGACCGTGATGATCTTCTCCGCGGCATCATCCGGGATCTCGCATCCGAACTCTTCCTCGAAGGCCATCACCAACTCGACCGTGTCAAGGCTATCGGCGCCCAAGTCGTCGATAAAGCTAGCGTTTTCGGTCACCTTGCTCTCGTCGACGCCAAGGTGCTCGACAACAATCTTCTTGACCCGCTCGGCGACGTCGCTCATCCGTTCGTTCCTCGGCTTGCTGGCAATTCATCTTGCATCAACGCGCTCCCGGCCCCCCGGTTGCCGGCGGTCCCACCATGTCTCCCCGTCACGGGCGCGTCGAAGTCGTCGGTCCAATAACACGATTTCAGGCGACGTGCCAGTAAGCCGGAACGCCCGGCGGCCACCTCAAACCATCGTCATGCCACCGTTGACGTGGATGGTCTGGCCGGTGATGTAGGAGGCCTCGGCGCTCGCCAGAAACAGCACCGCGGCGGCCACTTCGTCTGCGGTTCCCATGCGGCTCATCGGGATCGTGGCGGCGATGCGGGCCTGCTGCTCGGCGCTCAGCGCCTCGGTCATTGCGGTGGCGATAAAGCCGGGGGCGACGCAGTTGACGGTGATGCCGCGAGTCGCGACCTCGGCGGCGATCGATTTTGCCATGCCGATCATGCCCGCCTTCGACGCCGCGTAGTTGGCTTGGCCGGCATTGCCGCCGACCCCGACCACCGACGAAATGCATACGATCCGTCCGTGGCGGCGGCGCACCATGCCGCGCAGGGCCGCGCGGGTCAGCCGGAACGTCGCCGACAGGTTGAGGTCGAGCACCGCCTGCCAATCCTCGTCTCGCAGGCGCAGGGCGAGCCCGTCGCGGGTGATGCCGGCATTATTGACCAGAATATCGACCCGGCCCATCGCCGCCTCGGCGTCCTTCATCAGGCGCTCCGCCGCGGCCGCATCGGAGAGGTCGGCGGTCAGCGCGCGCGCCCGTTCGCCGAGCTCGCCGGCGAGTGCATCGAGCGTGGCGGTACGTGTGCCGGCCAGCGCGACCGTGGCGCCGGCGCGATGCAACAGCCGGGCAATCGCCCCGCCGATCCCGCCCGAAGCGCCGGTCACCAGCGCGGTCTGACCGCCGAGGTCGAACATCGCGCCGCCCTACAGCCGCTTGATCAGTTCTTCGATCTCGGCCGGCGCGCCGACCGACATCGCCGACAGTTCGCGGTCAATCCGGCGGGTCAGGCCAGACAGCACGCGGCCGCAGCCGATCTCGACGACCTCCTCGACCCCCTCTGCGGCAAACAGCAGCACTGTCTCGCGCCATCGCACCATATGCGTGACCTGCTCGACGAGCAGTTCCTTGATCTCGTCGACGTCGCGCGTCGCCGCGGCGGTCACGTTGGCGACGAGCGGCACCACGGGCGCGGCAATGGAGGTCTCGGCCAGGGCCTCGGCCATGATGTCGGCCGCCGGGGCCATCAGCGGGCAGTGAAACGGTGCGCTGACCGGCAGCATGATCGAGCGCCGCGCCCCGCGTCCGGCGGCGATCGCGACCGCACGCTCAACCGCACCGGCATTGCCGCTGACCACGACCTGGCCCGGGCTGTTGTCGTTGGCCACCGCGCAGACCCCGGCCTGCGCCGCCTCGGCGGCGATCTCGCGCGCGGCGTCGATGTCGAGCCCGAGCAATGCCGCCATCGCCCCCTCGCCGACCGGCACCGCCTTCTGCATTGCCTGGCCGCGCCGCTTGACCAGGCGCACCGCATCGGCCACCGCGACCGCCCGCGCCGCGGCAAGCGCCGAATATTCGCCGAGCGAATGCCCGGCGACATAGGCGACCTTGCTGACCAGATCGAAACCGGCTTCGGCCTCGAGCACGCGAATTACCGCAAGGCTCACGGCGAGCAGCGCCGGCTGCGCATTTTCGGTGAGGGTCAAATCGCCCTCCAGCCCATCGAACATCAGCCGCGACAGATGCTGCGACAATGCGTCATCGACCTCTTCGAACAGCAATCGGGCCGAGGTGAACGCCTCCGCCAATTCCCGCCCCATGCCGGGCATCTGCGACCCCTGACCCGGAAACACAAAGGCGCGTTTCATCCCCGGCGCTTCCCCCATCGTGCAATTGCCGCCGTCATAATCCTGCGGCCGGTGCTGTCAAGGCGGTGCGTGCGCGCGGAAGCGCGGCGCCGGCCGGCACCTCGCCGAGCTCAATGGCAAAAGCGCAAATCGTCCCGCTCGTTTTCGTAGTCGGTCAGGACCTCGTGGAGAATGCTGTCGGGCGGCAGTTTCTCGATGGCAGCCTGGATCTTGTCCAGCGTCGCCGGGCTGTAATAGACCGGTTTCGGGCACGCATCGGCACGGTGCTCGGTGCCGGCGCATCCGGCTGTAAGCAACACCGCAGCCACAGCCAAACCTGCTGCTATTCGCATCGCATCGTCCCCCGCGCGCGGAACACCATGCCGGCCTCGCGCAACAGGATCAAGGGGACACGACGACGCCCGCGGCGCGCTCGACAGCGGCGGAAGCCGCCGCCGAGCGCGCGGCCGCCACCAAACCCGTGTGAACGTCAAATCCGGCGCACCAGTGTGCCGAATCCGAAATTCGCCATAGCTTGGGGTGAGGCTGAGCGTGAATTTCGGATTCGACAGCACCCGGGGCTATTTTGAAAAAAGCTGGTGGTCCAATTCAGACGAATGAATCCACGACCGTCATGCCGGGGCGGCCCACAGGGCCGAGCCCGGAACCCATTTTCAGAGGCCGGTGTTCATGGGTTCCGGACTCGCCGCCGCGCGGCGCTCCGGAATGACTCGCGTGACGGGATTTCAGATGTCGGATTCCAACCACTAGCGTGGCCGTGGATTTGAAGTTCGCAAACGCGGCCGCCACCAAACCCGTGCGAACTTCAAATCCGCCACACCTAGTGTTCCAATTCAGACGAATGAATCCCGACCGTCATTCCGGGGCGGCCCAAAGGGCCGAGCCCGGAACCCATTTTTCAGAGGCCGGTGTTCATGGGTTCCGGATTCGCCGCTGCGCGGCGCTCCGGAATGACTCGCGTGAGGGGTTTCAAATGTCAGATTCCAGCCGCTAGCGATCGCGATCGACTATTGCGACGACGCCCACGGCCGGATCGATGCGCAACCGGTCACCGGTGCGGATCATCTCGGTCACGTCACCGTCGAAACGGTCGACCAGCGTCACCGCGCCAAACGCCGCGCCCTGAGCGAGGATCGGGTTCACCCGATTGAACACGAACGCCAGCGGCACGATGCCGCGCGCCTTCATCTCGTGCAGCATCCACGCCGTCGCCACCCCGCCTTTGGCGGTGTCGAGCACCAGGATGCGGTTGTTGTAGCTTTGCCCCGCGAGAATGTGGCTCGGCCGCGAAAAGACGCCCTTCTTGCGGTCGAGATCGTACCGCGCGCTAAAATTGTCGCGCGCGACCAGCGCGACGCCTTCGACCGCCGGGCCGACGCCCGGGTGGCAGCGCAGGATAATCGGCATCACATGCGCCCCGTCACGGCCGCCTCGATGCAATTTTCGAGGCTCATCAGTGTCGGGCGGTAGCCGTAACCTCCGATGATGTTGACCAGTTTTGCCGAATTGGTGACAAGCCGCCGCCAGCCGTTCGCCTCGGCCAACTCGCCGGCATAGCTTTGATAAAAGCAAAGCCCCGCGGCGACGACCCCACCGGCCGCCTCGATGCGCTGGGTCAGGCCCATCCGGTCGGCGGCGTGCTTGATCTCGGGCGAGGTGGCAACGAGCAATGTCGTCCGGGGATTTACCCGCCGTCCGTCGAGGGCGTCGGCGACCCCGGCCATCTCGACCAGCGACAGTTGCGGCGCCGCGAAGACGACGACGTCGACCGCGTCGCCGGGTGCGGCATAGGAGGCGAGGAAGGCGTCGATGTCCGCGCGGCCGATCGCGATACCGGGGATTGCAGGATCGGCAAGCACCGCCTCTTCGGCGGTGATCCCCGGCATGTGGAACAATGCAACCGAACCATAGCTCGCCAGTGCCGCTCCGAAATGCTTCAGCGCGTCCGAGCCGGGGACGATTTCGATGCCCTCGATCAGCGGAACCTCCCAATACGAGCCGCAGGCGCGGCCGACGATGCCGCCAAGAGCACCCCATTCGGCCAGATTGCACGGCGCCGCCGCGAGGCGGAAGCGACGGGTCGCCCGCCGGAATTCGTCGAGGTGATAGCCGTAGCGGGGTGTGCGGCCGGTCAGGCCGGCAGCCAGCGCCGAGGGCCCGCCTTCGAAATTGCTGCGCGCGCCGAACACGCTGTTGGAGTAGATGACGACGCCGGTGTCGCCCATGGCAAGGTGCTCGCCGCGCACGAACGGCATGATCGTCTGGTAGTTGATGCAGGTGTCGGTCATCAGCACGCCGAACGATTTGAGCGCGGCGATCGTCCGCGCTTCGAGCGCGGCCATCGCCTCGCTGTGGCCGAGCCGCTTGTAGACCGAGAAGTCGAGCCCGCGCGGATCGGTCAGCGTCGGTACGCGAACGCGACGCTCGCCGTCGGGCAGCGCCGCCAGCCTCTCGAGAAATTCGACGCCCGCCTCGCCCAGTGATTCGGTGTCGGCCATGATGTGCGCCTGCGACACCGGCACGAGGTCGGGCGCGTCAAAAAACTCGCCGATCGCGATCTGATGGGCGATCGCCCAGCGCCGGGGCTCCCCCGACTCGCCGGCGAGCATCGCCCGTTCTTCGTCATTGAGCCGCATCGCCCCGCTCCTACGTCACCCCTTGATCGCCCCGGCTGATCAGCGGATGACCGTTACCGCCGAGAATGCGGGGATGGTGCTCGTCTGAACGAATGAACAAAAGATTCGCGGGTTTCATCGATCCCGGGGCGATCAGGCGGTCGGATTACCGCGTTTTCGTGATCCGAGATCACATACACTACTGCTCGCGCCGGCCACAAGCTGATACCGAGAGTTCATAGTCCTCGGTTCCGCTCGCTATTTTATCGCCGCCGCATTCGCTCCTCAGCCTGGGTGCAATTCGCGGACGACCTCTGCAAGGACAGACAGCAGCAGGCGGCTGGCGGGGGTCTCCGTCCGCCGCCGCCGGAAACTCAAGCTGACCGGCCGTCGCCATGTGATGCCGGGCGCATCGACGATGTCGAGATTGCGGTCCTTCATCAACTGGACGGGGACGTAGCTGAGCAGATCGGTGTGGGCGATCACGTCAAGCAGATAGGGAACGAAATCTGTCTCGACCCAGATGTCGGGACCGTTGAGACCGTGTTCGTTGAATAATTTCATGAGATGGGCATGGGTCAGCACGTTGCGGTTCGGCAGGATCCAGCGCGCGTGCGACAACTCGGCGATCGTTGCACCGGCGGCAAGCCTGTGGCCGCGACGGGCGGCGACCACGACCGTGTCGGTGAACAGGAGCCGATGCACCAGCCCGGCAACGGGATCGGCCGGCATGCCGGTGATGGCGAAGTCGATCTCCCCGGCCTGCAGCGCCGCAAGCAGCGAATCGTTCAGGCCGCTGCGAATATGCAGCCGGATCGCCGGCCCCTGCTCCATCAGCCGCGCGGTAAGTCCGGGCAGCAGGCTTGCGCTCATGCTCGGGCCGGCGCCAAGCCGAACCAGCCCACTCGTCGTCGATCGCAACTCGCGCATCGTTTCGTCGGTGTGGCGGCGTTCCGCCTCCAGCGAGCGGGCGTGCAGCAACAGCGCCTCGCCGAACACGGTCAACCGCACGCCACGGACATGCCGCTCGAACAGGCGCACCCCCAGCGCGGTTTCGAGACGGCGGATGCTTTTGGTCAGCGCCGGCTGCGAAATCGCCACCGCATCGGCGGCGGCGTGCAGGCTTCCATGCTGCGCTGCGGCAAGGAAATGCTGAAGCTGGCGAAACTCCATTGGCGATACCCTTTGGTTATCATTGTTATGCCTCCCTAACACTTGTGGGTTTCGCCAAGAAAGAGGAAAAATTTCGCTCGAAAACATGATTGCACGGCGTTCCATAACCGGCAGAGGACGCCCGAGCCTTGATATGCAAGGACAAGCAGGATTGGCGTTTCGGTTATCGCCCTTTCGGCTTGTCGGCGAAGCACGGCGCCGCCGACGAGCCGGCCTGCGCGCCAGGGGAGAGAAAGACGAATGCGTCGCCTGCCCAATATCCTGATGATCACCTCAGACCAGCAGCGCGGAGATTGCTACGGCTTTGAAGGAAGGCGGGTAAAGACGCCGCATCTCGACCAGTTCGCGACCGAGGGGACCCGGTTCGCCGCCTGCATCACGCCCAACGTCGTGTGCCAGCCGTCGCGCGCCAGCATCCTCACGGGGTTGCTGCCGCGCACGCACGGGGTCTGCGACAACGGCATCGATCTCGACGACGCCGTCGGCGCTGCCGGCTTTGCCGGGCAGCTCGGCGCGGCCGGCTATCGCACCGGGTTTATCGGCAAGGCGCATTTCTCGACGTTTCATACGTTTGCGCCGACCGGCAAGCCGGAGAATCGCGCCAGCACGCATTTGTATGGGGAGGACTGGCTCGGCCCTTACATGGGTTTCGCCCATGTCGAACTGATGGTCGGCGGCCACAACATCCACCTGCCGCAATTTCCGCCTTCCGGGCAGCATTACGAGCGCTGGTATTACGCCGACGGCCGCGGCGAAGAGCGAAACCGGCTCTACCAAACGCATTTGCCGCCCGATGTTGGGGCGGCGCAGACTTGGCACTCGGCCCTGCCGCCGGCATGGCACAATTCAACCTGGTGCGGCGACCGGACGATCGAGTTTCTGCGCCGCAACCGCAACGAGCCGTTCATCCTGTGGACTTCGTTTCCTGACCCGCACCACCCGTTCGACGCGCCGGAACCGTGGAGCCGGCTGCACGATCCGGACGAAGTCGATCTGCCGAAATACCGCGAGCTCGATCTCGATCGGCGGCCATGGTGGCATCGGGCCAGCCTCGAATCCAGGCCGCAACTGCCGGACGGCGATCTGCGCCATTTCCGCGAGCGCTATTCCCGCACGCCGCGGCAGAGCGAGGAGCAGCTGCGCCAGCTGATCGCCAATTATTACGGGATGATCGCGCTGATCGATCACAATGTCGGGCGGATCTTGATCGCGCTCGACGAGCTCGGATTGGGCGAGAATACGATCGTCGTCTACACCACCGATCACGGCGACTGGCTCGGCGATCACGGGCTCATCCTGAAGGGCCCGATGATGTACGAAGGGCTGCTGCGGGTTGGGTGCATCTTTCGCGGCCCGGGCGTGCCGAGAGGCAAGGTGGTGACCGACCCCGTCTCGACGCTCGACCTGACGGCGACGTGGTACGACTATGCCGGCATTGCCCCGAATGGCCCGGTTCACAGCCGCAGCCTGCGCCCGCTGATCGAGCAGGCGGCCGCGCGCGACTTTGCCTACAACGAGTGGGATCTGCACCCGTCGCGGTGCGGTGTCGCCCTGCGCTTGCGGACCGTGCGCACGCGCCGGCACCGGATGACCGTGGAATTGGATTCGGGCGCCGGTGAATTGTACGATCTGGCTGACGACCCCTTCGAAATGGATAACCTGTTCGACGACGACGGCGCTCGCGCCGTGCGCGCCGAGCTCATCGACATGATCCGCAGCCGTCCCGACGACGCGTTGTCGCCGCCGCCGGAGCCTGTCGGCATGGCGTAGCAGCGCGGCGGTCCGTAGCGGGGCCAACAGGATATGGGGAGGAGACGCATGAGCGAGGCCCGTGCGCTGACCGCGACAGAGG
>JASHNY010000165.1 GCA_030041385.1 Alphaproteobacteria bacterium
GGTCGAGATAGGCCAGTTCCTGCTCGTAAAGCGGCTGGATCTCGGGCGGCAGCGCCTCGCGCGGCGGCATCGCGCGCGGACGCAGGCACGGGACCAGGATCACCGGCGCGTCGGCCATATGCTGCCAGAGATGGGCGCCGCCGCTCATCAGCCGCCCGTATTGCGCCTCCGTCAGATGCTCGGGACGGCCGCGCGCCTCGTAAACCGCGCTGGCGATGTCCGACGCCTTGCGGTAGATCGCCCCGAGCCGGCGGCGCAACGTGGCGTCGCGCACCACCAGAAAGACCCAGTTCTGCGCATTTCCCGCCGAAGATGCGCGGATCGCGGCGTCGAGAACGCGGGTGATCAGCGCCTCCGGAACCGGGTCCGGCTTGAGCCGGCGGATCGATCGCGCGGTATGGATCGCCTCGAACAGGCCGAGTTCGCTCATGTGACCCCCAGTGCCGCGACGCCCGGCAATTCCTTGCCTTCGAGCCATTCGAGAAAGGCGCCGCCGGCGGTCGACACATAGGTCAGATCGTCGGTGACCCCGGCCGCTGCCAATGCGGCAACGGTGTCGCCGCCGCCGGCGACGCTGGTCAGCCGCCCGGCACGGGTTAATTCGGCGACCTTTCTAGCCACGGCGATTGTCGCACGGTCGAAGGGCGGCGTCTCGAAGGCGCCGATCGGCCCGTTCCAGATCAATGTGCGGCACTCGCCGAGCGCGGCCGCGAGGCTGGCGACGGTCTGCGGTCCGACATCGAGGATCATCGCGTTCGTGGGCACCGCATTAACGCCGACGGTGCGGGTCATCACCCCGGGTTCGAGCTTTTCGGCGGTCACCGCGTCTTCGGGCAGGATCATCGTGCAGCCGCGCGCCTCCGCCGCCTTGAGGATGTCGCGCGCTGTGTCGGCGAGATCGTTCTCGCACAGCGAGCGCCCGACCGGCTTGCCCTGGGCGTACAGAAAAGTGTTGGCCATCGCGCCGCCGATCGCCAGCCGGTCGACCTTGGTAATGATGAATTTCAGCAGGTCGATCTTGGTCGAGATTTTCGAGCCGCCGATCAACCCGATCACCGGGTGCTCGGGCGATTCGAGCGCGCGGCCGAGCGCGTCGAGCTCGGCCTGCATCAGTTTTCCGGCCGCCGCCGGCAACAGGTGGGCGAGCGCCTCGATCGAGGCATGGGCGCGGTGCGCCGCCGAGAACGCGTCATCGACATAAACGTCGCCAAGCTCGGCGAGGGCGCGGGCAAAGCCCGGGTCGTTCGCTTCCTCCTCCTTGTGAAAGCGGAGGTTTTCGAGCAGGGCGACCTCGCCGGGCCGCAACGCCGCGACCACCCGTTTCGCCTCGGGCCCGATGCAGTCGGCGGCAAAGCTCACCTTGCGCCCGCCGATCGCCCGGCTCAGCGGCTCGACCAGGGGGCGCAGCGATTGCTTGGGGTCGGGGCCTTTGGGGCGGCCGAAATGCGACATCACGACGACCCGCGCCTCGCGCGCCAGCAGGGCCTCGATCGTCGGTGCCAGGCGCTCGATGCGGGTCGCATCGCTGACCTCGCCGTCCTTGACCGGAACGTTGAGATCGGCGCGCAATAAGACCCGCTTGCGGGCGACATCGAGATCGTCGAGGGTGCGAAATCGCGTCATGTCGCCGGGCCTCCTTATGTGGGCAGGGGGTTGCGATTAAAGCCAAGCGGCGGAGCATTGCAAACCCGGCATGCGATGATACCTGATAGGGGCATGCCGACCGCATTCGACAAGCTTGTTTTCGAGGCCGGCCAAGCGGCGCGCGTCGGCTGGTTCTTCGGCCAGAAAGTGCTGGCGCAGCGCCTCACCCGCCCGATCCCGCTCCCCGAGCGGCTGCGCGGGCGGCCGGTTCCCGACCGCCGCCGCCTGCTTGCGGATCTGCGGCTGCTGTTCGAGCAGGATTGGCGCAACATCGCCGCCGGCCATTATCTCGCGCCCGACGACTGGACCGGCAATCCGCTCGACGGGTTGCGCCGGGCGGTCGATTTTTTTGTCGACCTGCGTGCGGTTGAGGCGCTGCGCCACGGCGATCGCGCGGCATGCCGGCTCGACGACACGCCGTCGGGGCGGTATCCGCGCTATTACCTGCAAAAATTCCATTTCCAAAGCGGCGGCTATTTGAGCGCGGCGTCGGCGGAGCGCTACGACTACCAGGTCGAAATCCTGTTCGGCGGCGGCGCCGCAGCGATGCGGCGCCAGGCGCTGGTGCCATTGCGCCAGGCGCTGCTGTACCGGGCCGGAAACGACGCGCCGGCGCGGCTCCTCGATATCGGCTGCGGCACCGGCGTCCTGTTGCGCGAAGTGAAGCGCAATCATCCGCGACTCGCCGTCGCCGGGCTCGACCTGTCGTCGGCCTATCTCGACGTGGCGCACCGCCGGCTTGCCGACTGGTCCGGGGTCGAACTGGTCGAGGCGGCGGCCGAGGCGATGCCGTTTCTCGAGGGCACGTTCGACGTCGTCACCTGCGTCTACCTGTTCCATGAACTGCCGCCGGCGACGCGCGGCGCCGTGGCCCGTGAAATCGCCCGGGTGCTGAAGCCGGGGGGCACATTGATCCTGGTCGACTCATTGCAATTGGGCGACGAGCCCGATTACGACGCGATGCTGGAATGGTTTCCGGTCGCCTTTCACGAGCCATATTACGCCGGCTATCTGCGCGCCTATCTGGACCGGGTCATGGCGCCGGGGCTGACGCCGGCCGGGCGGAGCCTGGCCTATCTGTCCAAGGTGCTGACCTATCAGCGCAATTCGGCTTCTTGACCACTACATATAGATGCCTATTGGCGCTGGCCTACAAGGGTGCTACCGTATTTTGTAGTGGCAGTGGGGGCTGCCACATGATACGGGGGTTAGGGGGATGGACGTCACCTGGACCGTCGAGCGTATCGACGAATTGACCAGATTGTGGGACGAGGGGATTACGACAGCAGAGATCGGCCGCCGCATCGGGGTCACCAAAAACGCGGTGATCGGCAAGGTGCACCGGCTCGGCCTCGTGCCGCGAGTGGTGACGGTAAAGCCGGCGCCGCGGCGCTTCGTCTTCGAGTTCACCGGGCCGGTGTGCATGTGGCCGCTGGGCCATCCCGGCGACGAGGACTTCCATTTCTGCGGCGGGCATCCGTTGCCGGGCAAGCCGTATTGCGCCGACCATGCCGCGCTCGCCTATATCCGGCCCAAGGACGCCAAGCAGAACGCCGCCTAGCCGGGCGTCCGCGACGGTTCACGTCGTCGTCGTGCCGGCACTTGAGGCTGCCGGCACGCGTTGGTGTCTCGCGCGCCTTCACCTGTCGCGACCGCGCCGCTAAGATCGCCGGGCCAAAAACGTTACCCAAAACGAAGAGGAGAGTTTGATGGCGATCACGATGTACAGCGGCGCGGTGCCGACCTTTCTGCAATTGCTCGGCGGCCTCAAGAGCGTGCTGCAGAAGGCCGAGGCGCATGCGACGGCGCACAAATGGGATACCGCCACGGTGCTCAATCTGCGCCTCTATCCCGACATGTTCACGCTGGAACGCCAGGTGCGGCAGGCCTGTGCGCACGCGCTCGGCGCAGGGCGGGTCGCCGGGGTTCCGTTGCCGACGCTTCCCGACAGCGACGCCAGCTTTGCCGCGATGCAGGCGCGGATCGACAAGACCGTCGATTTCGTCAAGGGCCTCCACGCCAGCCAGATCGACGGCAAGGAAGACAGCGAGGTGACGATCGTTGCCGGCGGCAACGAGCGTAAGTTCCGCGCGCAGGTCTATCTATATCACTTCGCGATGCCGAATTTTTATTTCCACGTTACGACCGCGTACAACATCCTCCGCAGTCTCGGGATCGAGATCGGCAAGCGCGACTTTATGGGCCAGTCGCCGTCGTAAATATTACTAGTGTGGCGAATTTCGGATTCGCCACACTGGGGGTTCCGCCGTCATTGCGAGGAGCGGAGCGACGAAGCAATCTCGATCACCCGGTTGTCTCCGGGAAGGGATTGCTTCGCTTCGCTCGCAATGACAGGGGGCGGCTCGATCAATCCAGGTTCAGCGGCTGTCCCGCAAGGTCCTCGGTGCGCTCGATCTTGACCAGCACGGCATAGCCCTTTTTGTCGGGGTCGCGCTCTTTTTCGGGCGCGATGAGCCGGCGCCACACCTCTTCGTATTCCGCGCCGCTCTTGCAGATGCGCGCGGTGCCGTAAAGGCGGGCGATGCCGCCGCGCGGCAGAATGCCTTCCTCGCGCAGCTTCGGATTGCGGAAATACACCGTGACCTTGGTGCCGTCCGTCATGTTCTCGGCGGTCGAGCCGCTGCCGCGCTCCCACAGCCCGATATGCTCGTCGTCATAGACCATCGTGCTGCCGCGCGGGGTCACCTGGGCGAAGCCGTTGGGCAGCACGGTGCCGACCAGGCACACATTGGCGGGAAAGGCAGCGTTGATGTGCGGCTGCAAGACTCGCGGGATCTTGGCCATGTTCGCCCTCTCGGTTCGGGTTGGTCGGTTCAGCCGCGCCGGCGCGCCGCGGCGATCAGAATGGTGCCGGGCAGGCGCAGCCCTTGCGGCGTCTCGAACGAGGCCAGCGCCGTCGCGGTTTCGGCGACAATCGCGCGGCGCACGTCATCGCGCGCCTGCTTTTCCTCCATCAGCCGCCAGGCCGGGCCGAACAATGCCGCGTGCTCGGCCTCGCTTTCGGCGGACCGGCCGATCACATGAAAGCCGGTCGGCGTGATCGAAATCTCGGCAAACCCGGCGGCGGCGAGAATGCCGCGCAGGTAATCGGGGTCGCGAAACGCCATCGGGCCCGGCGCATGCGGGTCGGCCGGGGCCGGCGGGCCGAGATGCCTCACCGCGATGTCGAACGGGATTTTCCAATGCAAATTCTCGGCGATCGACGCCCATACCGCGATGCACAGGCGCCCGCCCGTGCGCAATGCCCCGCACAGATTGGTGAAGGCGGTGGTCGGATCGGCGAAAAACATGACCCCGAAGCGCGAGATCACCAGGTCGAAACTGTCCGGGGCAAAGCGGTGCGACTGTGCATCGGCGCGGATCAATGTGACATTGGCCGCCCGGGCCTCGGCGACATGCCGGCGCGCCTCGCCGAGCATCGGTTCCGAGATGTCGATGCCGGTGACGTGCCCGCCGGGGCCGACCGCGGCGGCGAAGGGCAGGGTTGTTGCGCCGGTGCCGCAGCCGACATCGAGGACGCGCTCGCCCGCTTGCGGCCGGGCCGCCGATTGCAGCAGTGCCGCCACTTCGATATTGCGGGCTTCCTGCAGCCCGGCGCGCGCCACCCAGCGCGGGCCGGCCACCTGGTTCCAGTACTGCTCCATCGCGGTGTTGGCGGCGGTTTGGGCCATTCGAAATCCTCGCATCGCCCCCGCCCTAACCCTCCCCCCGCATGCGGGGGGAGGGAAGCGCGTCAGCACGGGTGGGGGATATCCGATCAGAGCCGCGGTTAAGCCACGCCTTCCTGCTGCATGACCCGCTGCACCGCGGGGCGTGCCTTCATGCGCTGGTAATGGGCGGCGCAGTTCGGCGGCAATTTCATGCCAAGGCGGCCGGCGGCCCAGAACTCGACATAGAACAGCGCCGCATCGGCAGCCGACAGGTTGTCGCCGCCGAGATAGTTCTTGCCGGCGAGCGCCTGGTCCATGATGGCAAAGCCCTTCTCGACCATCTCGCGGCCGCGCGCCTTGATCGCGTCCTCCTGGTCGGCCGGGCCGAAATTGCCGGGGCGGAAGATGCGGGCGAAGCCCTGCCCGTGCATCGTGCCGACCGCGTATTCCATCGCCTCCATCGCGCGCAGTTCGGTCTCGGCGTCCTGCGGGACCAATTTCGCCTGCGGGTTGGTCTTCGCGAGGTAGGTGGCGATGACCGGAAACTCGGTGAGGACGGAGCCGTCGTCGCGCTGCAACACCGGCACTTTCGATTTCGGGCTGACCTGCATGAAGCCAGACTGGTATTGCGCGCCCTCGCGCAGATTGACTGTTTCGAGGTCGTAAGGCTTGCCGATTTCCTCGAGCAATACGTGGATGCCGATCGGGCAGGCGCCCGGCGCGTAGTAAAGCTTCATGGCGTCACCTCCTGGTCCGGGTGGGGGAGCGGGGCTAGACCGGTTCAGAGAATGCCGTCGGCCTTGAGGCCGTCGATTTCGGCGGTGCTCATGCCGAGCCAATTGCTGAGCACCTCGGCGCTATGCTGGCCGAGCAATGGCGACGGCTTGACCCGCGCTGGCGAGCCGTCGAACCGCACCGGCCAGGCCGGCATCGTCAATTTGCCGGTAGTCGGGTGCTCGATCTGCTGCATGATGCCGCGTTCGGCGAGCGAGGGATCGGCCATCAATTCGACCGTGTCGAACACCGCGCCCGCCGGCACGCCGGCGGCGCCGATCAGTTTCATCGCCTCTTCCTTGCTGTGCTGCCGGGTCCAGGCGGCGATGATCTCGTCGACCTCGGCGGCGCGCTGGCTGCGCGCATCCTGCGTGTCGTAGCGGGGGTCGCCGCTCAGATCCTCGCGGCCGATCACCCGCAGCAAGCGCTGCCAATGGTCGGCGTTGGCGCGGCTGCAGAACACATAGACATAATCGTTCGGCCCGCCGGGCTTGCACGGGTAGAGCGCCGAGGGCACCAGCCCGCCGGGCTGCGAGCGGGCGCTGCCGCCGCGCGGCGGCGCCTTGCCGGAAAGCTGGGTGCGCGAAAACGGCACCCGCATATAGTGGATCATCGCGTCCTGCATCGCCACTTGCAGGCGCCGGCCCCGGCCGGTCTTCGCGCGCTTGTACAGTGCGCCGAGAATGCTGATCGCCATCAGCATGCCGGTGCCGGTGTCGCCGAAGCTGGGGCCGGGCTTGACCGGCGGCTGGTTGGCTTCGCCGGTGACGCTGGTCGGCCCGCCGGCGGCCTGCGCGATCATGTCGAAGGCGAGATTGTGCTCGTAGGGGCTGCCGGTGCCGAAGCCCTTGACCTGGCAGTAGATGATGCCGGGGTTGAGCTTTTTTACCTCGTCATAGCCGAGCCCCAGCCGCTCGATCGTGCCGGGCGCCATGTTCTCGACCGTGACGTCGGCCTTTTTCAGCAATTCCTTGACGATTTCGAGGCCGCGCGGCGATTTCAGGTTGAGCGTCAGCGATTTCTTGTTGGCGTTGAACTGGTGAAAATACCAGGGGTCGTCGTCAGGCTTGCCGGGCCGCAGCCGGCGCCCCGGGTCGCCGGTCTTCGGGTTTTCGATCTTGACGACCTCGGCGCCGAGCCAGGCCAAGGATTCGGTGCAGGAAGGCCCCGCTTCGAACTGGGTGAAATCGACTACCTTGACGCCTTCGAGACAATCGAGCTCGACGCCGAGTTCTGCCATGGCGGCCTACTCCCCGGGATGGATTCCGCCATCACGATAGCGCATCCGCGGGCCCGCCGGAAACGGGTTCAGTCGGCGCCGACCCGCGCCAGCCGGCGCTCGACCAGCGTGGCGAACAGCGCGGCGCCGAAGGGGAGCGCGGCGTCGTTGAAATCGTAGCCCGGGTTGTGCACTTCGCAGGCACCCTCGCCGTCGCCGTTGCCGATCTGGATATAGGCGCCAGGGCAGGCGGCGAGCATGTGGGAGAAATCCTCCGAAGCCATGACCGGGTTGGCGTTGCGGTTGACGTTGTCGCCCCCGACGACCTCGGCGGCGCAATCGGCGATGAACGCGGTTTCGTCGGCGTGGTTGACGAGCGGCGGGAACAGGCTGCGGAAATCGAGCGCGGCGCCGGCGCCGAACCCGGCCGCGACCCCTTCGGCGATCGCGCGCATCCGCCCCTCGATCAATTTCATCGTCCCGTTGCTGAAGCAACGCACGGTGCCGCCGAGCGTCGCCTTTTCCGGGATCACGTTATAGGCGTGGCCGGCGTGGAGCTGGGTCACGCTGACGACGGCGGTATCGAGCGGGCGCACATTGCGCGCGACGATCGTCTGCAATGCCGCTGCGATATGGGCCGCAGCGACGACCGGGTCGACGCCCGCTTCAGGGCGGGCGCCATGCGCGCCGATGCCGGTGACCGTGATGTCGAAGAAGGCGCCGCCGGCCATCATCGCGCCCTGGCGGATCTGGAACTTGCCGACGGCGAGCCCGGGCCGGTTGTGCATGCCGAACACCGCGTCGCACGGGAACCGCGCGAACAGCCCGTCCTCGACCATCGCCGCCGCGCCGCCGAGCCCTTCCTCGGCGGGCTGGAAGATGAAATGCACGGTACCGTCGAAATTCCGGGTCTCGGCGAGGTAGCGGGCGGCGCCGAGCAGCATCGTCGTATGGCCGTCATGGCCGCAGGCGTGCATGCGCCCGTCATGTCGCGAGCGGTGCGCGAAGCCGTTGCTCTCGTGGATCGGCAGACAATCCATGTCGGCCCTGAGCCCGATCGCGCGCGGCGAGTTGCCGAGGCGGAGGCGGCCGACCACCCCGGTCTTGCCGATGCCGCGATGCACCTCGATGCCGAAACCGGCAAGCCGCTCGGCGACCAGTTCGGCGGTGCGCTGCTCCTCGAAGCCGAGCTCGGGGTGGGCATGGATGTCGCGCCGCCACTCGGTCAACGCGCCGTGATAGCCACGAATATGATCGATGATCTGCATCGCCCCCCTCCGCTCTGCTACCATAACGCGACTCGCGCGGCGACGGCCAGGGTATAGAGCCCGGAGGCGCCGAGCACGGCGATGGCCAGCGCCACCGTAGCGCCGGGGGCGAGGCGGTCGCCCAGCCGCAGCCCGATCCACGCACCGAGCCAGGCCATCGGCACCAGGCTGGCGGCGGCCTTCCAGGTTGCGGCGGCGACGCCGAAGGCCGCGATATGCGCCGCCACCGTCGCGGCGTAAACGAGGGCGAAGAACGCCAGCAGCGTCGCCCGCATGGCCTGCACCGGCATCCCCGCCAGCATCAGGTAGATCAGCACCGGCGGGCCGGACATGCCGACCAGTGCGGTGGCGATCCCCGAAACGACGCCGGCGGCGAGGTCGCCCGCCGGACGTTGCCTCAGCCGTGCCCGCCGCCGGCGCCACCGGCTTTCCGCCAATACCGCTGCGAACGCGGCCACCGTGATGCCGGCGGCGAGGCGCACGAGCAGCGGATCGGCATGCGAGAAAGCGGCGAGGCCGAGCGGCAGGCCAAGGAGGCTGCCGGCGGTCAGGCGCAGCAGCAGTTGCGGCTCGATCGCCCGCCGCACCCCCGACACGGCAGCCGCCGACATCGCCAGGCTCATCACGACGACAAGCTCGATCGCCTCCCCGGGCGGCGCCAGCATCAGAAAAAACGGCACCGCCAACACGGCGAAGCCGAAGCCCGTGGTCGCCTGCAAGATCGCGGCGAACAGGCTGGTCGCCGCCAACCCGGCCCAGTCGCCTAGGCCCATTGGCCGAAATGCCGGCGCCGCCCCGGCGAAAGTGCACCGGGCCGTGCCGCAGCGCCGGAACCGGGGCGCCGCAGCCATGTTTCTCGCCAAGGTGTAGGAGTCCGGTTAAACTGACGCAAACGTAAAAGGGGCAAGGATGGTCGATCTAGTTCGTCGCGCCCGAGCGGCAGCGCGCGGGGCGGGAGCGGTGGCCGGGGTCGGTCCGCGCCTGCCGGGCATCGTCGGTCATGCTTTGGTGCGGTTCTTCGGCTCGCTGAACATCTGGTTCTGGGCGATTGTCGGAGTGCCGACGCTGCTGGCGGCGGTGTATTTCTTCGGCATCGCATCAGATTTGTATATGACCGAAGCAGAGTTTGTGGTTCGCGGCCCGGCCAAGACGCCGGTCAGCACAATATCGGCGATGTTCGGCGGCGGCGCAAACACCGGCGCGGACGACACCGCGGTGGTCAAGGACTTCATCCTGTCGCGCGACGCGGTGGGGGAGCTGGCGCAGAGAGACGATCTGCGCACGCTGTTGAGCCGGCCGGAAGGCGATTTTCTGACGCGGTTTCCGGGGCTGCTGTTCTGGCGCAGCGATTTCGAGGCGCTGTACAAGACTTACGGCCATTTCGTCTCGGTCGATATCGACAGCGAGACCGGCATCGCCACGCTGCGGGTCAAGGCGTACCGCCCGGGGGATGCGCAGCGGATCGCCGCGGCCCTGATGGGCGACAGCGAACAATTGGTCAACAATCTTAACGACCGCGCGCAACGGGATGCGCTGAAGACGTTTCAGCACGAGGTCGATACTAGCGAAGCGCACCTGGCCCAGATTCAGAGCCAGCTGACGGCCTACCGGATCAAGGCCAACATGCTGAACCCGACGGCCGAGGCCCGGGGACCGTTTACGCTGTTGGAAAAGCTGGCGAGCGAGCAGGCGACGGCCAAGGCGCAACTGGCCGACGCGTTAAAAAATTCGCCGCGCAGCCCGCAAATCGAGCTGCTGCGCACGCGGATCGCCTCGCTCGCCCGGCTGATCGGCGAGGAGCGGGCCAAGCTCACCGGCAATGACGGGTCCATGGCGACGGCGCTCAGCGAATACGAGCGCCTCAACCTGCAGCAGACGATGGAAGAAAAGCTGATCGCGTCCGCCGTGGCCTCGCGCGAGCAGGCGCGGCTCCAGGCGCAGCGCCAGCAGCTCTACCTCGAAACCATCGCGCAGCCCAACCTCGCCGACTATCCGCTCTATCCCAAGCGTTTGGCTTCGTTCGCCACCGTCGTCGGCTGTTGCCTTTTGGCCTACGGCATCGCCTGGCTGCTCGTCGCCGGCGTGCGCGAGCACGCCTCGGCATAGGAGGCGAGGGCCCGCGGGTGTTCTCGGAGGCGCTAAAAACCCAGCGGCGCGTCTGGACGGCGCTGTTCATGCGCGAGATGCAGACCCGCTGGGGCCGGCGCAACCTCGGCTTTGCCTGGCTGTTTGCCGAGCCGCTGGTCTTCGCCTTTCCGGTATTGGCGATATGGTCGGTGATCCGGGCGCCGTTCGAACACGGCGTGCCGGTCACCACCTTTGTATGGAGCGGCTACATGCCGCTCTTGATCTTCCGGCATGTTACCGGCCGGGCCTTGTACGTGGTAAGAAACAACGTCGCCCTGCTCTATCACTGGCGGATCACGCCGTTTGACATCTTTGTCGGCTGTTGCGGGCTAGAGGCTGTCGGCAACATGGCCTCGGTGGCTTTCTCCTTTGGAGTTCTTTATTTTCTCGGAGCCATTCTCTGGCCGCACGATTTGCCGGAGATGTTTCTCGGATACTTTTATATGACCTGGTGGTCGTTCGACGTCGCCATGATTGTCGCGGCGTTGTCGGAGCGTTTCGAGCTGGTCGAGCACATCTGGATGGTGGTTTCGTACATTTATATGATCATTTCCGGCTTCATGTTCATGGCGGTCTGGCTGCCGGTGCCGCTGCGCGAAGTGGCGCTGACCGTCGACATACCGCTTGTCATCTATGAATCGGTTCGGGGCGGATTGTTCGGCGATCGCATCATGACCTTTCCCAACCTGCCTTACGTCACTATCGTGCTGGCGGTCCTGACGCTGGTCGGCCTGTGGCTGATGCGGAATGTCCGCACCTATGTCGAGGTGACATGATCGTCGCGGAAGGGGTCTGCAAGGATTATCACTCGGAGACCCGCGGGCACTGGCGCCGCGTGCTGAGCGACGTGTCGCTGACGGTCAAGCCTGGAGAAAGGGTGGCGCTGCTCGGCCGCAACGGAGCCGGCAAGTCGACATTGATCCGGCTGATCGCCGGCATCGAATTGCCAACCCGCGGGACGATCACGCGGACGATGTCGGTATCATGGCCGGTCGGGCTGGAAGGCGGCGTCGGCGGCAGCATGACCGGCCACGACAACATCCGCTTCATGGCGCGCATCTACGACAAGCGGTATGAGGATCTTCTCGCCTATGTCGAGGATTTCGCCCAACTCGGCAGGTTTCTGTCCGAGCCGGTCAGGACTTATTCGACCGGCATGCGCGCGCGGCTCAATTTCGCGCTGTCCTTCGCTATCGACTTCGACTGCTACCTGATCGACGAGATCATCGCCGCGGGCGACGCCCGCTTTCAACGCCGCTCGCACGAGGAGGTGTTCGAAAAGCGGACCGACCGCAGCATGATCCTGGCCTCGCATATACCGGATATCGTCAAGCAATACTGTTCGCGCGCGCTGGTGCTGCATCATGGGCGGGCGAAGATGTTCGACGATCTCGACCTGGCGGCCGACATCTACAACGATCTGTGAGGCGGTCGGCCGCGGCCGGCAACTGCCGCCGCGGCGCTGCCGACGGCATTCGGGCGACGAAACGATGGATTTTACCGGGCGCAGCCTGGCGGCTGAACCCTATCTGACGATCCTGCCCGAGGATTTGACCTGCGCGGACGCCGCGTCGGGTAACAGCGGGCGGGCGCTGCAGTGCGACGGTGGGATCGCCTACACGGCCGATCTTTATGACCGGGTCCGCGGTCATCGCCTGTTCTGGGGGCCGTATATCGCGCTGCCGGCCGGCGTGTATCTGGTCAGGTTCGGCGGCCGGGTCGAAGGGGAATTCAGCGTTGACTTTGCCCATCGAGACGGGAATTTTCGCCTGGCCTCGGCAACGCTCCGCGATTTCGCGAAATACGTCTGCGTGGTGCTGAGGGAACCGGTAAAGGATTTAGAGGTCCGCGGAATAAAGACCCCGCGCTTGCGGTCGCTGCGCCTGGAGGCGGTGGCAGTGCATCGCGCCTATGCTGCGCCCAAGGAGGCCCGGTTGAGCGAAAACGGGGGCCATGCCGCGCGCGATGCGGCGCTGCACCGGGTCGCCTCCGCCCGATGATCGACGCCCACCGCGACAACCCATCCGGCCTCTTGCGCCGCCGCGTCAGTCAAGCCGAGGCGGATCTTTATGCCGAGACGCTCGACGCCCTCAACTGGCGCCCGGCGTTTCACCTGGTCATGCGGCTCGACGGCAGCGACGAGATGATCGAGCGCGGCCGCGCGACACTGGCATCGCTGGCGCGCCAGGTCTATCCGTGGTGGGCCGTGGCGGTGATCGCCCGCTATCGCGACATCGAATTCGCCGCATTGGTCGAGCGGCTGCGCGACGGGGAAGACAGCGTGCGCGCCCTGCGTGCGCAGGCCTTGCGCTGGCCGGCGGAGAGGGAGGCGCTGCGCGACCGGCTGGTTTGCGGCATCGATGGCGTCTCGGATCGCGTGGTGCTGGCGCCGAGAACGAACGGCGCCGGTCTTGCCGCGCTCGCTGCCGGTGGCGGCCGGCCGGGCTTTGTCGCGCTGCTGCGTGCCGGCGACGAACTGGGCTGCGACGCGCTCGCCGAATTTGCGGTCGCCAGCGGGCTCGATCGCGATGCCGATTTTCTGTACAGCGACGAGGAATGCCGGAACGGCGCGACCGGCGCCGTGGAGGCATACTGCAAACCCCAGTGGTCACCCGACCTGCTGCTGTCGGCGAACTATATCGGGCGCCTGTGGTGTGCGACGCCGCAGCTTCTGATGCGCGCCGGCGACGCGATCCCCGATCTGCTGCGCCGCGGCGAATATGATTTGGTGCTGCGCTGCACCGAGGCGGCGGACACCATTCGCCACGTCCCGGCGGTGCTGTGCCGACGCTGGGGCGACCGCCCCGATGGCGATACGGCCGAGGAACAGGCGCTGGCCCGCGCTCTCGAGCGGCGCGGGATCGTTGGCGAAATCCGTCGCGGCCGCGTGCCCGGCACGTACCGGGTCAGCCGCCGGGTGACACCGGGCAGGCGCGTTTCGGTCATCATCGTGGCCGGCGCGGCAAGCGCCCGCACCTTGTTCTGCATCGAAACGATCCGCAAAACGGCGGAATATCCCGACATCGAGATCATCGTTGCCGGCAATCTCGCCGCCCAGGACGAGGCAGCGACGCCGTCGCCGCAGGACATCGCCGACAGGTTCGTCGCGGTCGAGCCGCCGTTCCACTGGGGGCAAGCCGGCAACCGCGCCGCAGCAGAGGCGAGCGGCGAGTTCCTGCTGTTTCTCGAGGGCGATACCGAGCCGGCCGAGCCGGATTGGCTCGAAGCGCTGGTCGAGCATGCCCAGCGGCCGGAAGTCGGCGCGGTCGGCGCGCTGCTGCTGGATGCCGACGGCACCGTGCGACAGGCCGGCACATTTCTGGCGGAGCCCGGCTCCGCCCGCCCGCTGTTCCGCGGCACCCGGCGCGACGAGCCGGGTTATTTCGGCCTGGCCCAGGTGCAGCGCAACGTCGGCGCTGTCGCCGGCGCCGGTTTGATGACCCGTCGCGACTTGTTCCGGCAGGTCGGCGGGTTCGGCGAGCGAGACGGCTCCGTCGCCGGCGGGATCGCCTATTGCCTCAAGGTCCGGCGCCTCGGCCTGTCCTGCATCTACACGCCATATGCCGCACTGGTCCAGCACGGGGCGGTGGCGGACGAGCAAGCGCCGGCGCCTTCCGGCATGCCCGCGCCGGGCGCGGGCGATCCTGGAGAATTTGCGCACGCCGACCCGTATGGCCATCCCGCCTGGGCGCGAGATCGGGACGCCGTCGCCCTCGACCGCGAAGGGTTTGAGGCGCTGTGTTGCGGCCACCCGGTATTCGACCAGGAGACGATCCGCCGCATCCTGGTGCTGAAGCTCGACCATCTGGGCGATTGCGTCGGGGCGGTGCCGGCCATCCGCCGGCTCAAGCGGCACTTTCCGCAGGCGGCCTTTTCCGTGCTCAGCGGACCCTGGGCACGGCCGCTCTGGGCGCTTGTCGCCGAGATCGACGAGGTGATCGATTTCGAGTTTTTCCGCGCCGATTCGGCATTGCCGTACCGGCGGCTTTCGCGCGGTGAGCTCGATCAATTCCACCGCGCGCTCGCACCGCGCCGTTTCGACCTTGCGGTGGATTTGCGCCGCCATCCCGAAACGCGCGAGCTGTTGCGCCATACCGGGGCTCGGTACACGGCCGGGTTCAATTTCGGGCTCGGCTTTCCGTGGCTCGACATCGCGCTCGACTGGGGCGGCGACCATGCCGGGGTCGCCAATCGCCAGCATTTCGGCGACACGCTGGTCGCCCTTGCCGACGCCATCGCCGCCGCCGGGGAGCGCGAGCGCCTGGTTTTCGACCTGGCCGCCGGCCCGCTGTCGGCGCCGCAACGGTCTGGCTTCACCCGCGTCTTCGACCGGCCGGTCGTGTGCGTGCATCCCGGAGCCGGCACCGAGATCAGGCGCTGGCCGCCCCGGCATTACGCCGAGCTGATCGATCGGTTGATTGAGGAGGACGGCGTCGAGGTGGTCGTGATCGGCAGCGCGGGCGATCAGGCGATTGCCGCCGCCGTGCGCGATCAGGTCCGCCGTCGCGAGCGGCTCACCCTGGCGGTCGGCGAAATCGCCCTGGGCGACCTGCCCGGCTTCCTGCTGCGCTGCGCCCTGTTTGTCGGCAACAACAGCGGCCCGAAGCACCTGGCGGCCGGGTTGGGAGTGCCGACAATCGGCGTCCATTCCGGCAGCGTCGACGCGGCGGAATGGGGCCCGCTCGGGCCTCGTGCGGTCGCGGTGCGCCGCAACGTCGAATGCGCCCCCTGTCATTTGACCGAGGCCGCCGAATGCCCGCGCGACCTCGCCTGCCTCAACGGGTTGCGCCCCGCCGATGTCCATCGCGTGTGCACGCGGCTCCTCGCGATCGGCCGCTCGCGGCTGGCGCCCGGGTCGCCTTACGGCGACGATGCCCGCGGCTGAGCCGCCGCGTCCGGGGTCCAACTCGGACCTCCGGGAAACCGCCCTGCTCGAAGCGCTGTGGCGCGGCGACGAGCTGGCGGCGGCGCTGAACCGCGTTCACGAGGAACTCGCCGCCACCCGCCGCAGGCTCGCGGATGCCGAGGAAATCGTCGCCGAGCTGAGCGAGACCGGCGAGGCGGCGCAGGCGGCGATCGACGCGCTGCGGGTGCGGGTCGGCATCGCCGAGGCCAAGGCGGAGCTTTACGAAGGCCAGCGCGAGGCCCTGGCGGCCGAATTGTTCCGCCTGAGCCGGGCGGGCGCGCCCGAGGCGCCGGCCGCGGCGGATGCGGCGGACGCCGGCCGCGGGCCGCGGCGGAGCTTCCGGCGTCGCATCGCGGCGAGGTTCCGCGCCTTCTTCGCGCGCTGATACCGCCGGCGCGAGGTTGTCTTCCGGCCGCATGCGAGGCAAGCTTTCCCCGGCTGCAGGGAGGATCGGGCGATGGCGATCGAGCGGATGCTGACCGAAGAGACGCCGGCCCGCGTGCTGATTGCCCGGGTGCTGGCCGAGGCTGGGATCGAATATGTTTTCGGCATTTCCGGCGGCCATACCGGGCGGATCATCTCGGGCCTCAGCCAGGTGCAGAACCAGGTGCGCATGGTTACCGTGCGCGAGGAATCGCTCGGCTCGGTGATGGCCGAAATCTATGGTCGGCTGACGCGCAAGCCTGGCGTGTTGATCGGGCAGGGGCCGTGGGTGCTCGGCAACGGGCTGCTCGGCACGCTCGAAGCCTACCTGTCGTCGTCGCCGATGGTTTTGCTGACCGATTTCAGCGACGCGCCGCACTTCCACCTGCATGCGCCCTATCAGCAGGCGACCGGCGATTACGGCAGCTGGGACGCGCGCCGCGCCTTCGGCGGCATCACCAAGCAGGTCATGCAGGCGCACGAGCCGCTGGCCGCCGTGCAGGCGACGCAGCTGGCGATCAAGCATGCGATGGCGGGCCAGCCGGGGCCGGTCGCGATATTGTTCAGCCACGACGCGCTCGCCGGCAATGTCGCCGCCGACAGCAATCCCGGCCTCTACCCGACCCGGTTCTACCTGCCGGCGCCGCCTCCGCCGGGCGACGCCAAGGCAGTCGCCGCCGCGGCCGACCGCATCGTGATGGCGCAGCGGCCGGTCATCGTCGCCGGCAACGGGGTGCGCATTGCCCAAGCCTACGACCCGTTGCAGCGCCTTGCCGAAGCGGCCGGGATGCCGGTGGCGACGACCGCGGCCGGCAAAGGCTCGTTCCCGGAAACGCATCCGCTGGCGCTCGGCGTGTTCGGCACGTTCGGCACGCCGGTCGCCAACGCCACGGTCGGCGAGGCCGATCTGGTGCTGGTGGTCGGCTCGAAGCTCAGCCCCAGCGACACGGCCTGGGCCAACCGCAAACTGCTCGACCCGACCCGGCAGGTGTTGATTCAGGTCGATATCGAGCCGCGCCACGCCTCGTGGACCTACCCGGCCGAGGAAGTCGTGCTCGGCGATGCCGCGGTGGTGCTCGGCCAGCTCGTCGAGGCAATCGGCTCGCGTGGCGCCGGCAAGAGCGACGCGGCGCGGCGGCGGGTCGCCGCACACCGCGAAAAGCTCGGCTATTTCAACGCGGCGGAATATTCCGCGCCGGACGCACCGCTATTGCCACAGCGGGTCATTGGCGAATTGATGCGCACCCTGCCCGAGGAGGCGATCGTCACCTGCGATGCCGGCGAAAACCGCATCCTGATGACGCATTTCTACCAGACCAAGAAAGCCGGCGGTTTCCTCCAGGCGGCCGGCACCGGGCCAATGGGGTTCGGCATCCCGGCCGCGCTCGGCGCCAAATTGGTGCATCCCGACCGCCCGGTCGTCGCGGTGTGCGGCGATGGTGGGTTTGCGATGACGATGAACGGGCTGATGACCGGGATCGAGCACGACATCCCGATCACCGTCGTCGTGTTCAACAACAACGCGCTCGGCTGGGTGTTGCACGGCTCCGGCCCGTTTGCCGCCGAGTTCAAGGATTTCGACCATGCCGCGATCGCCCGCGCGATGGGCTGCAACGGGGTGCGCGTCAGCGAGCCCGCCGCGCTCGGCCCGGCGCTCAAGGAGGCGCTGGCGGCGCGGGTGCCGACCGTCATCGACGTGCGCACCTCATTGAAGGTGTCGTTCGCCGACATCACCTCGCCGCTCGCCAGCGAAGCCTCGCCGCGGCGGCGATAGAAAAAGGAGTGCAGGCGGGACGCCCGCGATCCAGGCATGAGAGCATGAATGGTAAGTAGGACTTACGATCTTGACGGCTGCCGGCGCCCGGGTACTCTCTCCCGCAGCCGATTGAGGAGCGAGCCATGAAATTGATGTGGTTCCACCTGATGCCGTACACCGAGTTGCCGGAGGATTTCCGGGAGAAGCACCCGTCGGTGTGGGTCGACATCCATTCCTCGCTGTTCGACCCGCTTCGTGCGCATCACATGTACAACGACTTCATGGACGAGTTGGAATTCGCCGCCGCATGCGGGTTCGACGCGGTGTGCGTCAACGAGCATCACTCGAACGGTTACGGGCTGATGCCGTCGCCCAACCTGATCGCCTCGTCCTTGGCGCGGCGGACGACCGACACGATGCTGTGCGTGATGGGCAATTCCTTGGCGCTCTACAACCCGCCGACCCGGGTTGCCGAGGAGTTTGCGATGATCGACTGCATCTCGGGCGGACGGCTGATCGCCGGGTTCCCGGTCGGCACGCCGATGGACACGTGTTTTGCCTATGGCCAGAACCCGTCGATGCTCAGGGAGCGCTATTACGAGGCGCACGATCTGGTGCTGAAGGCGTGGACTGCGCCCGACACCTTTGCCTTCAACGGCCGCTTCAACCAGCAGCGCTACGTCAACATCTGGCCGCGCCCGGTACAGAAGCCGCATCCGCCGATTTGGATCCCGGGCGGCGGCTCGGTCGAGACCTGGCAGTGGTGCGCCGAGCAGGACCACGTTTACGCCTATCTGTCGTATTTCGGCTACAAGGCCGGGCAGGCGACAATGACCGGGTTCTGGAACGAGATGAAGCGTCTCGGCAAGGAGCCGAACCCGTACCATGCCGGATTCCTGCAATTTGTCGGCGTCGCCGAGAGCCGCCAG
>JASHNY010000166.1 GCA_030041385.1 Alphaproteobacteria bacterium
CAGGTCAGCCTGCGCCAGGAAAACGCCTACCTGTCGGTCGGCGAGCGTTGCAACGCCAACGGCTCGCGCGCCTTTCGCCGCCTGCAGGAGCAGGGCGACTGGGACGGCTGCGTCGAGATGGGCCGCGAGCAGGTCAAGGAAGGCTCGCACACGCTCGACCTCTGCACCGCCTTTGTCGGGCGCGACGAGGTCGCCGACATGACCGAGATGGTCACCCGCATGCGCGGTGCGGTCAACGCACCCTTGGTCATCGATTCGACCGAGTACCCGGTGCTCGAGGCGGCGCTCAAACTTTACGGCGGCAAGCCGATCATCAACTCGATCAATTTCGAGGACGGCGAGGAGGCGGCCGACAAGCGGCTCCGCCTCGCGCGCCGCTTCGGCACCGCGGTCATCGCCCTGACCATCGACGAAACCGGCATGGCCAAGGAGGTCGAGCACAAGGTTGCGGTGGCGCAGCGGCTTTACGACTTCGCCTGCGGCAAGTACGGGCTGCCGGCGAGCGACCTGCTGTTCGACCCGCTGACCTTCACGATCTGCACCGGCAACGAGGACGACCGCAAGCTCGGCCTCAACACGCTCGACGCCATCGAGCGCATCGCGAAGGCGCTGCCCGAGTGCCAGATCATCCTCGGCCTGTCGAACATCTCGTTCGGCCTCAACCCGCCGGCGCGGCAGGTATTGAACTCGGTGTTTCTCGACCACGCGCTGCGCCGCGGGCTCAGCGGCGCGATCGTGCATTTCTCGCGCATATTGCCATTGCACCGCATCCCCGAGGCCGAATTGACGGCGGCCGAAGACCTGATCTTCGACCGCCGGCGTGACGGCTACGACCCGCTGCAGGCGTTCATCGGCTTGTTCGAGGACCGGGCGGTCGAAAAGGCCGAAAAGAAGGGGCGGCCGGAAAAGCTCGAAGAGCGCCTGGCGCAGCGCATCGTCGATGGCGACCGGCTCGGGCTCGAAGCCGATCTCGATCTGGCGATGCAGACGCATGCGCCGCTCGACATCATCAACGAGATCTTGCTCGACGGCATGAAGACGGTCGGCGACCTGTTCGGCGCCGGCAAGATGCAGTTGCCGTTCGTGTTGCAATCGGCCGAGACGATGAAGGCCGCGGTCAAGTACCTGGAGCCGCACATGGAGCGGATCGAGGGCACGGAAAAGGGCACGGTCGTGCTTGCCACGGTGCGCGGCGATGTTCACGACATCGGCAAGAACCTCGTCGACATCATCCTGACCAACAACGGCTACCGCGTCATCAATCTCGGCATCAAGCAGCCGATCGCCGCGATCCTCGAAGCCGCCCGCGAGCACGGTGCGCACGCGATCGGCATGTCGGGCCTGTTGGTCAAATCGACCGTGGTGATGCGCGAAAACCTCGAAGAGATGACGCGCCAGGGGCTCGAATTGCCGGTCATGCTCGGCGGCGCGGCGCTGACCCGGCGCTATGTCGAGGAGGATTGCATCAAGGCCTACGGTGCCGGGCGCGTCGCCTATGCCCGCGACGCGTTCGACGGGCTCGCCCTGATGGACCGCATCGTCAGCCGCAACAACGACACCAACGGCTTCGACGATTACCTCGCCGAGGTGCGGCGGAAAAACGCGGGCCGCCCGGTCAACGAATCGCGCAAGCTCGGCCGCGCCGCCGACCCGCGCCCGGCGCGCCCGGTGGACCTTGAGGAAATCCGCCTGCGCCGGACCGAGCTCAACCGCGGCGTGCCGGTGCCGGTGCCGCCGTTCTGGGGCGCGCAGACGATCACCCGCATCGCCCCCAAGGCGGTCGCGCCCTACCTCAACGAGCGCATGCTGTACCAGTTCCAGTGGGGCTACCGGAAAGACGGGCGCACGCTCGACGAGTACCGGAAATGGGCGCGCCAGGAACTGCGCCCGGTATTGTCGCGCATCATGGACCTGGCGATCCGCGAACAGATTTTGCAGCCTCAGGCGGCCTATGGCTATTGGCCCTGCGCCGCCGAAGGCAACGACGTGATCCTGTTCGCGGAGGAAGGACGGCGCGAGATCGCGCGCTTCGCCTTCCCGCGCCAGAACAAGGAAGGCGGGCTGTGCATCGCCGATTTCTTCCGCGACGTCGATGCCGGCGAGCGCGACGTGATCGGATTGCAGGTGGTCACGATGGGCGAACGGGCCTCCGCCGCCGCCCGCGAGTGGTTCGCCGACAACCGCTACCAGGACTATCTCTACCTGCACGGGCTGTCGGTGGAGATGGCCGAGGCGCTGGCCGAATACGTGCACAAGCGCATCCGCGGCGAATTGGGCTTCGCCGCCGAGGAGGCGCGCGACCACGACGAGATGCTGGCCCAGGGCTATCGCGGCAGCCGCTATTCCTTCGGCTATCCGGCCTGCCCCAACCTCGCCGACCAGAAGCAGCTGTTGAACCTGCTGCGCGCCGGCGAGATCGGCGTGGGATTGAGCGAGGAAGACATGCTCGACCCCGAACAATCGACCTCGGCGATCGTCGTCCACCACCCCCAGGCGAAATATTTTTCGGTGTAGCGCATCAGTAGCTACTGGAGCAGAGCGTCGATGCGCGTCGATGTGAACCCGAGATTACTGCGTTGGGCGCGGGAACCAACGCTTGCATCGGCGTTGGCGCTCAATCTGGAGCGCGCCGCCGCCGGAAGGTGATCCGGCGTCCGTTGCATATCAGCGCCTGAAGCGGTTCGCCGTTCCGGGGTCGATCGGGCCTTCGCGCCGTGCCGCCGCCCGCCACGGGGGCGGCTTAAGCCTTCCTCAACCTGTTGCGCTTAGCAATGGGTCTGGGTGGGCAAAGTGGTATCAAGATGGTCTCTGTTTTCGCGAATGCGGCGGCCCGAACGACACCAGTGCGGGCAGTCAACCGAGGATTGCGAAGCGTCCGGCCGACGACTCTGCTCGTTGCCTGCGGCATCATCCTGATCGCGGCACTGCTGAACGTCACCGGCATCGTCGCCGGCCGGCTTCGCGCCGAGGCCATCGCCTCGGCCCGGACCGAACTGGCGCAGCTCGATGCCGTCATTGCCGAATCGACCGGCCATGCCTTTGCCGTCGCCGATACGGTGTCGCGTGCGGTGGCCGACCGGCTGCTCCAGGCCGGCGGCGCCAACCCGCGCGCTTTCGCCGCGGCGATGCGGGCGCCGCAGGCGGCGGTGATCCTCGCTTCCGGGCTGGGGCCGGCCTCGCCGTATCTGGCGATCGCTGTGCTCGCCCCGGACGGCACGCTGCTCGACACCGCCGGCTGGTGGCCGCCGAGCGCCACCGACCTCGCCGGGCGCGACCTTGTCGTGCAGATGCGCGCAGAGCCCCGGCTCGACCGGTTCGTGGGCGCACCCGTCGTCGATGCGCACACCGGCGCCCGCCTGATCCCGATCGTTCACCGCATCGGCGACGGCGCTGACGGCACGCTCGGCTACGTTGTCGGGCTGTTGCCGGCGGTCGGGCTCGAAAGCTTCTTCCAGGGGGTCGCGCTCGGCACCGGCAGCACGGTGTCGTTGCAGCGGGCCGACGGGATCGTGCTGGCGCAGTATCCCGCCTCCTCCGCCGGCGCGGCTGCGGCGCCGGTCGCCGACGCTCCCGCCTCGGCCATCGATATTCCCGTCCTGGACAACGAGCACTGGCGGATCGCCGCGACCCGCAACCTGTCCGGCTTTCCGCTCGCCCTCACCGTGACCCGCCGCGGCGACGCCGCGCTCGGCGACTGGTCGGGGCAGACCATGCTGCTCGGGGTGCTGGCGATCTGCGGCGCGCTCGGCGTGGCCTTGATGGTGTTTCTGATCGCGCGGCAGATCCGCATCTACGGCGCCCTGGCCTCGGCCCGCGCCGAGAAGATGGAGGCCGAGCACGCCCGGCTGGTGACCGAGGCGGAATTGCTGAAAAAGGAGCGCCTGTCGGTGCTCGGCCAGCTGACCGCCACCGTCGCCCACGAGTTGCGCAACCCGCTCAGCGCCATCCGCAACACGCTGTTCAGCACCAAGGAAATGGCGTCCGGCGCCGGGCTCAAGCTCGACCGGCCGATCGCCCGCATGGAGCGCAGCATCGAGCGCTGCAACCGCATCATCGGCGACCTGCTGGAATATGCCCGGACCCGCGAATTGAAGCGCACGACGGTGAATCTGGAAGCCTGGCTCAAGGAAATCCTGTCGGAGCAGACCATCCCGGCGACGATGTCGCTGGCCGAGGATTTCCGCGCCCGCGGCGCCCAGGTGGCGATCGACCCCGAGCGCATGCGCCGGGTCGTCATCAACCTCGTCGAAAACGCCGCGCAGGCCCTGGGCGAGATGCCCGCCGACGCGATCGAGCGGCGCATCACCGTGCGCACGCTCGAGGGCGACGACGCGGTCGAGCTGGCGGTTGCCGATAACGGGGCGGGGATCCCGCCGGAAAACCTCGCCCGCATCTTCGAGCCGCTGTTCAGCACCAAGAGCTTCGGCACCGGGCTTGGGCTCGCCACGGTCAAGCAGATCGTCGGCCAGCACGGCGGCACCATCGAGGTCGAGAGCGAGATCGGGCGCGGGACCTGCTTTGCCGTCAGGCTGCCGCGACAGGAGGAAGTGAAGGTGATGGAATGAAGCAGCGCGTTCTGATTGTCGACGACGACCACGACCACGCCGAAAGCCTGGCCGACGTGCTGGAGATGCGCGGACACCCGGTCGAGCTCGCCCATAGCGGCGAAGACGCGATCGCGTGCTTTCGCGAGGCCGAATTCGACCTGGTCTTGCTCGATGTCAAATTGCCCGGGATCAACGGCGTCGAGACCTTTCTCGAACTGAAGCAGATCCGTCCGACGGCGCGGGTCATGATGATGACCGGGTTCAGCCTCGAACAGCTGATCGCCCAGGCGATCGAGAGCGGCGCGCTCGGCGTCTTGTACAAGCCGTTCGCCGCCACCGAGCTGCTCGCCACGCTGGGGCAGGTGATGCCGCGCGGCGCGGTCCTGGTGGCCGACGACGACCCCGATTTCGTCGACAGCATGGCGCCGATTCTGGAGGCAGCCGATTTCGAGGTGCGGGTCGCGACCAACGGCCGGGAGGCGCTCGCAGAGCTTGAACGGGACGAGCCGAATTGCCTGATCCTCGACCTCGGCCTCGCGGTCATCGCCGGGCCGGAAGCGATGAAGCGGCTGCTCGACGCGTGCAGCGCGCTGCCGACCATCATCGTCACCGGCCGGCCTGCCGACGATGTGCCCGAAAGCCTGAGCGGGTTCGGGCTCCGCGCCCACGGGCTGTTGCAGAAGCCGTTCGACCCCAGTGCCCTGCTGGCCGCCGTCGGCGCCGTGGTCGCACCGGCCAGTTAGGGCAAGATGGGGGCGGCAGCGTTGCGACGTTCGATATTAATTGTTGACGACGACAGCGATTTCGCCGAGTCGCTGGCCGAGCTTATCGAACCGCATGGCTACGAGGTCGTGATCGTCGCCGGCGCCGACCAGGCGGTGGTGCAGCTCGCCGCGCGCGAGCCGGGGCGACTCGAAGCGCCGGTGGTGTTTGTCGATGTCCGGCTGGGGGTGACCTCGGGGGTCGATGTGATCGCCCGCCTGCGCGCCGAGCGGCCGGACCTGATCTGCGTCGTCATGACGGCCGAGCTCGACACCCAGACCGCGGTCGCCGCATTGCGCCGCGGCGCCTATGACTATTTCGACAAATCGTGCGAGCCCGGCACGCTGCTCGCGGTGCTCGACCGCTGCTTCGACCTGGTCAAATTGCAGAACGAGCGCGCCGCCGCCTACGAGGCGCTGCGCCTGGCCAAGGAGGAAGCCGAGGCGGCGAGCAAGGCGAAATCGGGCTTTCTCGCCACGATGAGCCACGAATTGCGCACCCCGCTCAACGCGATCATCGGGTTTTCCGAAATGATGCTGCGCGAGGTATTGGGCGCGCTCGGCAACGAGCAGTACCGCACCTATGTCGCCGACATCCATGCCAGCGGCTCGCACCTGCTGCAGATCATCAACGACATTCTCGACCTGTCGAAGGCGGAATCGGGCAAGCTCGAACTGTACGAGGACGTCTTCGACCTGCGCGAGATGATCCGCGCGGTCGGGCAGTTGACCAGCACCCGCGTGCGCGAGGCCGGATTGTCGGTGGCGACGCACCTGCCGGCGGACCTGCCGCTGCTGAGCGCCGACGAGCGCAAGACCAAGCAGGTCTTGCTCAACCTCGTCACCAACGCGGCGAAATTCACCCCGACCGGCGGCCATATCGAGATCGTCGGCGAGTTCGACCGCCGCACCGGCCTCACGCTCAGCGTCATCGACACCGGGATCGGCATCGCCGATGCCGATATCGACCGCGTGCTCGAACCCTTCGTTCAGGTCGATTCGTCGCTGAGCCGCCAGCACCAGGGCACCGGGCTCGGCCTGCCCCTCGTCAAGGCGATCATGGAATTGCACGGCGGCTCGCTGGCGCTGGAGAGCACGGTCGGCGTCGGCACGAAGGTCACGATCACCTTCCCGCCCGAGCGCGCGATCGTCGAGGCCGCGGCGCGCCGCGCGCTTCCCGCCGCGTAGGGAACCCTGCACCTCGGGTGATCAGGCAAAGCGGCCGTTCCATCGCGACGTCTATTCGGCGCCGAGAGTTGCCCGGGTCACCGGCTGCGCCGCCGCAACTTCGGGAACGGTAGGTTCCGCCGCCCGGGAGACCCGGCGCGGCTTCATCGCCAGCAGCCGGCGCTCGACGAGAAACCACGATGCCGCCGCCAACGCGAGCGTCAACGGCAACGACACGAGGAAATTATCGATCGCCCCGATCGTCGGGTGCAGCTTGGCGACCATCTGAGTCACCGGAAATCCGTAAAGATAGGTGCCATAAGACAGGTCGCCGATTCGGCTTACAGCGCCAAACCGCGCGGGCTGGGCATTGGCAAAACCGATGACGATATACGGCAATCCGAGCAGCAAGGCCATCTCGCACCAAGCTCCGCCCTCCGGTACGCACGCCAGAATGCAGGCGACCAGCAGCGCGCCCTGCGGGTCTGCCCGGCGGTCCCAACCCCAGATGCGAAAGCAGGCGCCGATAAGAAAATACGGGCACGCATCAAGGGCGAACAGAAGGTTTGTCCCATAAACCACCACCCGGGATGCGTGAGGATCAATATAGATAAAATACAGGCTGGCGGCGCAGAACGCGAGCGTCGCCGCCGATACGCGTAACCGCCGGCCCCCCCCGACATTCAACAGCAGCAACGGGGTCAACAGGTACATGGAGAATTCGACCGGAAGGCTCCACAACGAACCGTTGACGGCAATCGGGTAGGGATTGCTCTGAAACACTCCCGGGAGATAATAAACCGGATAGAGGAATATATTCTTTAAGTACATCAATACGGAAATATTCCCGAAATAACCCGCGATAGATAACGTCGTTGCCAGCGGTCCTAACACGAGGACAGACAGCAATACGACGACGATCAGTGCGGGGAATATGCGGAGGGCGCGCCGAATCAAGAACCGGTTGATCTGTGGGTCTCGCAACCAGCTCTCGCTGATCAGATAGCCGCTGATGACAAAGAATACCTTGACCGCCAGGGACTCGACGGAATTCCCCAGTATCACCACTTGCGCGGTTTTGGTCAGCGGGAACGCGTGCCCATAGACGACGACGGTCGCAGCGAGAAGCCGCAAGGCGTCAAAATTGTTCGTTCGCGGCACGGCTCTGGGCATTTCCGTTGGTGCGGCACCGTCTGAGGTAGACAACGGCCGTGAAGTGCGGCGGCGCCTGCGCGGACGGAGGATCGACACCCTTTCGGTGAGCGCCCGTGCTTTGTCAAGGGCATTGATGCCGGTTCGACCGGACTGGGCTGAGCCGTCGCATCCCGAACACCGGCGCCGGAGCGCCGTTCGTCCGCGGCGTGGGACCGCAGGTTCAGCCCGGCTGCCAGCGCTGGCGCCAGCTCGGAAAGCCGCCGAGCGGCTCCGCTTCGAGCACCGCGCGCATGACGGCGCGGGCGAGGCAATCCGCCGCCGCATTGCCGAGCCGCGCCAGCCGGCCCGGATCGATCGCCGCTCCGGCACCGGTCGACAATGCAAAGACGGTGTCGCCGTCGAACGGGGTGTGCGCCGGGCGAATCGCCCGCGCCAGCCCGTCCTGCGCCATGACCGCGAGCCGCCGGCACGAATTCTTGTCGAGCGCGAGGTCGGTGGCGACCACCGCGATCGTCGTGTTGGCGCCGGCGGCGGGCGCCGAGCAGGCGGAAAAATCCTCCGGGTCGAGCGCCGCAGCGGGCAGCGGCGGCTGCGGCGGGATCTCGCCGGGAAAGGCCAGTTCGGCCGCCCATAGCCGTCCGCAATCGGGGCGCACGACGGCACCCCAGCTGTTGACGACGACGATCGCGCCGACCGTGCCGCCGTCGCCGAGGCGCAGCGAGGCGCTGCCGATGCCGCCCTTCAGCGTGCCGGCCTTGGCGCCGAGCCCCGCCCCGGCGTTGCCGAGCACAAAATCTCCGGCCGCGTTCGCCGCCGCTTCCCGGCCGAGCCGGCGATAGGGCGGATCGCCACGCCACGGGCGGCGGCCGGGAAAGGCAAGGTCGAAGACGATCGCGGCCGGCACGATCGGCACCCGCACCTCGCGCACCGCAAAGCCGCGTCCGGCGGCGGCGAGAACATCCATGACCCCGCCCGCCGCATCCAGACCGAAGGCCGAGCCGCCCGAGAGCACCACCGCATCGACCCGCTCGACCAGGGTTCCCGGCCCCAGCAACTCGGTTTCGCGGCTGCCCGGCGCCCCGCCGCGCACATCGACCGCCGCGACCGCCGGCTCTTCGGCCACGACCACGGTTGTCCCGGTGATGCCGGCGCGATCCTCGGCCTGGCCCACCCGTATCCCCGCCACATCGGTGATCAGGTTGCGCGGCCCCGCGAGTGCCATCACCACCGCCTTTCTGCTTGCACCCCGCCCGCTATAGCATGAACGCCTCGTCGGGCGGGGAGCGGGAACGATGCCGACAACCGTAATCAGGAACGCCGCCTGGGTCGTCGCCTGGGACGCCGAGAGCCGCCGCCACGTCTATCGTCGCGGCGTCGATCTCGCCTTTGCCGACGACCGCATCGCCTTTCTCGGGCGCGATTATCCCGGTGCGGCAGACCGGGTCATCGACGGCGCCGGTCTGCTCGTCATTCCCGGCCTTGTCGACATCCACGCCCACCCGCACCACGAGCCGCTCTATCGCGGCCTGCGCGAGGAGCACGGGCTGCCCGGCATGCACATGACCGGGCTCTACGAGCGCTCGCAGGCCTTCCCGGCGCCGGACGACGAGGCGCGCGCGGCCAGCGCCGAATTCGCCTTTGCCGAGCTGTTGTCGTGCGGCGTTACTTCGCTGGTCGACATCTCGGCGCCGTGGGACGGCTGGATCGACCTGTTCGCCAAGAGCGGCATGCGCGGCTTTCTCGCCCCCGGCTATGCCTCGGCGCGATGGTTTCTGAAGGACGACCACGAGCTTTACTACGACTGGAACGAGGCGCGCGGCCGCGCCGGGTTCCAGCGTGCGCTCGGGGTGATCGACGCGGCTCTGTCGCACCCATGCGGGCGGCTTTCGGGCGTCGTCTCGCCGATGCAGATCGACACCTGCACCGCGGATTTGCTGCGCGACAGCCGCGATTTCGCGCGCGAGCGCAATCTGCCGCTGACCGTGCACGTCGCACAAAGCGTCAGCGAGGTGCGCGAGATGATCCGCCGCCACGGCAAGACGCCGATCCAATGGGCGCACGAGCAGGGGCTGCTGGGCCCGGGCACGATCCTCGGCCACGCCCTGTTTCTCGACACCCATTCCTGGGTGCGCTGGCACACCCGGACCGACCTTTCGATCCTCGCCGACAGCGGCTGCGCCGTCGCGCATTGCCCGACCCCGTTCGCCCGCTATGGCCAGGTGATGGAGAATTTCGGCGAGTATCGGCGGGCCGGCGTGACGATGGGGCTCGGCACCGATTGCAGCCCGCACAACCTCGTCGAGGAGATGCGCAAGGGCGCCGTGCTGGCGCGCATCGCGGCACGCGACGTCAACGCGGTCGCGACCGCCGATTTGTTCCATGCCGCCACCGCCGGCGGCGCCGCGGCGCTGTTGCGCGACGATATTGGCCGGCTGGCCCCGGGCATGAAGGCTGACCTGGTCCTGGTCGATCTCGCCTGTCCGCAGATGCAGCCGGCGCGCGACCCGCTGCGCGCGTTCGTCTACCACGCCGCCGACCGCGCCGTGCGCGACGTGTTCGTCGACGGGCGCCAGGTGGTCATCGACCGGCACGTCGTCACCCTCGACCAGGAAGGCGCCGGCGCCCGCCTGCGTGCGGCGCAAGAGCGCATGGAACGCGCCGCGCCGGGCCGCGACTATCGCCATCGCCATCACGACGAGATCGTGCCGCTGTCCTTGCCGGTGGCGGATTGAGGGAGCGCGGGGAATGGCCGATGTAGCGACCGTCGCACCGGGTTCCGCGGCGGCCGAATTGCGCAGCCGGGCATTGGCGAAGGCGGCGTGGCGGTTTCTGCCGATCCTGACCGTCGCCTATCTCGTCAATTATCTCGACCGGACCAGCGTCGGTTTTGCCGCGCTGACGATGAACCGGGACATCGGGCTCAACCCCTACCAGTTCGGCTGGGGCGCGGGGCTGCTGTTCGCCAGCTATGCCGCCTGCGAGATTCCCAGCAACATGGCGCTCTACCGGGTCGGCGCGCGGCGCTGGATCGCCCGCATCATGGTCACCTGGGGCGTGGTTGCGGCGGCGAACGCCTTCGTCACCGGGCCGACGAGCTTCTATGTCGTGCGGCTGTTGCTCGGCGCGGCCGAGGCCGGGTTCTTTCCGGGCATCACGTTTTTCCTCGCTGCCTGGTTTCCGAAGCAATACCGCGCCCGGGTGCTCGCCTGGTTCCTGGTCGCGATCCCGGTCTCCTCGCTGATCGGCGGTCCGATTTCGGGCCTTCTGCTCCAATTGCACGGGCTATTTGGCCTGGCCGGGTGGCAATGGATGTTCATCGTCGAAGGGCTGCCGGCCAGCGCGATCGGGCTGTTCATGCTGACGATGCTGTCCGACCGCCCCGACGAGGCGAGATGGCTCGCCGCCGACGAGCGCGCCGCCATCGTCGCGATGCTCGCCGAGGAGGAACGCGACCGCCCGGTTCATTCATTGGCGGGGGCCTTGAGGGATGTGCGGGTGCTGGTCCTGGCGGTGATCCAGTTCGCCTATACGCTCGGCTCTTACGGGGTCGGCATCTGGTTGCCGCAAATCTTGAAGACGCACGGGCTGTCGAACCTGGCGGTCGGCTTTGCCTCGGCGGTGCCGTACCTGTTCGCCAGCGTGGCGATGCTGGTCTGGGCCGCCTATGTCGACCGCGCCGGGCGCCGCATCCTGAACCTGACACTGGGCTTTCTGCTCGCCACGGCCGGCCTGCTCGTGTCCGTCGGGTGGACCGACCTGGCGCCGGCGCTCGCCGGATTGACGCTCGCGCTGGTCGGCGTGACCTCCGCGCGGGCGATCTTCTGGACCGTGCCGACCGGTTTTCTCGCCGGGCGCGGTGCGGCGGCCGGGCTTGCCTTCATCACCATGATCGGCTCGCTCGGGGGCTTTGCCGGGCCGTTTCTGATGGGCTGGATCAAGCAGGCGACCGGCTCCTTCGTCATCGGGCTGCTTGCGATGGCGGCGATCCTGGCGGCGACCACCGTACTGTCGGGTTCGCTGCGGCTGCTGATCCGGCGCGAATAGACGGGGGCCTACAGCCTCCGCAATATGCCGGTGATCCCGGGCAGAACACCGCCGCTGCCGAAGTCGCGGACCAGCGCGAACAACCGGTCGCTCCCGGCGCCGAGGCGCGGACGCACGAGGCCGTCGAACTTTGCCGCCATGTCGTCCCACCCCATCGGGTTGCCGGGATGGCCCTTGCCGACCGGCACGTGGCGCCTCGCCACCCGCCCGTCGGCGAATTCGAGCGCGAGGCGCGCCTCGGTATAGCCGACCGCCGGATCGGCGGCGACCGCGACCTTGCCGGCGGTGGCGAGGATCGCCGGGTCGGGCTGCCACGGCTCGCGGAAATCGGCGGCCGACAGCGACCGGCCATGCAGCCCCAGCGCGACGCAGTATTTGAGGTCGAACTTGCCGGCAAGCGCGGTCTGCGGCGCGCCATCGCGATGCCCGGTGACCTGGTCGGCGAGCGGCCCCACCTCGGCGCGCACCGCACGCAGCGCCGCCAATTCGTTGGCGCCGGGCGCCAGGGCGCGGGCGGCGTCGACCGCCGGATGGGTCAGATGGCAGGCGGCATAGGGCTTGAAGCTGTTGTTGAGGATCTCGCGGCCGTCGAGTTCGCCCGGCAACAGGCGCGCGCTGCCGTCCTGGACCAGCGCGTTGTCGAGCCCGCCTTCCGGCTCCAGCAGCCCGGTCGCCGCGGCAAAGCCGGCGGCGGCGAGCTGCGCCGCGACGATGCCGTCCATGGCCGCCTTGCCGGCGTGAAACGGCTTGGCCATCGTGCCGAACGAGGCGGTGAGCCCGCCCGCCTGCGTCGCCGCGGCGCCGAGCGCGTTGAGCGCCCGTTCTTGATCGAGCCGCAGCAGAGCCGCGGCAGCAGCAGCGGCGCCGAGCCGCCCGAACACGCCGGTGCCGTGCCAGCCATGCGCGGTCACCGCCTCGCCGAGGCCGCGCCCGAGCCGGCTCGCGGTCTCGAACCCGGCGACATAGGCGCGCAGCATCGCCGTCTCGTCGGCGCCGAGCTCTTCCCCGAGCGCCAGGGTCGCGGCCCAGACCGGCGCGCTGGTATGGGTCACCGCGCCGATATGGGTGTCGTCGAAATCGAGGCAGTGCGCCAAGGTGCCGTTGGCGAGCGCGGCGAACGGCGCCGCCGCGGCGGCCCCATAGAGCACCGTCGCCCGCCCGGCGGCATGCCATCCGGCCGCGACCTGGCGCACGATCCGCCCGGCCGGCTCGTCGCCGGCGCCGATCGCGACGCCGAGCCAATCGGCCAGGCACAGCCGCGCCATGTCGGCGATCTCGGGCGGCAGGTCGCGCGCCGGCGCCGCCGCAATGAAGGCGGCGACCCGCGGGCCGTTGTCCAGCGCTGCCTCGGCCATGATGCCCTCCTCGAAAAGGAATAGGAACGAATCGCTAACTCGCGTATTGCGCACAAGAGCACACAGCGCGAACATCGCGGTCGGCCATCGTCGGCGCATTCTAGCGCTCGCACCGCTCGTCGGGGCCGATCTTGCGGGCGGCGGCAGAGCCGCTAGGGCGTGGGGCCGAGCGCGATGTGCTCGGCGGCAAACCGCTTCAGCATGCGCCGGTTGAATTCGCGCTGCACCGGCATGCGTCCCCCCACTGTGCACGGGATTTGGCCGCTCAGCGTGATGCCGCTGGCGTTGAGCGCGTCGACCCCCCAGATATTGAGGTCGCCGAGGATCATTGGCGCGAAACTCGGGTCGGCACGCAATTCTTCGCCGATCGTGCCGAGCACGGCGGTGACCCGGTCGATGTCCTGGTCGGCGGCGACGATAACCGAGATCGCGGCATTGCCGATGCCGCGATTGTTGTTGGTCACGGTAACGACCGAGCTGAACGGGATGATGTGCAGCGAGCCGTCGCCGGCGCGCAGCCGCAAGGTGCGGATCGACAATTGCTCGACCGTGCCCGACAGCCCGGCCACCGTGACCCCGTCGCCGACCTGGATCGTGTTCTCGATCAGGATGAACATGCCGGTGATGATGTCGTGCACCAGCGTCTGCGCACCGAAACCGACGGCGATGCCGACGATGCCGGCGCCGGCGAGCAGCGGCGCGATGTTGACCCCCACCTCGCTGAGCGCGGTCGCGCCGACGACGATGACGATCGTCACCAGCAGGCCCGTGCGCATCATCGGCAGCAGGGTGCGCAGCCGCGCCGAGCGCGCCGGCTCGACATCGTGCAGGCGGTCGATCTGGCGGTCGATCGCAGCGTTGGCGCTCTCCCACACGACGATCGCAAACGCGGCCGCCAGCGCGATCGTGATCAACGCCGATACGAGATGCTGGCCGATCCTCCCCGGGGCGAACCAGCTCAGCGCATGGGCACCCCACAGCTGCAAGAGGGCCAACGCCGCCATGACGGCGATGACCGAGCTGACGATGAGGCGGATGATCCGGTGATAGCGCGCGGCGCGCATGCCGATCGCGTGCCGCCGGCCCGGCACCGACTCGTCGACCGAGAATACCCGCGCCACGGCGCCGAGCGCGACGATCGCCAGGAGCCGCGCGCCGACCAGCACGGCGGCGGTGCCGAGCAGGAAATCGAGGGTGCCGCGCCCGCCGTGGCCGACGCCGCCGATCGACACCAGCCACACCGCGAAGATCACCGCCAGCGCGATATAGTGCCAGGTCTCGGCGAGCCAGCGGCGCCACTCGGCGGCGTCGGGCGGAGCGATGGCGCCGCCGCGGATATAGGCGGCGACCGCGCCGCGGTTCGCGATCACGATGGCGGCGAGCAGGATCGCATCGACCAGCGCCGTCAACCGGATCAGCGCGTCGTGGCTCGCCTGCGGCAGGCCGAGCAGCAGGGCGACCTGCGCCAGCGCGGTGCCGGCCAGCGTGACGATCGTGATGACCCGCAGCCACGACATGAATGCCGCGGCGCCGTCCTCGCCGACCGGCAACAATCTGAGGCGCGGCATCGCCGGCGAGGCGAGCATGCGCCCGGCGCAGACGATCGCGCGGGCGACCGCATAGGCGTTGACGAGCGCGAGCGCCACCAGCGGCGTCGCCGGGGCGCTGCCGGCAACAACTCCGGCCAGCAGGTTGCCGACCCCGGCAAACACCACGACCGGGATCAGGTCGAGCACCAGACGGACCAGCGCGAACGGCAGCCGGCGCAGCAATTCCCACGCGCTGTGCCCCAAGCCGGGCGCAGGCGCGCGCGCTGCCAGCGTCCGCATCGGCCGGCGCAGCGCACGGCGGGTGGCCGCTTCCGCCAGCGCGGCGACGGCGAGGATCAAGACGATCCGCCATGCCGCATCGGCCACGGCCGCGCGCGCGGCGGGGTCCCGTGCGGTGTGCATCAGCGCACGCCACAACAGCGGCGCGTCGCTCAGTTGGCCGATCGTTTCCGCCGCCGCGGCGGCAATCCCCGCGGCCCACACCGAAAGGTTCCCCAGCAACTGGACGCCGAGGCTGTTGGGCGCCACGATCGCGGGCTTGGCGGGCGGCTTCGGTTTCGGCGCCGGGGCGGCCTTCTCGATGGTCTGCAGGGTCTGGATCAGCTGCGCCCGCTTTTGCGGGTTTTGCAGGATGTCGATAACCTCGCGCGCCTGGGCCGGTGTCGGCGCTGCGGTGGCGGCCGGCTGGGCGGTGCCGCGGTTCTGCGCCAGCGCGGTGCCGCCGCCCAACATCAGCATGCCCAACATCAGCGTGATCGCCGCGATCAGCGATAAAAGCAGCCTATGAAGCATCGGCCTTCGCGACACAGTCATGCCCCGCTCCCCGCCGGTTCCTGCAACCGGACGGTGCCGAGGCTCGACGACAAACGTTATCCGGTTATGCCCGATCCGCCGGCGACGATCGAGACCGACATTCCGGGACGGCTCGACCGCCTGCCGTGGACCCGTTTTCACACGCTCGTGGTCGTCGCGCTCGGCATCACCTGGGTGCTCGACGGGCTTGAGGTGACGCTCGCCGGCTCAGTCGCCGGGGCATTGGAAAAAAGCGTGGTTTTGCACTTCAGCGCCGCCGAGATCGGGCTCGCCGGCAGCGCCTATCTGGCCGGCGCCGTGGCGGGGGCGTTGTTCTTCGGCTATCTGACCGACCGTTTCGGCCGGCGCAAATTGTTCTTCGTGACGCTCGGCCTCTACCTGACCGCGACGGCGTTGACCGCGGCGTCGTGGAATCTCGCCACCTTCCTGCTGTTCCGCTTGTTCACCGGCGCCGGCATCGGCGGCGAGTACGCGGCGATCAACTCGGCGATCCAGGAATTCGTGCCGGCGCGGTTCCGCGGCCGCGTCGATCTCGCGATCAACGGCAGCTTCTGGCTCGGCGCCGCGCTCGGCGCCTTCGGGGCGATCGTGTTTCTGGCGCCGGGCACATTGCCGGACGATTGGGGCTGGCGCGCGGCGTTCGGCATTGGCGCGGTGCTCGGCCTCGGCATCCTCGCCTTGCGGCGATGGGTGCCGGAAAGCCCGCGCTGGCTGATGGTGCACGACCGCATCGACGAGGCGCAGCAGGTCATCGCCGAGATCGAGCGCCGCACCGGTGCGGCGCCGGCGCGGGAACGAGCCGGCGCCGGCGCCGGCTTGCGTCTCGTGCCGGTGTCGCGGATATCGGCGGTGCGGATGGTGATGTCGGTGCTGCGCGACTATCCGCGCCGGGTTGCTCTCGGGCTCGCGCTGATGGCGTCGCAGGCGTTCTTCTACAATGCGATCTTCTTTTCCTATGCCCTGGTCCTGAAGCGGTTTTACGACGTTCCCGCCGGCGATGTCGGCTGGTACGTGCTGCCGTTCGCGGTCGGTAATTTTCTTGGCCCGCTCGCGCTCGGCCCGCTGTTCGACACGCTCGGCCGCCGCAAGATGATCGTCGCCACCTATGCGTTCTCCGGGCTGATGCTGGCGGGGGTCGGCGATCTGTTCCGGCTCGGCATCGTCGATGCGGCGACGCTGACCCTGTGCTGGTCGGCGATCTTCTTTGTCGCCTCGGCAGCGGCGAGCGCCGCCTATCTGACTGTCGGCGAGAGCTTCCCGCTCGAGGCCCGCGCCTTGATGATCGCGTTCTTTTATGCGGTCGGCACGGCCTGCGGCGGCATCGCCGCGCCGTTCCTGTTCGGCGCGCTGGTGGCGACCGGCGAGCGCAGCTCGGTGTTTCTCGGCTATGTCCTCGGTGCCGTGCTGATGGTCGGCGCCGCGATCGTCGCGGTATTCTTCGGGATCAACGCCGAACGCCAGCCGCTCGAAAGCGTGGCGCGGCCGCTTTCCGCCGTCGAACCTTAACGCGCGATGTCCGCTGCCCTCGCCCCTGAACGCTGGCTGCGTCCGAGCCCGGCCGGACTCTATTGCCAGCCCGGCGATTTTTATGTCGACCCGACCCGGGCGGTCCCGCGCGCGGTGGTCAGCCATGGCCATGCCGATCATGCGCGGCCTGGCCACGGCGCCGTATTGGCCACGGCCGGCACGCTGGCGATCATGCGCCAGCGCTACGGCGAGGATGCCGGCGGCACATTGCAGAGGGCGGCCTATGGTGAGCGGATCGCGATCGGCGACGTGGCGGTGACATTGGCGCCGGCCGGGCACGTGCTCGGCAGCGCCCAGATCGTGCTCGAATACGCCGGCAGCCGCGTCGTCGTCTCGGGCGATTACAAGCACCGGCCCGACCCGACCTGCGCGCCGTTTGAGCCACAATCGTGCGACGTGTTCGTAACCGAGGCGACGTTCGGATTGCCGGTGTTCCGCCATCCGTCCGACCGGGACGAGATCGCGCGGCTATTGCATTCGCTGCGGCTTTATCCCGAGCGCTGCCATCTCGTCGGGGTCTATGCGCTGGGGAAATGCCAGCGGGTGCTGGCGCTGCTGCGCGCCGCCGGCTACGACGCGCCGGTCTATCTGCACGGCGCACTGATCGCGCTGAGCGAATTGTACGAGGGTTTCGGGGTAGCGCTGGGGCCGGTATTGCCGTGCGCCGGGGTCGCGCGCGACGCGCTGAAGGGGCAGATCGTGCTGGCGCCGCCTGCCGCCCTGGCCGACCGCTGGTCGCGGCGGCTGCCCGACCCGGTCGCGGCGCTGGCCTCGGGGTGGATGCGGATCAAGCAGCGGGCCAAGGCGCGCGGGGTCGAGTTGCCGTTGGTCATTTCCGACCATGCCGATTGGGATGAGTTGACCGCGACCGTTACGGGGCTCGGCGCCGGCGAGATCTGGGTCACCCACGGGCGCGAAGAGGCGCTCGTCCACTACGCGGCCGGGCAGGGGCTGCGCGCCCGCGCCCTGGCGCTGGTCGGGTTCGAGGAGGACGAGTGAACCGCTTCGCCGCCTTGATCGACGCCTTGCTGCTGACCCCGTCGCGCATCGGCAAATTGCGGCTGATGCGCGAGTATTTCGCGACGACCGGAGACCCCGAGCGCGGCTGGGCATTGGCGGCTTTGACCGGCGAACTGGTGTTTGCCGAGGCCAAGCCCGGCCAGGTGCGGGACTTGGCGATGGCGCGGGTCGATCCCGAATTGCTCGGCTGGTCCTACGATTTCGTCGGCGACCTCGCCGAGACCGTGGCCCTGATCTGGCCTGACCCTCACCCGCCAGACGCGAAAACCCCCTGCTCCCGCATTGCGGGCGAGGGTGCCGAAGGGCGCAGCCCGGAGGCGGGTGAGGGTGACAAGGCGCTGACGCTGACCGAGATCGTCGCGACCCTCCAGCTTGCCGGCCGCAACGAGGTCGGCGCGCATCTGGCGCCCTGGCTCGACGCCCTCGATGCGACCGGTCGCTGGGCCCTGCTGAAGCTGGTGACCGGCAGCCTGCGGATCGGCGTTTCGGCGCGGCTGGCGAAGGTGGCCCTGGCCGAATGGGGCGGTGTCGCGGTGGCCGAGATCGAAGAGGTCTGGCACGGCCTCAAGCCGCCTTATGCGGCGCTGTTCGACTGGCTCGCCGGGCGCGCGGCGCGACCGGAACCCGGCGAGTTGCCCAATTTCACCCCGCTGATGCTGTCGCACCCGCTCGAAGACGGCGACCTCGCCGGGCTCGACCCCGCCGCTTACCGCGCCGAATGGAAATGGGACGGCATCCGCGTCCAGCTTGTCTCTCGCGGCGGCGAGCGGCGGCTCTATTCGCGCTCCGGCGACGATATCGGCGGCGCCTTTCCCGATCTGCTGGCGGCGTTTCCCGACGCGGTCACGCTCGACGGCGAATTGCTGGTGATCCGCGCCGGCGAGGTGGCGCCGTTCAACGATCTGCAGCAGCGCCTCAACCGCAAGGCGCCGCTGCCGGCGATGCTGCGCGACTACCCGGCCGCGGTGCGGCTTTACGACATCCTGCGCCAGGGCGGCGAGGATCTGCGCCCCCTGCCGTTCGACGAGCGGCGCCGGCGGCTCGAAACCTGGTACGGCAGCACGCAGCGCCCGGCGCTCGACCTGTCGCCGCTGATCGGATTTTCGACCTGGGACGAGCTGGCGGAGTTGCGCGCCGGCGCCCGCGCCAACGGCATCGAAGGGCTGATGCTGAAGCGCGCCGATTCGCCCTATCTCGCCGGGCGCCCGAAAGGGCCGTGGTACAAATGGAAGCGCGGTGCGCTGACCCTCGACGCGGTGCTGATGTACGCCCAGCGCGGCCACGGCAAGCGCTCGTCGTTTTATTCCGACTATACGTTCGGGGCCTGGCGCGGCGACACGCTGGTCCCGGTCGGCAAGGCCTATTCGGGGTTTACCGACGACGAATTGCGCCGCCTCGACAAATGGGTGCGCGACAACACGGTCAACCGCTACGGCCCGGTGCGCGAGGTGATGCCGGCCCTGGTGCTGGAGATTGCCTTCGACAGCGTGCATCGCTCGACCCGGCACAAATCCGGCGTCGCGATGCGCTTTCCGCGCGTCCACCGCATCCGCTGGGACAAGCCGTTCCGCGAGGCCGACACGCTGGAAACGCTCGAACGGATGATGTCGTGACCGGCACCGGCCTGGATTGAAGCATCCAGGAAATCCGTCATCCCCGGGCTTGACC
>JASHNY010000150.1 GCA_030041385.1 Alphaproteobacteria bacterium
GATGTACTGGTCGACCGGCATCCAGTATTCGGCGGCATCGCGAGTGAAGGCGATCGGGGCATGTGCCGAGCAGAAGCGCAGGAAATACCAGGACGATTCGAAAAACGTGTCGAACGTGTCGGTCTCGCGCTGCGACGGGCGGCCGCAACGGGGGCAGGGGACGTATTTCCAGGTCGGATGGTGGTCGAGCGGGTTGCCGGGGCGGTCAAAGGTGACGTCGGTCGGCAATTCGACGGGCAGATCGTGCTCCGGCACCGGCACGATGCCGCAATCCGCGCAGTGGACAACCGGGATCGGGCAGCCCCAATAGCGCTGTCGCGATACTCCCCAGTCACGCAGCCGGTAGGCGGTCATCCGCTGACCCGTCCCGTCCGCTTCGAGCCGTTCGCCGACCGCCTGCTTCGCCGCCGCGACCGCAAGCCCGTCGAGAAAGTCCGAGTTGAAGGCGGTGCCGTCGTCGACATAGGCGGTATCGCCGATGGTAAACCGGGCCGGGTCTTCACCGGGCGGCAGGATTACCGGAATCACCGGCAATCCGTATTTCCGCGCGAAATCGAGGTCGCGCTGATCGTGCGCGGGGCAGCCGAAAATCGCCCCGGTGCCGTATTCCATCAACACGAAATTGGCGACGTAGACCGGCACTCGCCAGCCCGCGTCGAGCGGATGGATCGCCTCGATGGCGGTGCGGTAGCCGCGTTTCTCGGCCGCCTCGATCACCGCCTCGCTGGTGCCCATGCGGTCGCATTCGGCGATGAATTCGGCCAAGGCCCGATCGTTTTCGGCCAGGCGTTGGGCCAGCGGATGGTGCGGCGACAGGGCGAGAAACGAGGCGCCGAACAGCGTATCCGGGCGGGTGGTAAAGATCTCGATGCGCTCGCCGGGCGCGCCGTTTGCGCCGGCAAGCGCAAACCAGACGCGCGCGCCCTCCGAGCGGCCGATCCATTTCTCCTGCATCAGCCGCACCCGCTCGGGCCAGCGGTCGAGGCCTTTCAGCGCTTCGAGCAGTTCGTCGGTGAACGCGGTGATGCGCAGAAACCATTGCGACAGCAGCCGTTTTTCGACCAGCGCGCCGGAGCGCCAGCCGCGCCCGTCGATGACCTGCTCGTTAGCCAGCACGGTCTGTTCGGCGGGGTCCCAGTTGACCCAGGATTCCTTGCGGTAGGCGAGGCCTGCCGCGAGGAAATCGAGAAACATCTTCTGTTCGTGGCGGTAATATTCCGGCTCGCAAGTGGCGATCTCCCGCGACCAGTCATAGGCAAAGCCCATGCGCTGGAGCTGGCCGCGCATCGCCGCGATATTGTCATGCGTCCACGTCGCAGGGTGGATGCCGCCGGCGATGGCGGCATTTTCCGCGGGCAGGCCGAACGCGTCCCAGCCCATCGGATGCAACACGTTGTAGCCCTGCGCGCGCCGGTAGCGGGCAACGAGGTCGCCCATCGTGTAATTGCGCACATGGCCGACATGCAGTTTCCCGGAAGGGTAGGGAAACATCTCAAGCACATAGTATTTCGGGCGCGCCGGTTCCTCGCGCGTCGCAAAGCAGCCGCGCTCGCGCCAGCGCTGCTGCCATTTCGTTTCGGTCTGGCGAAAATTATAGCGCGACATCGGAAATCTCTAAGGGCCGCAGTCGGCCGATCGATGGTAAGGCCAATCCCGCGGCACTACATCATCTTGCGGTATTCTTCGGCGTGAAGATGGCGCGCCTGCAGCAGGATCGTATTGTACAGATTGTCGACGACCTCGCGATCGACCGTGCTCGGCTGCCATTCGCCGGTGGGCGAGCGCACTTCGCGCTCGACCCCCACCGACAGCGAATCCGAGCGCAAGGCGATGGACAGTACGTAAATGGTCACGCGCAAGCGCTCCTCGGGCTTGCCCGGCGGTGAGTACCAATCGGTACGCAGCATGCCGCTTTCGGGGTCCTCGGCGGTAATCTTGACGAAGCTCAGCGCCTGGTGCGCAGCCTGCCACAGGCTCGGGCTGACCTGCGGCCCCAGATGCGGCCCGACCGGCGGCCCCTTGTTTTCCTTGGCGAGGCCGAGGATGGTCCACAGCGTCGCATCGGTATCCATGTCCGCCGCGCTGGTCGAAGCCGCGGGTTTCGGGCCGGTTGCCGGGGCGGGGTCGCCGGCGGTTTTGTCGGCCGTGCACGAGGCCGCGAGCAGGGAAAGGCTTGCGGCGAAGGCCGGCAGCAGGCGGTAATAAGAGCGTGACATCGCGGAACCCTTGGCGCTATCGCAGCGTTGCGGCGGCACCTCCGCAAAAACTTGTGCCAGGAATGGAGCCGATATGGAAGGGGTGATCGCGGCCAATCTTGCCGCAATCCGCGGCCGCATCGCGGCGGCGGCGCGGGGCGCCGGGCGAGACGGCGATGCGGTTTCGCTGGTCGCCGTCAGCAAGACGCACCCGGCCTCCAGCGTCGCGGAGGCGCTTCGGGCCGGCCAGCGCCTGTTCGGGGAGAATCGGGTCCAGGAGGCGTTGGGCAAATATCCGGCCCTGCGGCGCGAGTTTCCCGATCTCGTCCTGCACCTGATCGGGCCGCTGCAAACCAACAAGGTGCGCGATGCGGTGGCGCATTTCGATGTCATCGAAACCGTGGATCGCACCCGGCTCGCCGAGGCGCTCGCGAGCGAGATGGAAAGAAGCGGGCGCCGCCTGCCTTGCTTCATCGAGGTCAACACCGGCGAGGAGGCGCAGAAATCCGGGGTGGCACCGCAGGAGGCCGATGCCTTCATCGCCGATTGCCGCAACCGGCTCGGCCTGCCGGTGGTCGGATTGATGTGCGTGCCGCCGCTCGGCGAAGAGCCGTCGCCGCATTTCGCGCTACTGCGGGAGATTGCAGGGCGCAATGGCCTCGCCGGGCTCAGCATGGGGATGAGCGCCGATTTCGAGATCGCGATCCGCTTCGGTGCGACCCATGTGCGGGTCGGCACGGCGATCTTCGGCGCTCGCCGGCAGCCGCTGGCCGCGGCGGGCTGAAGACGGGCGCGAAATCCGGTCTGGTGGGATCGCGGCTATAGCAAATGCCCGCTGCGCGTCGCCTTGGTGCGCAGATAGCGCTCGTTGTGGCCGTTGGCGGGAAATATGTGCGGCACCCGTTCGGCGACCGTGATGCCATAGCGTTTCAGCGCCGCAACCTTGTCGGGGTTGTTGGTCAACAGCCGTACGGTGGTGAAGCCGAGCTGGCGCAATATCTCGGCCGCGGGCAGGTAGACCCGCTCGTCGGCGTCGAAACCCAGCTGCTCGTTGGCGTCGATCGTGTCGAAACCGGCATCCTGCAGCTGATAGGCGCGCAATTTGTTGACGAGCCCGATGCCGCGGCCTTCCTGCGCCAGATACAGCAATAGGCCGCCGCCCTGCCGTGCAATCGTGGCGATGGCGCCGCGCAATTGCTCGCCGCAATCGCAGCGCAGGCTGCCGAGCCGGTCGCCGGTGAAACATTCCGAATGCAGCCGCACCAGCACCGGCGCGTCGCGGTCGGGCATGCCGATCACGATGGCAAGGTGCTCGCTGCCGCCGTCGCCGGGGCGAAACGCGACGAGCCGGGCATCCTCGGCGTCGGCCAGCGGCACCCGCGCCTCGGTCACCCGCGTCAGCCCGGCCATCGCCGCCCGGCGCCGCATCACCGCCTCGATGTCGGCAGGCACCAGGTCGAGGCGCCGGCAGGCGAGCGCGGCTTCCGCCGGCGCCAGCGGCAACACCAGCGCCGCCGGCAGCAATGCCGCCAATTTGGCCAGCGTCACTGCGGCATCCGCCGCGGGGGCGGCCGGTTCGGGCTGAGGGCCGAGCCCGGGCGGCTCGGCACCGAGCGAAGCGGCAGGGTCGGCGAGGTTGCGGATCACCGCTGCCGACAGCTCCGGGGCCAGCCCGACCGAGACCGCGCCCGCACCCGACAGGGCTTCGCGCGGGGCGAGGCCGAGCGCAACCGCGCGCCGCCGGGTCAGCACGACGCTGAGCGGTCGCGAGGAGATTTCGCGCAAGCGGCGCAGGCTGCGTTCGCTCGCCAGTTCGGCCGCAATCGCCAGAACCGCGCCGCCGACCAGCACCGGCTCGCCGCGGCGAAACGCGACGATCGCGTCGTCAAGCGTGTTGTTGCGGGCGTTTGCCGGGCGGGATGCCGCTCGCGAAATCGGACGCCTGGATCGTTCGGCCACGGTTCACCTCTCGTTACGCCCATAATAGGCGGCCCCGGCGACCATTCCAGCCCCCCGCGCGCATATCTGCCAGCGGCCGCGGCGCGTGCGATCGGCGGAACGCTGGATCGGATCCGCCCGGGGATGGTAAACGGACCCGTTGCGAATAACGCGCGAGTGGCGGCGACGCTCGAACGGCATCGCCGCGGGATCGAGCAATGGTGAGAACCGGATGCGTGCGGGACGCAAGATATTGATCGTCGATGACGACACGGCGCTTCGCCAATCCCTGGCGGAACAGCTCGCGCGGCATGCCGAGTTTGCCAGCGTCGAGTGCGGCACCGCGGCGGCGGCGCTCGAAACCGTCGGCCGCGAGCGCTTCGACGCGATTCTGCTCGACATCGGACTGCCCGACATGGATGGGCGGGAGCTGTGCCGGATCATGCGGCGGACCGGAGTTACAGCCCCGATCGTGATGCTGACCGCGGCCGACAGCGAGGCCGATACCATTTTCGGCCTCGATGCCGGCGCCAACGATTATGTGACCAAGCCGTTTCGGCTCAGCGTCCTGCTGGCGCGGCTGCGGGCCCACCTGCGCCAGAGCGAACACAGCGACGAGGCGGTGTTTGCGATCGGCCCCTACATGTTCCAGCCCGGCGCCAAATTGCTGACCGATGCGGAGCGGCGCAAGAAGCTGCGGCTGACCGAAAAGGAAACGGCGATCCTCAAATATCTCTACCATGCCGGCGAGCGGGCGATCGACCGCGGCACATTGCTTGGCGAGGTGTGGGGCTACAATGCCGGGGTGACGACGCATACGCTCGAAACCCATGTCTACCGGCTGCGCCAGAAGATCGAGCGCGACCCGGCCCATGCCGAGATCCTGGTGACCGAGCCGGGCGGCTATCGGCTGTTCCCCTAACCCGGTCGCCGGGCGGCGCCGGCGCCCGTCAACGAGGCGCCGCCGGCGCGCCGCGATAGCCGCGGGCGATGTAGAGACGATAGGTGCGGCTGCCCTGCGGGCCCGGGGCGATCGTGATCGTGCCGATCGGGATCAGCTGGCGGAAATCCGGGCGCATCTGGTTGGCGAGGTTGTGGATCGTCACCGCCAGGAAATTTCCCCCGATGTGATTGGCTATGTTGTTGGTCAATTCCCACTGGTCCTTGATGCCGGGCAGCGGGCTCCAGATCACCGCGTCGAACGGGTGCGGGTGCACGTAATAGATCAGCGCCGCCAATACCTCGCGGTCGTCGCCGAGCAATGTCAGCCCGGGATGGGCGGCGAGTGCCGCCCCGACCGCGCTGCCGAGCCGGTGCCAGCCGCGCAGTCGGTGCAGCGGATAATCCTTCGCCGGCAGGGCGATGCCGAGGGCCTCGGCGGTGTCGGCGGCGCCGAAGACCGCGACCGCAATCGCCAGGTTAAGCACGATCGCGGCGACCAGCAGCGCTCGCCAGCGGCGGGCGAGCGCCCAAGCGACCACGAGCACGGTCGCCGAAACGTAGATCGGCGCCGCCCAGTTCGGCTGGGCGCGCGACAACAGGCTGACGACGAGCATGAAGATCAGCGTCGGGAAGGTGAACACCCCGAGCAGCTGCGCCCGCCGGTCGGCGAAATCCCCTCGCGAGACCGTCAGCGCGATCAGGAGGGCAAAGAAGACAGGGCCGAACACGCCGAATTGCGACAGGAAAAACCGGGCCAGCGCCAGCGGATGGAAGATCGAGCCGGCGATGTCGGCGTTGTCTTTGAGATGGAGGAAGCTGACGAAGCCGTTATCCCAGTTCCACCACAAATTCGGCAGGCACAGCAGCAGCGCGAGCCCGGTGGCGGCCAGCAGTCGCGGCAGGTGGCGCCGCTCGTCGCGCACGGCGCCGCAATAGATCGCCGCCGATATCAGCCAATACGCCATCGCGTATTTGGCCAATAAGCCGAGCCCGCCGGCGATCCCGACCAGGATCCACCAGCGTCCGCCCCCTGTTTCGCGCGCACGGATAAAGCCGTATAGCGCTGCCGCCCAGCACGGCAACAACACCGCGTCGGTGGAGATGATGAACGATGACAGCGAGGTGCCCGGCAGGCTGGCATAGCCGAGCGCCGACCAGAACCCGGTGCGGCGGTCGTAAAGCCGCGCGCCGATCGCATAGATCAACAACGCGGTGCCGGCGTGCAGCAGCGGGGCGGCGGCACGAACGCCGAACTCGCTGTTGCCGAGAACACCGGTCGTCAGGGCGATGACCCAGGCGACGAGCGGCGGCTTCGAGTAATAGCCGAGGGCAAGATGCTGGGCCCAGAACCAGTATTGCGCCTCGTCGGGATAGAGCCCGACCGGCTGGATCGCCAGGCAGGCAAGCCGCGCCGCGGTAAGCGCCGCCACCGCTGCGACGCTGAGCGCGGCATAGCGTTGCGCCTGCGGCAAGGCGCCGACGTCGCGCTCGCCGCGGCATCCGGCAGCGGCGCGAAGCGCGGTCTCCGGCCGTGCCCGGCTCATCGCCGCCCACCGGGTGCGCCGCCGCCGATCACTCGCCTGTGACCGGGGGAGCATAAACCGATGCGGAATTCCGCTTCTGGTAGGGTGAGCCGTTGGTTAAGGTGTCGTACCATCTGCTTGGGAACAGGGAGGAAACCATGCGCAAATCGATCGTTGCGGCGGCAGCATTGGTGGCGGCGGGGCTGGCCTGGAGTGCCGCAAACGCGGCTGTGGTCACCTACAAGGCCACGCTGAACGGCGCCTCCGAGGTGCCGCCGACCAACAGCACCGCGACCGGCAGCGCGGCGGTCAATGCCGACAGCACGAGCAACGAGGTTTCGTGGACCGTCGAGTACTCCGGATTGAGCGGCCCGGCAATGGCGGCGCATATCCATTGCGGCGCGGCTGCCGGCGCGAACGCCGGGGTTGCGGTCAGCCTCGGCACCAAGCTCGCCAGCCCGATCCACGGCTCCGGCAAGATGACCGCGGCCCAATTCGCCGACCTGACCTCCGGCAAGTGCTACATCAATATCCATACGATGGCGCACAAGGGCGGCGAAATCCGCGGCCAGCTCGAGAAATAGGGCGCTTGCGGCGGGCGCGCTCAAAACCACAGATACGAGCCGCGCACCGCCGCCCCGAACCACGCCTGGGGCAGCGAGGGCAGCACATCGAGCTCCTGTTCGCGGCGATGGACGCAGGCGGCCGTGCGGCGATACGCCGCCTGCCAGTCCGTGACCTGCGGCAGGGTGTCGAGCAGGCATTCGTCATACACCGTGTAGGTGCGGCCGACCTGGCAGCCGAAGGAGGGCCGGTCGGCGCGCGAGGCGGTCAGGACGATCCGGTTGGGTGCGGTCATCGGCGGTGCGGCAAAGGCGCCGGAATAGCAGCTGGACGCGATGACCACGGTGGGCACGGCGGCGCAATTGCCGGCGAGCGTGCGGGCCAGCTGTTTCGGGCTCAGCGTATCGTCGTCGTCGGCAACCCAGATGCCCTTGCCGTGCTCCCCGTGCGAGGTGATGAAGATAAGGCAGCGGCCGTTCGCGGCGACCGGCAGGCGGGAAATCTCCGGCAGCAGCTGCGTCGCGGTCGCCGGCGCCGCGCCCGGCTCGCGCGGCGAGGTGCTGAAACGGTGGATCGCGGAGAGCGGTACGCCGTGCCGCAGCAGGAACCAGGCGAAGGCGCGGACGCCGTCGTCGAAGACCGCCTCGGAATCGTCGCCGGCGACGAGCACGGCCTGCCAGCGTTGGCCCCAGGGAGAGGCGGCGGCGCCGGTCTGCATCGACAGCATCGCCGCGAGCGTGGCGACGAGCCACGGCAGCAGGCGCACGCGGTTGCAAAGCTGCCGCAATCTGGCAGTGTTGCGGCGCCGGGGCGCGTATTGGCGGGCTTCCCGCCGGGAGGGTGAGGATGGCATCAGCGCTGGCCGAACAGAGCTGCACCCCATGCCGCGGCGGCGTGCCGCCGCTTGATCCCGCCGCGGCCGAGGAATATCGCCGGGAGGCGCCGGATTGGGCGCTGCTCGACAACGCGGCCCGGATCGAGCGGACATACCGGTTTCGGAATTTTGCGGCAGCCTTCGCCTTTGTCGAGCGCGTCGCGGCAATTGCCGAAAACGAGGGCCACCATCCCGATATCGCGTTCGGCTGGGGCTACGCGACCGTGTCGCTGCGCACCAAGAAGATCAAGGGGCTGCATCAAAACGACTTTATCATGGCGGCAAAGCTCGATCGCCTGGCGGCGGAATTGCCGGCGCCCGGCTGATCGGGCCGCATCGGCAGGGAGACTACGGCGATGTTCGACCACGATGAAGTGAAAAGCCTCAAGCGGCGGCGCGGGCTGCCGTTTCGCATCGGCAAACTCGGGCATGTCGTGGTCAACGTCAGCGACGTTGCCCGCTCGGTGCGGTTTTACTGCGAGGTGCTCGGCTTCGAAATCTCCGACCTCTACCCCGAGGAGATGGTGCCCGGCGGCATGGCGTTTCTGCGCTGCAACCCCGATCATCACGGCATCGCCCTGGTCGGCGGGCGCCGCGGGCCGAACGAGAATGCAGAGCTGAACCACATCGCTTTTGAGGTCGCCACCCTCGACGAGGTCGTGCGGGCGCGCGACCACCTCGCGCGGCACGGGGTGACGATCGACTTTGCCGGCCGGCGCCGGGCGGGCTGCCAGATCGCTGTCGAATTCCGCGATCCAGACGGCCACCGCCTCGAAATCTATTGGGGCATCGACCAGATCGGCAGCGACGGAACAGCGCGGCCGGCCGCCGAGTGGAAAGGCGTCCGCAGCATCGAGGACGCGATCGCCGACCCGGTGCGCGGCCAGGACACCACCTTGCACGACCCGTCGCTGCTGAAGCGCCGACCCGGTTAGCCCAAGGGTTGGGCCGAGGGTTGGACCGAGGGTTGGGCCCGCTGTTCCTTCAGGATGTCGCGAATCTCTTCGAGCAGCGCTTCCTGGCGGGGCGGCGGCCCGGGCGGCGCCGGCACGGGACCTAAATTCAGCTTGATGCGGTTGATCTGCTTTACCAACAGGAAGACGGCAAAGGCGACGATCACGAACTTGATGATCGCGTTGATGAATACGCCGTAATTCACGGTCACGGCGCCGCCCGCCTTGGCCGCCGCAAGGGTCGGGAACGAGTCGCCTTTCAGCGTGATGAAGAAGTTGGAGAAATCTATCCCGCCGAGGGCGAGCCCGATCGGCGGCATAAGGATGTCGTTGACCAGCGAGTTGACGATTACCGTAAAGGCGGCGCCCAGGATCAGGCCGATCGCAAGGTCGACGACATTGCCGCGCACGGCGAAGTCACGAAATTCCCGCCACATTCCCCCGCTCCCCACGTCTGCTCCTCGGCGGCAGCAAACGGGAATGTAGCACAAGCCCGGCGGTGCGGTTCTGCGACATCGCTACCGCCGGGCGCGCGTCGCGGCCATTGCCGCAACTGCCCCGGCTCGGGCATGGTGCAGGAAATGAGCGCCGCCGGTTTCCCCTCTCCGACAGTCGTCCCGCGCTACACGGTCGTCGTGCGCGGGCTCGAATTGATGTGCAGCATCGGCATTCGCCGGGTCGAGCACGAACGGCTTCAGCGCGTGCGCATCTCGGTCGAGTTGACGGCAACGGCGGAAGCCGCGGTTCCCGGCGAGGATCGCCGCAATGTGATCAATTACGAGAAGGTCGTGGCGGCGATCCGCGCGATTGCCGGCTCCGGCCATATCGATCTGTGCGAGGGTTTCGCCGAGCGGATCTGCACCGCCTGCTTTGCCGATCCGCGCATCGCGCATATCCGTGTTACCGTGGAAAAGCCCGACGTGTTTCCCGAGGCCGAAGGCGTCGGCGCGATCCTTGAACGGGCCCGTCCGGCATGACCGGGCGACCCGTCGTATTCGGCATCCTCAACATCACCGAGGATTCGTTTTCGGACGGCGGCGCCTATCTCGATCCCGCTGCGGCGCTCGCCCAGGCGCGACAGCTCGCCGCAGGTGGGGCGGATGTGATCGATATCGGCGCCGCCGCTAGCAATGTCGCCGCCCGGCCGGTCAGCGCCGCGGAGGAGATCCGCCGCCTCGATCCGGTCATTGCGGGTTTGGCCGGTTCGGGCGTGGCGGTGTCGATCGACAGCTTCCGGCCCGAGGTGCAGCGCTTCGCGATCGCGCGCGGGGTCGAGTTCCTCAACGATATCGAGGGGTTTGCCGAGCCGGCGCTATACCCGGCGCTGGCCGCCGCGCAGTGCCGGCTCATCGTCATGCATGCGGTGCAGGGGCGCGGTCGGGCGCAACAACTCGACCTGTCGCCGGCAGCGGTCGAGCGGCACATCGATGAATTCTTTGCCGCCCGCCTTGCCGCGCTGGAGCGCGCCGGGATCGCGCGCGAGCGGCTGATCATCGACCCCGGAATGGGGTTTTTTCTGAGTTCCCGCCCGGAAGCCTCGTTTCGCGTTCTGGCCGGCCTCGCCCGGCTCAAGCGGCGCTTCGGCCTGCCCGTGCTGATTTCGGTGTCGCGCAAATCGTTTCTGGCGCAGGCCGCCGAGGGCCGCGACCCTGCCGAGCGGGGCGCCGCCACGCTGGCTGCCGAGCTTTTTGCCGCAGGTCGCGGTGTCGACTACATCCGCACGCACGATCCCGCCGCATTGCGCGACGGACTGGCGGTGACCGCGGCGTTGCAAAACCGTGGGCGCCCCCTCCGCCCACGCCGCCCCGCCTCAGGCGCGATCGCTATTTGAAGGCGAAATGATACCGCTCGCAGGTTGCGGCGCCCTGTCCATGCTCGATTTGACACCGCTCGTACAGGGTCTTGGCAAATGATGCCGCATCGCCGTTCCACTGGTTGAACGCGACACGGTCCGAGGCATCGATGATTTTGTTGAGCCGAGTCGACACCTCATAGCGATGATAGGCGTCGCGTGCGAACGGTGCGGCGAACATGACGACTATGGCAATGGCTAGTGCGATACTCAATATTCTCGTCAACACGGGAGGTCTCCTTTAGCGAGCGCGTCTATGGGGGTTGTCCATACACTCCATTACTTGGACAGGCACAGGGATTGACGCAGCTGCACTTTGCCACCACTCGGGGTGGGCGCCCCGAGTGACCGGGCCGCCGCATCCATAGATAACTGCTAAAAAGCCGGAAGAAAAGGAAAATAAAAATTAACCATAATTCGCTGCAACATCCTGGTTCTTGGCTCCTCGATATTGTCCGGCCTTGATCTGCGGCGACGGCGAGGCGCGTTTGCCCGGAGGGCGCCAAGACGACAGCGGCCGCGGCGGTAGTTTTGCCAGTAACCAGCCCAGATATCGACGCGATCACCTTGCCGTATACAACCCCTGGGGGAATGGTGCGAAACGTAAATGCTGAGCGGGCGAAGAAACCGCTGCGTCGTGCTGCGCTATTGCCGGGTCGCGACCGACGGGCCGACAATGCCGGCGGCGTGAGATCGGAGAGATGAATATCGAGCACGTACAGGAATCGCCGACGACCAGTCTGCGGGGCTGGCTCGATCGCCTTGCCGCGGACGACCGCCTGGCGATCGTCCGGCCCGGGGCGGCGCTGCGCTTCGAGTTGGCCGCCATCGCCAAGCGCTTCGAGGGCGCGAAGGCGACATTGTTTCCGATGCCGGGCGGGCACCGCATGGCCGTCGTCTCGGGCATCGTCGCCAACCGAAACTGGATCGCCGAGGCGATGGGGGTCGCGCCCGGGGAGTTGATCCCGCGGTTCGAGGCGGCCGCGCTTCACCCGCTGCCGTGCCGGACCGTCGCGCATGCGCCGGTGCAGGCGGTCGTGCACGAGCGGGTCAATCTCGCCGCCCTGTTGCCGCTGCCGACGCACAACGAATTCGACAGCGGCCCTTATATCACCGCCGGGCTGGTGGTCGCCGGCAACCCGAAGACCGGGGCGCAGAACGTGGCCATCCTGCGGCTCCAGCTCAACGGTCCCGACCGGCTCGGGGCGCTGATTTTGCCGCGCCAGACCGCGCATTATTTCGCAATGGCCGAGGCCGCCGGCGCGGAATTGCCGGTTGCGGTGGCGATCGGGGTCGATCCGCTGACCCTGCTCGCATCGCAGGCGATCGCCCCGCTCGATCAGAACGAGTTCGAGATCGCCGGCGCATTGCACGGCGCGCCGCTCGCCGTGACCAAATGCCTCGGCAACGGGCTGATGGTGCCGGCCGAGGCCGAGATCGTCATCGAAGGACGGCTGTTGCCGGGCGTGCGCGAGCCCGAAGGGCCGTTCGGCGAGTTTCCGCAATATTATGGCGAGCGCCGGCCGCGCCCGGTCATCGCCGTCGATCGTGTGACGCACCGCACGGATGCGATCTTTCACACCATCATCGGCGGCGGGCGCGAGCACTTATTGCTCGGCGCAATTCCGCGTGAGGCGACATTGCTGGCGGCGCTGCGCCGCAATTTTCCCGGCGTGCGCGACGTGCACCTGCCGCCGGGCGGCACCTGCCGCTATCACCTCTATGTCCAGATCAGGAAGGCGTACCAGGGCGAGGCAAAGAACGTGATCATGGGCGCCTTTGCCGCGCATTACGACGTCAAGCACGTGATCGTCGTCGATGAGGATGTCGATATCCACAACCCCGCCGAGGTCGAATGGGCGGTGGCCACGCGGGTGCAGGCCGATCGCGACGTGGTGATCGTTCCCGGGGCGCACGGCTCGCGGCTCGACCCGTCGAGCGACGACGGGGTCGGTGCCAAGATGGGCATCGACGCGACGATCCCGCTCGGCGCCGACGCGATGCGGTTCAAGCGCATCCGCGTGCCGGGCGAGGAGGCGGTCGACCCCGCGGCGGTCGTCGATCCGCGCCCGGCTGCATCATGGCGGGACGCACTGGCGTGACGGTGCGCCGGGTCGAAGACGCCGCCCTGATTTGCGGCCGCGGCCGGTTTGCCGACGATCTGCCGGTGCGCGCGGGTACGCTCCACGCCGCGATCCTGCGCTCGCCGCTGGCGCATGCCGAGATCGCCGCGCTCGATGCCGCGGCGGCGCTGGAATTGCCGGGGGTTCATTGCATCGTCACCGGCGACGACGCCCGGCGCTGGACGCGGCCGTTCGCGGTCGCGGTCAAGACCCCGGCGGAACAATGGTGCCTGGCGGTCGATCGGGTGCGGTATGTCGGCGAGCCGGTCGCGGTGGCGGTGGCAGAGGCCCGGCACCTCGCCGAGGATGCGCTTGACCATGTCGCCGTCGATTATCGGGCGCTGCCGGCGGTCGTCGATGCCCGTAGGGCGGCCGCGGCCGAGGCGCCGTTGTTGCATCCGGCTGCGGGCGGCAATGTCATTCACGAACGCCGCTTTCGCTACGGTGACCCGGAGGCGGCCTTCGCCGCCGCGGCGCATCGGATTGCGGTGACGACCGAGTACCCGCGCAATGCCGGGTCGCCGATCGAATGTTTTGTCGTCATCGCCGAATACCTGCCGGGCGAGGCGAGCTACGAGATCACCGCCAATTTCCAGGGCCCGCTGGCGATGCACCCGGTCATGGCCCTGGCGCTCGGCGTGCCGGCCAACCGGCTGCGGCTCAAGACCCCGCCCGATTCGGGCGGCAGCTTCGGCGCCAAGCATGCGGTGTTTCCCTATATCGTGCTGCTGGCGTTGGCGGCGCGCAAGGCCGGGCGGCCGGTAAAGTGGGTTGAGACCCGGCTCGAGCACCTGAGCGGCGCGACCGCTGCGACCGGCCGGGTCACCACCCTGTCCGCCGCGGTCGCCGAAGACGGGCTGATCGCCGCGCTCGATTGGGACCAGCTCGAGGATTGCGGCGCCTATCTGCGCGCGCCGGAGCCGGCGACGCTCTATCGCATGCACGGTAATATGACCGGCGCCTACCGCGTGCCGAATTTGCGGGTCCGCAATCGCGTCGTCGTCACCAACACGGTGCCGAGCGGCCTTGTGCGCGGGTTTGGCGGCCCGCAGGTCTATTTCGCCCTCGAAACGTTGATCCGCCGGGTCGCCGCAACGCTCGGGCTCGACCCGCTCGAGGTGATCCGGCGCAATCTGGTCGAAGGGTTCCCGTACCGCTGTCCGGCCGGGGCGGTGCTCGATTCCGGCGATTACCGCGGCGCCGTTGACCGCGCCGTCGCCGAGGGCGGGCTGGCCGCGTTGCGCCGCCGCCGCGATCAGGCGCGCTGCGAGGGGCGGCTTTACGGCATCGGCTTTGCCGCCGCGGTCGAGCCGTCGATCTCGAACATGGGCTACATTACCGCGGCATTGACCCCGGCGGAGCGGCACAAGGCCGGGCCGAAAAGCGGGGCGCAGGCGATGGCCACGGTCGCGCTCGATCCGCTGGGCGGCGTCTCCGCGACGATCGACTCATTGCCGCAGGGGCAGGGCCACCGCACCGTGATCGCCGAGATTGTCGCCGCCGTGTTCGGCCTCGACGCCGCCGCGGTCAGGGTCGAGGCCGCCCTCGATACGCTGAAGGACGCCTGGTCGATCGCCGCCGGCAATTATTCGAGCCGCTTTGCCGGTGCGGTCGCCGGCGCCGCGCATCTCGCCGCGATGCGGCTCAGGCACAAGCTCGCCCGCATCGCCGCGGCCCAGCTCAATCTTCCGGCCGGCGACATCGTCTTTGCCGGCGGCCGCGTCGGTGCTGCGGGCAACCCCGACAACAGCATCGGCTTTGCCCGCATTGCGGCGGCAAGCCATTGGGCGCCGGGCAATCTGCCGGATCCAGGCGACGCGGCGTTGCGCGAGACCGTGGCGTGGAGTCCGGGGGCGCTGGCCGCGCCCAGCGACGACGACGAGATCAACAGCTCGGCCGTCTATGGCTTCGTCTTCGATTTCTGCGGCGTCGAAATCGACCGTGATACCGGCACGGTGCGGATCGACCATTACGTCACGATGCATGATGCCGGGCGCATCCTCAACCCGGCCCTGTTCGACGGGCAGGTATTGGGCGGGTTCGCGCACGGGGTCGGCGCCGCCCTGTCGGAGCGCTTCGTCTATGGCGGCGACGGCGCCCTGCTGAGCGGCAGCTTTCTCGACTACGCCGTGCCGCGCGCCGACGAGGTGCCGGCGCCGGTGATCTTGCATCAGGAAACGCCGTCGCCGATAACCCCGCTCGGCGCCAAGGGCGTGGCGGAGGGCAATTCGATGTCGACCCCGGTATGCATCGCCAACGCGGTGGCCGATGCGCTCGGCGTGCCCGACGTGACCCTGCCGCTCACTCCGGTCCGGGTGCACGAGTTGATGACCAGCCGCGAGACCAAGGTCGATGTTTGACCTCGGCCGCACCTTTCTTGCCGCGGTCGAGCGCAATCCCGACGTGCCGGCGATCGTGGATGGCGCGCGGCGGCTCACTTATGCCGAATGGTACCGCGAGATCGCCGGCATCGCCGCGGGGCTCGCCGCGCTCGGCCTCAAGCGCGGCGACAGGATCGCCGCGGTATTGCAGAACCGGCTGGAGCTGGCGGGCCTGCATTGGGCCTGCCAGTTCCTTGGCCTGGTGATCAGTCCTCTCAACTGGCGGATCAAGGCGGAGGAGATCGATTATTGCCTCGCCGATGCCGGGGCGCGGGCGATCGTGTTCGATGCGGTCGCCGCGCCGGCCGTGGCCGGAGCACCGGCGGCGCGCGAATTGCCGCGCATCGCGGTCGGGGGGGCCGAAGGCGGTACCCTCCGCTTCGAGGACTGGGACGGCGCCGCCGCCGTCGAGCCGCGGGCCGATGCCGAGGATCTGTCGCTGCTCCTCTACACCTCGGGTACGACCGGGCGGCCCAAAGGCGTGCCGCGCCGCCATCGCGCCGAGCGCGCCGCGGCGCTCGCGCATGTCGCCCAGAACCTCTATTGCCGCGGCGAGCGGACGCTCGGGGTGATGCCGCTCTATCACACGATGGGCGTGCGCTCGCTGCTGGCGATGGCGCTCGTCGATGGCGCCTTCGTCTGCCTGCCGCGGTTCGACGCCGCCGCGGCGCTGCAGCTGCTCGAACGCGAACGCATCACCAACCTTTATCTGGTCCCGACGCTTTATCACGATCTGATCGAGCATCCCGGGTTCGCGGCGACGGATATCTCCAGCGTCAGAAAGCTCGGCTTCGCCGGCGCCGCGATGCCGGACGGGCTGTTGAAGCGGGTCGAGGCGGCGTTTCGCCCCGAACTGTTCGTCAATCATTACGGCTCGTCGGAGATCTACACCTTCACGATCGAGCTGCGCGCCGCCGCCAAACCCGGCTCGGCTGGAAAAGCCGGGCTCAATCAACGCATCCGAGTTGTTAGTCTTGGTGGTAGTCCGCATGATCTCGCGGCGCCCGGCGAAGAGGGCGAGATCATCGTCGATCGCACCAACGACGAGGCCTTCGACGGCTACTGGCGGCGCCCCGACGCCGACACGAGGGCCTTGCGCGACGGCTGGTACTTCACCGGCGACACCGGCTACCTCGACGGCGACGGCGATCTGTTCGTGACCGGGCGGGTCGACGACATGATCGTCAGCGGCGGCGAGAACGTGTCGCCGGGCGAGATCGAAAGCGTCTTGTCGTTGCACCCGGCCGTCGCCGAAGCCGCCGTTGCCGGGTTGCCCGATCCGCGCTGGGGCCAGGTCGTGACCGCGTTTGTCCGGCGCAGCGCCGAGGTCGCGGCGGAAGCGCTCGACCAGTGGTGCCGGCAATCCAGCCTCGCCGATTACAAGCGGCCGCGCGACTATGTTTTCGTCGCCGAGATCCCGAAATCCCCGGTCGGCAAGATTTTGCGCCGGCTGCTGGTCGCGGGCGATTATCGCCGCGAATAGGAGACAGCGATGCCAGACGGGTTCCGGGTCGAGGTGAATGCCGGCGATGAGCGCGGCGACATCGTGCTCGACCGGCCGCCGCTCAACGTGATTACGATGCCCGAGCGCGAGGAATTGCGCGCCGCGTTCGAGGCGCTCGACGCAGACCCGGTGGTGCGAATCATCGTCGTGCGCGGTGCGGGCGAGCATTTTTCCAGCGGCGGCGAAATTCGCGGGTTTCTGGAAGCCTCGCCCGAGCACGTCTCGCGCCTTGCCTGGAACATCGCCGCCCCGGCGCGATGCACAAAACCGGTCGTCGCCGCCTCGCGCGGCTATTGTTTCGGGGTCGGGTTCGAGCTGGCCTTGGCCTGCGATTTCCGCCTCGCCTCGGAAACCTGTCTTTACGCCCTTCCCGAGCAGCGTCTCGGGCAGATTCCGGGCTCGGGCGGCGCCGCGCGGCTGCAAAAGATCGTCGGCATCACCCGCGCCAAGGACATCGTGATGCGCTCGCGCCGGCTGACCGGCCGCCAGGCCCATGAATGGGGGGTCGCCACCGAATGCGTCGCCGATGCCGAGCTCGAAGCCGCGACCGCGGCGCTGGTCGCCGAGTTGCGCGGGTTTCCGCCGCTGGCCCAGCGCACGGCCAAGAAACTGCTCAACGATACCGAGGATGCGACCCTTTCCCTGGCGATCGAGCTCGAAGGCGCCAATTACAGCCGCCTCCGCTCCTCGGACGATTTCCGCGAAGGCGTCGAAGCCTTTCACGCCAAGCGCAAGCCGAATTTCAGAGGATCGTGATCCTTTGAAATTCGTCCCGGCGCAAGCCGGGACCCGTGCTGGCGAACGCCATGCCGTTCGCGCAATCATAGCTAACGCTCGGCTACGCTGAGGTCCAACCATCCCCGGTCGGTCACCGTGGCGGTATCGCCGGGGCGGAGCAGGACTGTCGTCATCGCCGATTCGACGATCGCCGGCCCGGCGATCGTCTGGGCCGGGGCGAGGCGGTCGAAATCGTAGACCGGCGCGGTCACCCACTCGTCGAGATAAAGGCGGCGCTCGCCGGCGGGCGGGCTCGGCGCCGCGGCGGGCAGGCGCGGCTCCTGCGGCGGCGCTTCCAGAATGCCGGAAACGGCGACGCGGGCATTGACCAGCACGCTGTCCTGGTCGGGTAGCGAATAGGTGTAGAGCGCCTCGTGACGCTGGTGAAATCGCGCCACGATCTGTGGCAGCGGGTCGGGCGCCGACCAGTCGATATCGTCGAGCGGCACGGCGATCTCGAACACCTGCTCGCCGTAGCGCATGTCGGCGCTGCGGCTGGCCTTCGCCGGCCCGGCAAAGGAACGGCGCAGTCGCGCCATCCCCTCGTCCTCCAGTAGGTCGTAGAGCCGCTTGACCTCGGCCCCATCGAGTGCGCGCGCATCCCCGACATGGCTGCGCGCCGCCTCGAAGCGCAGGTCGGTGGCGAGCATGCCCCAGGCCGACAGTACCGCGGCGACGCGCGGCACGACGACGCGGGAGAGGCCGAGCTGCCGGGCGATGTCGGTCGCGTGCAGACCGGCGGCGCCGCCGAAGGCGAACAGGGCGAAGCGGCGCGGATCGACGCCGCGGCGCACCGAGACCAGCCGCACGCCCTCGGCCATGCTGGTATTGACGATGCGGTGGATGCCGGCGGCGGCGGCGAGGCGATGGATGCCGAGCGCGGCGGCAACCCGGTCTACCGCCTGCTCGGCGGCCTCGCGGTCGAGGCGGCGGGCGCCGCCGAGAAAATTCGCCGGGTCGAGATAGCCGAGCACAAGGTTGGCGTCGGTCACCGTCGCGGCGTCGCCGCCCTGGCCGTAACAGGCCGGCCCCGGCACCGCACCGGCGCTTTCCGGCCCGACATGCAATATGCCGCCGGCGTCGACCCGCGCGATCGAGCCGCCGCCGGCGCCGATGCTGGCGATGTCGAGGCTGTTGAGGGCGATGCGATGGCCGCCGACGCGGCGGTCCATGACCAATGTCGCTGCGCCATCAACGACGAGCGAGATGTCGGTGCTGGTGCCGCCCATGTCGAACGGGATCAGGTTGCCGTCACCCAGAAGCCGCGCCGCGTGCACGCTGCCGGCAACCCCGCCGGCCGGGCCGGACAACACGGCGCCGGCGGCCAGCCGCCCGGCCTCGCCGATCGGCGCGACGCCGCCGTGCGACTGCACGATCAGCGTCGGGCCACGATATCCGGCCTCGGTCAATCGGGCTTCCAGTCGGGCGAGGTAGCGCGCCAGAACCGGCCCGACATAGGCGTTGACGATCGTCGTCGAGACCCGCTCGTATTCCTTGATCTGCGGCAATACGTCGGAAGACAGCGAGACATAGGCGCCGGGCAGGGCCTCGGCGAGCGCGGCGCCGGTGGCGCGCTCATGCGCCGGGTCGCGCCACGCATGCAGATAGCATACCGCGACCGCTTCGATCCGTTCGCGCTTCAGCGCCGCGATCGCCGCGGCCAATGAGGCGGGATCGAGCGGGGTTTCGACCCGGCCGTCGGCGCGCAGCCGCTCGCGCACGCCGAGGCGCAGGTGCCGCGGCACCAGCTGTTCGAGCGGCGGCAGGCGCAAATTGTAGCGGTCGTCCTTCAGGCCCTCGCGCATCTCGATGACGTCGCGATGGCCTTCGGTGGTCAACAGGCCGAGCCGCGCGCCCTTGCGCTCCAGCAATGCATTGGTCGCGACCGTGGTGCCGTGCACGATGCGCTCGGTCGCCGCCAACAGCGCCGCGCGATCGAGACTGAGCGCGTGGGCCAGTTTCTCCAGCCCGTCCAACACGCCGCGCGACGGGTCGGCGGGGGTGGTCGGCACCTTGACTAAGGTCGCCGTGCCGCCGGCGTCGACCCCGACCAGGTCGGTGAAGGTGCCGCCGACATCGATGCCGATGCGGTACATCACGGCCCCCACCCTAACTCTCCCCCGCTTGCGGGCGAGACGGCCGCGTTACGAACCCTGCTTCAACGTCGGCCGCCGTTGCTGCGGCGGTGCGCTCGGCCGGGTCGCCCCAGCCGCCGCCGCCGCCCGATTCGAGCACGAGCCGGTCGCCGGGGTGGATGACGAGGCCGGTCTCCTTGGTCTTGATCGCGCGCGGCGCGCGCCCGGCGGAATACAGCGTATAGCGGTGCGGCATGCCGTCTTCGCCGCCGAGAATGCCGCAGGCGCCGTGTCGCACGCCGTCGCCGGCGGTGTTGGCGACCGCTGGTTCCTCGGTCTCGACGACCATCTCGAC
>JASHNY010000167.1 GCA_030041385.1 Alphaproteobacteria bacterium
TTTGCAGAGGGCGGTATTCCTGTCCGATAAGTGAAAATATGCAGCGGTCGAGCGCCGCTATCCTGTCAACATCGTGAAATCGGACAATGACGTCGAGCGCGACATCTTCAGACATCGGTTACCACCGCGCCGGGGCAAAATGGAACAGATGGGAGAAGTCGGCAACAGCCTGCCATTCCAGCGGCACCCCGGGCGGCTTCACATCCGGCGGCCGGTGCCCGCCGCGCCGGAGATCGCTCAGCAGAGTCTGCTCAAAGGCGGGGTTGCGCCATTTCCGCGCCAGAATGACGCCGCTTTCGCGGAATCGCCTCTCAGTGAGAGGGTCGGGCGCGCGATTGGTGACCCGATGAAAGAACAGCGCGCGAGGGCAGACTTTTATCGAAAACTTGGCAGCCCGAGCCCGCCAAGAGAAATCAACATCTTCGCAATATAGAAAGAAAATTTCGTCGAACCCACCGATTGTTTCATAAATTTTCTTTGGTATTGCCAGGCATGCGCCGGAAGCCCACGCGGTATCCAAGGTGGCTGGATCATAAAATTTCGGATGCTCTTCAGGAAATTGGACAGCTTCGACGAGTGCACGGTTCTGAGTTGCCTGGACTTCTTGAAGCAGTGCTGTCACCGCATCAGGATGGAGCATCCCGTCCGGGTTGACCGCAATGTAAACCTCAGCGCCTGCAGCAAACGCGTCTGCCATCAGACGATTATGACCGGCGCCAAAACCGATGTTTCCATCTGACGGAAGGCGGCGCACGCGGGGAATGCCGGCGGTGAGCGGGTCCGTTTCAGCGCCGTTGTCGATCACCAAAATCGTTCCGCCGGTAATTCCGGACCGTTCCAGCGCTATTTGCGCGCTAGCAATCAAGCGGCGGAACTCGGCAGCGTCAGGATTGTAGGTAACGATCCCCAGCACGACGCTTCGTATGACCAGAGGGAGGTTTATGCCGAGGACAGGCGTCGGATCGAACACATGCGGCGCAGCGGAACCGGGTCGTCCCGGCGCGGCCGTCGTTGCCGGGTCCCGCGCCGGCTCTCCGGGCGGTCGTGCCTGGATTGCAGCCAGTCGGCTCCGCCGCTCTCGCAGCTTAACGCCCAACTGGAGGGTGGCGCACCACCACGCCACGCGAATAAGCCGACGCAGCAGTTGGCGCAGCCTCGGAGGGATTTTTGCCGCGATTCTCCGTAGCGGATACGTCATCTGCCAGGCGGTCGATGAGACGACCCGGGCTAGCTCCTCCTGACTGCGCCGGCGCGCTGCCTCGCTCTGATCGCGTGCCATCATGGCTTCCGTCAGGCGATGCTGCCATTCGGCTTGTCGCTCGGTCCATGTCCGCTCGCTGGCGGCGATCGCGGCCGCATGTTGTTTCGCCGCCCGCTGCTGCACCTCTTGCGCCAATTGCTGGTCACGGAGATCGAGGTGACTGGACTCGATATACAGGCTACTGCTCGGCACCGCGATCGGGTGGTCGGCGGCAAACGCGACGATGTAAAGGCTCCGGGCCAGCCCAGCACAGGCCTCGATGTGCTTGTCACCGCGCCGCTCGTAGGTTTGGGCGCCCATTCCGCCTTCGTCGCGACTGGCGTCCAGTACCATGGCCGAACCAAGCATCGGGCGCTGTCCCATACATCTGACGAACCGGAATGTGGGGGACAGCAGGTCGATGAATTCCTGTTTGGTCAGCTCATGGCAATGAAAGGGGTTGGCGGGTGAATTATATGGCGAATAGACATCGCGATCCGGCGTGCTCACGACGAAAATCCCGCCAGGCCGCAATACGCGCTTGACCTCGGACACGAAGACGTCTTGTTCGAATAGGTGCTCGATCGTCTCGAATGACACGACGATGTCGACAGAGCCGCTGCGCAGCGGGATGGCTCGTCCATCGCCAGCGACGAATCTCAGGTTCGGTCGGCAATAGGCGCGCGCCGCATGGGCGGCAACCTGCGGTGCGATTTCGACGCCGACCACTGACCGGGCAACTTGCGCCAGAAAGGCGGCGCCATAACCCTCGCCAGCCGCGATGTCGAGTACATCCTTGTCACGACAAAACGAGCGAGCCAAAAAATAGCGATGGAAGTGCTCGATTTCGATTTGACCGCTCGCCGAGGATGTCAAGCGCTCCCCGGTGAACTCCAACGCCGCTGGCGGCTTCTCCGCGAGAAATATCTCACCCATTGAGGTATCGACACCAATCGCTGCTGGCTTCCCATACTGGATCGTAACGCGAAGCGCCAGCGCGTAAATATCGCGGCACCACGCCGGTTGCTCGTTCGGACTCTGGATGCGACCCTGTCGAGCGCAATTTCCTACATCGTGGTGCAGCACGCGGCGCAATTGGCGGTGGGCGGCGGGCTGTGATATGCGACGACGGAAACATCCGACCGGGCATGGCGCGGCATGATGCTGGAGATTGAGGGCCTGTCGGTCAGTTACGGCGGGCTGGCGGCGTTGCGCGGCGTGTCGATCACCGTTGCCGCGGGGCAGTTCGTCGCCATCGTCGGCCCGAACGGGGCCGGCAAGACCACCCTGTTCAAGACGGTTTCCGGCATCGTCGAGCCGGCGTCGGGGCGGATCGTCTTCGATGGGCGCGACCTGCTGGCCGTGCCGCCGCCGGAACGCGCGCATCTCGGCATCGCCCATGTGCCGGAGGGGCGCCAGGTATTCGCCGCGATGACGGTGCTCGAAAACCTGGAAATGGGCGCCTACCAGCTCCGCAGCCGCCTCGACCGGCAGCGCAACATCGACCGCATCTTCACGCTGTTTCCGGTGCTCGCGGAGCGGCGCCGGCAATTGGCCGGCACGCTGTCAGGCGGCGAGCAGCAGATGCTGGCGATCGGCCGCGGCATCGCCTCGAACCCGCGCCTCCTGTTGCTTGACGAGCCGTCGATGGGGCTGGCGCCGGCGATCGCCGATCTGATTTTCGAGCGCATCGCGGCATTGCACCGCGAAGACCGGGTGACCCTGATCCTGGTGGAGCAGCGCGTCGCCGAGGCGCTGGAATCGTGCGATTACGGCTATGTGCTGGAGACCGGCCGGGTTGTGCTCGAAGGGACGCACGGCGCGCTGATGGCCGACGACCGCGTCAGGCGCGCCTATCTCGGCATGTGACGCGCCTGGCCGCAGCCGCTCCCGCGCGGCCGACCGTTACGATGCGTAGCTGACCATCGACGTAAACGGCACGTCGAGGCGCCGGCGGCCTTCGAGAAACGCCAGCTCGATGATGCAGGCGGCGCCGACAACATTGCCGCGCTGCTGGCTGACGAGGGCGATGGCGGCCTGTATGGTGCCGCCGGTGGCCAACAGATCATCGACGACGACCACCCGTTGTCCCGGTGTAATCGCATCCGCCTGGACCTCGATCGTGTCGCTGCCGTATTCGAGCGCGTAGGACAGCCGGGCGGTCTCGCCGGGCAGCTTGCCCTGCTTGCGGATCATCGCGAAGCCGGTGCCGAGCGCATAGGCGACGGGGGCGGCGACGAGAAAGCCGCGCGACTCGATCCCGACCAAAAGGTCAGGCGCGTGCGGGCGCAACGCCGCGGCAAGCCCCTCGACCGTGGCACGCCACGCCTCGGGGTGCGCCAGCAGCGTCGAGATGTCGTAAAACAGGATGCCGGGTTTGGGAAAATTGGGGATAGCGCGGATATGTTGTTTGAGGTCCATCGCCGACCCTCGACGCCGGTTTACAAGCTCTGCATTGCGGGATAGCCGGTTTTCGCGTAGTTGGGAAGGGTCGAGCCCTCCGCCCAGGTCAATCAGCGAGCATCGCCGACACATGGCGCCGGCTGCTACATTATTATCCACCGACGAGTCGGATGTATTCGTCCTCAGGGCGGACGGCGATTGGCTGGTGGCGACCGCCGCCGAGCTCGACCGCACGCTCGATGCGCTCGCCCTGCCGCACGATGCGCGGGTCACCGTCGATCTCGGCCATCTAGAGCGGCTCGACACGGCTGGCGCCTGGCTGCTGCTGCGTACCGAGCAGGCCCTCGCCGCGCTCGGCAACAGCGTCGTCGTCGCCAATCTGCGGCCGAACCTGAAGCCGCTGCTCGACCACGTCCGCCAGACCGGGCATCACGTGGCGCACCCGCACCCGCGGCCGATGCACTATACCTTCGTCGGGTTCATCGCGCGGATCGGCGAGATCACCCTGCTGTTGCTGCACCGCGGCTATCGCATCCTCGGGTTCACCGGGATCGTGTCGGCGACGATCGCGCGGCTGCTGCGGCATCCGCGCCGGCTGCGCTGGACCGCGATCGTAGCGCAGATGGAGCGCACCGGGCTCGACGCGATGCCGATCACCGGCCTGCTGTCGTTTCTGATCGGCATCGTCATCGCCTACCAGGGCGGCGACCAGCTGCGGCAGTTCGGCGCCGAGATCTACAACGTCAACCTGCTCGGCGTCGGCATCCTGCGCGAGATCGGCGTCTTGATGATGGCGATCGTGATCGCCGGCCGCTCGGGCAGCGCCTTCACCGCCGAACTCGGCACGATGATCGTCACCGAAGAGATCGACGCGATGCATACGCTCGGCCTCGACCCGATCGAGATACTGGTGCTGCCGCGCCTGCTGGGGCTGGTATTGACGCTGCCGCTGCTGGTCTTCTTCGTCGATTTCACCGGGCTTCTGGGCGGAGCCTTGATGTGCCGGGCGGCGCTGGGCATCACGATTCCAGAGTTTCTGCGCCAACTGCAATATGCGGTCGGCAACTGGACGCTGTGGATCGGCGTTATCAAGGCGCCGTTTTTCGCCGCAATAATCGCGATGGTCGGGTGTTACGAAGGGTTCAACGTGAGCCGAAGCGCGGAAAGCGTCGGTCGGCTAACCACCCAGTCGGTCGTCGAAACGATCTTTCTCGTCATCGTCGCCGACGCGGCGTTTTCGGTGGTGTTTTCGGCGCTGGGGATCTGACGTGACGGACGGGTCGGAGGAGTTCGTTATCCGGGTGCATGGGCTGGTCACTCGTTTCGGCGAACACATCGTCCACAATGGCGTCGACCTCGAAGTACGGCGCGGCGAGATCATCGGCATCGTCGGCGGATCGGGGACCGGCAAATCGGTGCTGTTGCGCACGATCGTCGGGCTCAACCGCCCGGCCGCCGGGACGATCGAGGTGCTCGGGCACGACATGCTCACCGCAAGCGAGGATGAGTGGCGCGCGATCGAGCGGCGCTGGGGCGTGCTGTTCCAGGACGGGGCGTTATTCAGCGCGCTGACGGTGGCGCAGAACATCGAGGTTCCAATCCGCGAATTCTGCCGGATGCCGGATCGGCTGCTGAGCGAAATCACCGCCTGCAAGATCGCCCTGGTCGGGCTGCCGGCGGATGCGGCCGACAAGCTGCCGTCGCAGCTTTCGGGGGGCATGCGCAAGCGAGCCGGCCTGGCGCGCGCGCTTGCGCTCGATCCGGAGATCCTGTTCCTCGACGAGCCGACCTCGGGGCTCGATCCGATCGGTGCGGCCGAGTTCGACCAGCTGATCCGCGATCTCAAATCCAGCATGGGCCTCACCGTGTTTCTGGTGACGCACGATCTCGACAGCCTCTACGCCATCTGCGATCGGGTCGCGGTACTGGTCGACGGCAAAATCCGCGTCGATACATTGGCCGCGCATCTGCGCGATGGTCATCCCTGGATCCATTCCTATTTCCATGGGCCGCGCGGCCGCGCCGCCCAGGCGGCCGAGGCGCGGCGCGAAGCCGGCGACCCGATGCAAGTTCCCGCCTACCGATAGCGGAGCAAGGACGCTGATGGAGACCCGAGCACCTTACGTCGCGGTCGGCGCATTCGTCCTGGCGATGATCTTTCTGGGCTTCGTCGGGGCGCTGTACCTCGGCGGCGTTCAGCTGACGACGCATTTCACCCGCTACGACATCTACTTTCGCGGCGCGGTCACGGGTCTGAGCAAAGGCGCCGTGGTCGAATACAACGGCATCCCGGTGGGCCGGGTGTTCAATATCGAGATCGATCCGCACAACGTGGAGCAGATCCGGGTCACGGTCGAGATCGAGGACAAGGTCGTCATCAAGGCGGATGCGGCGGCCAATGTCGAAACCAACATCCTCAGCGGCATCTCGTACATCCTGATCTCGGGCGGCACCGAGGCCGCGCCGCCGCTTGTGGCCAAGGAGGGCGAGGTCTATCCGGTGATCGCCTCGCGGCGCTCGACGCTTGCCAGCCTGTCCGCCCGCGGCCCGATCCTGCTCGACCAGCTGACCCGTATCGGCACCAAGCTCGATGCCATCCTCAACCGCCAGAACCGCCAGGCGATCTCCCAAATTCTCGACAACACCAGCCGGATCACCGGCGAACTCGCGGCTCACGACAAGGACTTCGCCAAGCTCGCCCAGAACGGCAATACCGCGCTCGGTTCGCTCAACAAATTGCTGCACGATGTCGACACCAGCTATATGGAGCGCGACGGGTTGAAGGATCGCCTGTCGCGCTCTCTCGACCGCTTCGACACGACCGCTGCGGGGGTCAACAAGGCGAGCCAGGCGGTCGGGCGGCTCGCCGATCAGGCCCGCTCGTCCGCCCGCAATTTCGACGATCATACGCTCGTTGCATTCAACGAATTGCTGCGCGAGACGCGGGTTCTCGTCGCCGGGCTGACCCGGCTCGAGGCGGAGGTCGAGCGCGATCCCTCGCGCCTGCTTTTTGGCGATCGCCGCGAAGGATATCGCCCGCAATGAGCGCGTGGCTGCGCCGGTGCGCTGCGCCGATCCTCGCCGTGCTGGCGGTTACCGCGGCGGGTTGCGGCGGGCTGCTGCCGACGCCGCCGCAGCGCCAGCTCTATCGCGTGACGGCGGTGACCCGCTTCCCCACCGACCTGCCCAGCGCGCACGGACCCGTGCTGATCGTCGGTTCGGTGGCGGCGCCGGGCGGGATCGACACCGCCCGCATTGCGCTCAGCCACACCCCGGTCTCGATCGATTATTACGGCGGCGCCGAGTGGACCGACCGGGCGCCGACCCTGGTGCACGACGCGCTTATCGACTCGCTCGAAAACAGCGGCGCCTTCGCTGCGGTGGCGGCGGACTCGCTGAGCATCAGCGGCAATTACCGGCTGGAACCCGAATTGCGCGATTTCGAGGCGGTCTACGATTCGCCGAACGGCCCGCCCCGAGCCCAGGTGGCGATCATGCTCAAGCTGGTCCGTCTGCCGGCCCAGACGATCGTCGCGCAGACCCTGTTGCGCGATCAGGAACCGGCGGCGGCCAACGCGATTCCCCAGGTCGTTGCGGCCATCAACACCGCCCTCGACAAGGTGCTCCAACAGGCCGTGACTTGGACCGCGAGCAATGCCGCTTTGTCGCCGTCGCGCCGATAGCTATTCTACCGCCGGACACGGTTCGTTCGCGTATCAGACGGACAGGGGGCGGGGTGAACGGGCGAGCGCGCGAGGCGGCAGCGGCGATCCGCGAATGTCGGCGGGAACTGGCTGCGAGAGGCAGCACCCCGGTCCGGGAGGCGATGGCCGGCGGCGCCGCCGACGCCGTGCCGGTGCCGTGGCAGCGCTATCCCGAGGGCGAGGTTTACGATCCGGTCAGCCACGCCCAGTATTTTTATCATAGCCACGCGGTCGCGGCGCCGCCGCAAGCTGCAGGGTTCGCCGGTCACCCTGCCGGCCGGGCCGAATGCGGGCATTTTCACCTGTTTCTGCGCGCCGATGGGATGCCGCGCGGGGTTGCCCCGCTGCTGTTTCCGGAGCATGCGGTCGCCAACGCCTCGACACCGCCGCAGGCGGCGCCGTCAAGGCGCGGCGGCAGCGACCGGGTCGCTCACCTCGTCGGCATTGCCGTCGATGCAGGCGGCGAGCCGGTGCGCCTGTTCACGACCAACCGCTGGGTCACCGGCGAGACCTGGTATCCCGGCGCCGATGTCGCCCGCATGCTCGATCGCTTTGCCCCCGGCGCCGCCGCGCCTCTGCCGCTGCTGAGCCGTTGGCTCGGCGCGGTGGTGCAGCTCTACCGCGGCGACATCGAGCGGCTCCTGCGGCGGCGCGACGAGGCCGTGGCCAAGTGGCGGTGGCTGTGGCCGCGCCGCGGCAGCGCGCTCGAAGACTCGCGGCTCGAGATCGTCTCGCATTGCGAGATCGACCTCGACCGGCGTCTTGCCGAAATCGACGGGCTTGGCGGCACGTCGCGTCCGGCTGCGGCGCACCACCGCTCGGCGGTTCCGAACATCGCCGAGGGTTGGGGCGTCTAGATCCCGGACCCTGGTCCCGCGGCTCGGCGGACGGCCAGGTCACGCCTGGCCGCGGGGATGGGACTTAACCCGGACCACCCGCGCCCAGCCGACCTGCCGCGGGCGCTCAGGGGGCGTATCGCAGCGTGATCGAGGCGATCCCGGCGGCGACGTTGAGGCCGCGATTGCCCTCGATGCTGAGCGGCTGCAAGGCGACCGAATGATTGGAACCGCCGATCAGCGCGTTGGCCCCGAGCCCGACGCCTACCGTGGCGCTCGCCGTCCCGCCGGCGTAGCCGCCCGACAAGGCGCCCGGGCCGACATCGGCGCTTGGCGCGATGACGCCCCAGATCAAGACGCCGCCCTGGGTGTAGCCGATATCGGCGCCCCATTTCGAGATGCGTCCGACGTAGTGGTCGTTGCGGCCCGTAGCGCTGTGGAAGACGCAGTTGAGCGCGCGCGAGGAACCGAAGACGAAACCCCAGCCGCTCTGCACATTGCAACTCAGCGTACCGACCGTTACCCCGCCCGCGGCCGATGCGGGCGCGGACATTCCCCAACCGGTGCCGAGCGCGGCGACGAAGGCGGCGGCAAGGCGTAGTCCACGAGACATGCTTCCCCTCCTCTTGTTTGCCAAAGGCCAGCCGATTGCTAATCGTTAACGCGCATTGCGGCGGATGGTTGCACCCTGCCGACGATTCCGCTTGCGACCGCGCGGTGTTGCCGCTGGCACGCCGCGGCGGGCAGTTGGACATCGCCGCAAGCTGGGCTTAAAATGCCGCGAAAGCGAGAGCATTCCGTGGCGTTGTTCCAGCGAATAAGGGCGCCTTTCGCCGACGACGGGGCGGAAGACCCGGCGCGGCTGCAGCCGCGTCTCCGCTCTGTCGGGGAGATGCTGCGCGAGCGGCGCGAAGACCTCGATCTTGATCTGGTCAATGTCGGCGCCGCGTTGCGCATCAAGCCCGCCTATCTGGTCGCGCTCGAGCAGGGCCGCTCGCACGAATTGCCGGGGTCGGCCTACGCGATCGGGTTCATCCGCGCCTACGCGCGCCATCTGGGCCTCGACGAGGAGGCCGTGCTCAACCGCTTCAAGGGCGAAGCGTCGAGCCTGACCACCCGCCCGGACCTGTCGCTGCCAGTGCCGCTCGGCGAGCGCAGCCTGCCCGGCGGAGCGATGGTGCTGATCGCGCTGATTCTGGCCCTGTGCGGTTATGGCACCTGGTACTACCTGTCCACCGGCGAGCGCGACCGCCCCGAACGGGTGACCCCGGTGCCGCTCGACCTGCGCGTGCCGCCTCCCGCGCCGCCCGCGGT
>JASHNY010000168.1 GCA_030041385.1 Alphaproteobacteria bacterium
TCTCGTAGGAAAGCGCCTCGAGCAGATCGTGAAGGCCCTTCAGTTCGTGACCAAAGCTGACATCGCGAACCAGTGCGATGACCGCCGGGCGGTCGAGCGCCGCCAGCCCCTGAAATGTCGCTTCTTTACCAACAACAGCTTGCCGCGTGCCGCCGCCCTTGCGGCGCGCCGCCAAGTAGGTAAGCAGCTCCTGCCGAAGGGCGCTTGGCATCGCGGCAAGATCGGATGCGGTCAGGATCACTTGCATCGGCCGTCTCTCCGCGGGTTGGTCGCTAGTGTGCCGAATCCGAGATTCGCCATATCTTGGGGTGAGGTTGAGCGCGAATTTCGGATTCGAAAGCACCCGGAGCTATGTTGAAAAAAGCTGGTGTGGCCGTGGATTTGAAGTTCGCAAGCGCGGCCGCCACCAAACCCGTGCGAACGTCAAATCCGCCACACTAGGTGTCACTCGATTTCTATGCGATTGACGACGTCCTCGACGCCGAAGACGTACCAGGCATCCTGTTCGGCCATGTCGCGCCCCGACGGCGTCGGCACGGCGCCGTCGAGCGTCACGACAGCGTTGACCGTGGTCACCCGAACCTGATCCGGGTTTACGAACGGGTCTTTCTCGAGCACCAGCCGCACGGCATCGGTGATCTCGGCATCATTGTCCTCCTCCGGCGGGGCGACACCGAGCCCGTTGATCACATCGCGGCTGCCCGGAACCCACCAGGCAAGCGCCCCGGCAAGCCGTTTCCGGCCGAGGCCGGAAACCTCGCCGTCAAGGGTGACAACGCCGTTCTCTACACGAATGTCGATAGCGCCGGTGGCCGAGAGCGCATCGCGCACCAGCTCGAACTCGCCCTTGCTCCACAGGCGAAGACGGCAATCGGCAAGGGCCGGCTCGTCGATCAACGCGTCACGGACGAGGTCGCCGATCATGCCGTCAGCCATCGCCTGGGCCGGATGGACGTGAAGACGATCAATGATCGGCCGGGGTGCGACCGCTGCGGCGGCAGCGCGCAACAGCCGGCGCTTGATCGAAACCGTATCGACCTCGCCATCAACCAAGAAAGCACCGTCGGAGATCGCCAAGACGATCGAGGCTTCGTCAAAGCCGATCGCGGTATCCGCGCGCAGCTTTTCCCGCACACGTCGCAGCAGGTCTGTCTCTACGGTCATAGGCCCTCGGGTTCTTCCCAAGCCGAGCAACGACCAAGCTTGGGCATCCCGGTTCGGTCGCGCCTTGATGTAGCTCAATGCGCCCGATCGGCGCGGACCCCACCCGACGGCGGCCACCGCAGTTGACCTGAATCAAGGGCAGACGGTGGCAAAAGCACTACGGAGGTAGTTGGTATCCGGGCCGCGGTGGCAAGGATTGCGCTCCGCTCCGTGATCCCGGCTCGATTGCCGTTTGGGCTCGGCGCTCGGCCCGCCGCACGGCAAGGCGTGACGACGCTGGGCGGCGGGTCACGGCCAGCCGGCTTCGTCCGTCCAGCCAAAATTTCTGGAGACGTTCATGCTTACGATACCCCTCGAAAAGCTGGCCTATATCATCATCAAAGCGCGCGAATACGATGCTGAGGTACCGCCGGTGGACGAAGAGCCGGGCTCCAACCCATCCGATGATGCCGATCGCGATGTGCTTGAGGAAGGTTCCGAAAACCCGACCTACCAGGAGCTGGTCGACGCAATCAACGGATTGAGCGATTTGGAGCGCATTGAGCTTCTGGCGCTCACATGGCTCGGCCGCGGCGACTATGCGAAGGAGGAATGGCGGGAGGCCTTGCGGGAAGCCCGCCGCGTCCATGACGCGAAGGAAACCGATTACCTCGTCGGTACACCGCTTCTTGGCGACTATATTGAGGAAGGATTATCGCAGCTCGGCTATTCTATTAATGATTACGAAATCGGCCGGCTGTAACCAGCAGCGCCGCGCATTTTTCTGCTGTGGTGAAAGGTAAGGCCGGCAAGTCGTATCTACAGCTTGCCGGCCCCTGTCTTTGGACTGAATTCATCGGGCAGGATGTTTCGCCACCGCCTCGACCAGCTTGCCGGTCAGCTGGTGCGACGCGTGCGCGCCAATATCGCCGAGTGACAACATCCCGACCATCCGTTTGTGACGGTTCAACACCGGCAGGCGGCGAATTTGCTTCCGTTCCATCAGATGCGCGGCCTCGGCGACATCCTGATCGTCAAAGCAGAATGTAATACCCTTCGACATCGCATCGGCCACCTTCGCCTTCGCATCGTAACCTTGCGCCACGGCGCGGCAGGCGATGTCGCGGTCGGTCACCATGCCGACCAGGCGGTCATTCTGGCCGACCGGGAGGCAGCCGATGTCGAGATCTCGCATCTTCTGGGCCGCGTCCTGCAAGGACATATCCGGATCAACCCAGGTTACGTCTTTGGACATGATTTCGCGGACAGGGCGCTTCTCCGCCGGCGCCATCCAGAGATCACGGATATCCTGCGGCAAGCTTTGTGAGATCTTTTCCATCTCGCCGGAACTTAACTGTTTGCCGAGTACGCCGAACACGATCCGGGTAACGCGCCGAGTATCGCGCAACTCGGTGTGATCCTTGAGTTCGGCGGCAACGAGATCAAAGAACTCCTGTTGATGACGCGCGCGGCTTGGCTTTTGCTGGATATCCCAGCCTTCGTAGTACATGCCGCGGATCATCATCGGCAGCTGGGCTCCGAGCGCGACCGCATTCTCGCGCGGCAGCCGGTCGCGCAGGGCATGCAGCGTTGCCCGCAGTGCCGCAAACGCGGATTTTTCATTCGGAAAGCCGAGCCCCTCAGTGATGTCCTTGAGCCATTCGTGTGTCTTCTGGACGGTGCTGTCGAGTACGGGAAGTGAGCTCATGGTCATCCTCCTTCATCCGTCTCGAATGAAGGCGCCGGCCGATGCTCAGGTCCTTGATCCAGGTCAACCAGCGTCGCCGATTTGCCCCCGCGTCGCGTTCGAGTTGTTGCGGCGCACGCTGCCGTAACGTTGCTGGATCGGCCTGTGGCGGGGGATCGTCGATCCCTAGAACTCGGTCGGCTCGATCGGGAACTCGGTCGGCTGCTCGGGAAGCGGTTCAGGCTGGTAAGGTGCCTCCTGCGGCCGCTGCTCTGGTGGCACTTCCGGCGAATAGGGTCGTTCCTGCGGCCGCTCCGGTCGCGGCTCCGGCGACACCGGCACTTCTTCGGGTGTGGGCGGATCCTGTGTCTGCTCGTTCGAGAGCTTTTCAGAGCCGAGAACCGACTGCATAGCGCGCTCCTGTTGGCCGCTGCACGACCGGACCGGCTAGGCTTTTGGGCCCGGCGCGTTGTCCGTGCCAGATCCGGTTGCGCGAGCACACCGATCAACCGCCGGACGCTTGCACGCCGCGCCGGCGTCCGCTCTGATCCAGGTCAATCGACGCGCCGTCAGCAGCCCGGTCTAGTCACCGATAACGCGGACTGCGTAATCGCTGCCGTGCCATCCGTTGGTGTCGCACCAGGTGAAGTCGATCCGTGTGCCCGGCGGCAACAGCGAAGTGTCGAGTTCTGCGGCATGAAAGCCCAGCTCCGTGTCACCCGTCGGAACGTCGTTCACCTCATGCCAGCCGCCATGGCCCCAATGGATGATCGCCGGCTCGGTCAGTGCAATAACCAACCGAACGCCGGCTGCCATTGTGGCGACCGGCGCATGCCGCCACCAGAAAGCATGATGTGCCGGCAGTTTCCGGCCTCCGTAGCGCTCCCACACCGCGCGCGGCCGGTCAAACGGGCGGCCGCGCTGCCGCGATTCCAAGAGCTTGATGAACTCCGCATGAGCCCACGCCAGCGGCATCGCCGAACCGGTCGCGCTGCCCGGGTACAGCCAGCGCCGGGGGATTGGTTCGGCATCCCAAACCTGCTCGGGGATCATGCCTCCGGGGCTGGCCATCGCCGCCATCGCCTCCAGATAGGAAAGCGGATCATTGCCGGCGCAGAGTTCGTAATGGCCCCGTTCGCCGGTCAACAACGGCCACCCTCGGCCGATGCCGGTGCCGTCATACGCAGCACCGTCTGCGCGTTCGCCATAGCCGTCGCCGTTGTAGCGGTGCCATACGGGACCGCGGGGGGTATCGGTTTTAAGCACGGCGTCGACAACCTTCACCGAGGCACGGATCAGCGGGTCATCGGCTCGGCGCAGGCCAAACCGCACGAGCTGGAGAAATTCGGTGCTGACCTGCTGCTCTGCCGCGATCTTGCTTGGATCGCCGCGGCGGTTGTAGAGCGGAATTGATCCGGGGCCGGCGTCGGGATCGGTCAGGATTTGGCGCGGCGCGACCCGAGTGTAGTGGCCTGAGACTCCGAGGCGTTCCGCCAGCGGTCCGCCTGCGACCGTCGACCAGGCCTCGATCTGCGCGTTCCAGAAATCGGCCAGGGCCAGCGCCCAGCCGCGCGCCGGCGGGGTCAGGAATTCGGCGCCCGTCACCAGCGCGGCGATCGATACGGCGAGGGTGAACGGATTGATCCCTCCGTCCTCCTCCCAACGGTCCTGATCGCTCGCAGGACCAGTGCGGGCAATATAGCCAAGCGCTCGGCGCACCATGTCGACGACCGCGATACTGCCGAGCTGGCCGCGTTCGTGCAGGGCGCTCGCGAGCAGCACCGGAAATGCGCTCTCGTCAAGCTGTACACCTTGCCAAAACGGAGTGCCGCCGAGCCATTGGTTCTGGTACCAATGGCCATCTTCGTTCTGCGTGGCGATCAGGTAGCGCAGCGTGTCGCTGGCTTCGACCTCGGCGCCAAGTGCGAGCAGCGCGCCGGCGCACTCGACCAGGTCGCGGGGCCACACGAGATGATAGCCGCCGCGCTCGTCGCCATGATCGCCCCACGGCACGCTGAGACTGGCGACCATCGCGCCGGGATAGGTCTTGTCGAGATGCGCCCGCAATACGATCGCCGAAACCGCGAACTGCTCACGGATCGATGCGGGAACATCGAGCGGCACCGAGCTGCGCTCGCTGCAGCGGGCCTGCCAGCCGGCCCAATCGGCGATCTGGTGCTGCAGGATGTCCTCGAATGGCTGCATCAGGCTGGACACCGCCAACGTCGCCGCGGCTTCACGGCCGCTGCCGAACCCGAGCCCGAGCACTGCCTGGCGGGGCAACTCGCCGATCAGCGCCACGTTGCCGGGGCCGGCGGTGGCAAATTGCCAGGTCATGGCGCCGTTGCGATTGAAATCCTGCCAGCCGTCGCTGCCGCCGACATAGCCGGCACTGGCGCGGCGAAACGCGTCTCGCGCGCCGACGTCGACCGCGGCAAGTGCCAGACCAAACGGGCCCTGCTCGGCCCACAGCACGCGGCGGCCACGATAGCGGTCAACGGCGGCAATGTTGCCGCGGCCGGTCGCGCCGAGATGCGGCGCCAGCAGCGCATACAGGGAAAGCTCGCTTCCCCCTTCCAGCCTGCATTCGATCAACAGGACATCGCGGCGCGGATCAGGGGTGACCCGCAATCGCAGCGTGTAGCGCGCGTGCTCGTGCACGATGTGCACCGCCGGCACGCCGGGTGCCAGGGTTTGCACGTTGTGGCGGGCCTGGCGCTTGACCTCCGACCAGAAACCACCCGGCCCTGCAACGATGAAGCCGAGATCGCGGATCTGGGGCAGATCGACCCGCGGGTAATAGACCTCGTTGATGATGCCAAAGCCGATCGTAAACCACAGCCGCGCCGGGCCCAGCGCACAGCCGACCATGTCCTTGGCGCTGCTCGTCCAGGTCGGCGGTATACCGGGCGCACCAGGGGCATAACCCGACGGGTCAGGTGACGACACGCTGCGCCCCGATGGCTGCGCGTCGCGCGGCACGCCGGGCACCTCGTCGTCGTCACGCGGCTCGGCCACAGTTCCGAACTCGCCTTATCGGTTGCCGCCCGCGGCCTCACGGTACTCGGCGTCGACCACGCGGCCGCCGCGCACGACGGCGGCAGCGGAATGCGACGTGCCAAGATCGATCCCGATGATGGGCATGCGCACACCATATCGGCCGGGCCCGACACGGCCTTGATCCAGGTCAATGTAGGGAGATTCCGACGGGTACATGAACTGGCCGGTTTCGATTCCGGAAGGAGGACCTGCCGATGGCCGAAGCGACCAGCAACGTACCCGTGGAGATTGAAGAAAAGGCTCCATCGCGCGAGACCGCGCTGCAGGCGTGGCGCCCGTTCGAGAGCCTGCGCCGCGAAATCGATCGGCTCTTCGAGGATTTCGACCGGGGAGTCTGGCGATCGCCTTTCCCCCGCTCGCTGTTCGACATCGAGCCGTTGTGGAGACGCGCGTCTCGCTGGGCCGCCGAGCCCGCCGTGAACATCGTGGAGAAAGAGACAGCCTATGAAATCACGGCTGAGCTTCCCGGTATGGACGAGAAGAACATCGAAGTGAAGATCACCGACGGCAACTTGACGATCAAGGGTGAGAAGGAGGAAGAGAAAGAGGAGCGGAAGGGCTATTACCTGCACGAACGCCGTTTCGGCTCTTTCGAGCGCCGCTTCGCCGTGCCGGAGGGTGTGGACGCCGACAAAATCGAGGCGGGCTTCAAGAAGGGCGTGCTGACGGTAACGCTGCCCAAGAAGCCCGAGGCGATCAAGCCCGAGAAGAAGATCGAGGTGAAGGCTGCATCCTGATCCTTGCGGAATAAGAGCGGTGCTTTCGCGTACCGGTCAGGCCACCCGGGCTGCGCACGCAGCCCGGATGCGCGCGATATGGGAATAAGCCCGCCGCAAGCCTGCGAAGCCTCTTCCGTTCGCGACACCCCAGCGTTCTGCAGATGAAGGGAGGCAAAGATCATGAAGGCCAGTGACATCATGGTATCGCCGGTCATCACGGTGAGGCCCAATGCATCGGTCAAGGACATCGCCAAGCTGTTTCTGAGGCGCGGGATCAGTGCTGTTCCCGTTGTCGACGATGCAGGCAAGCTGGTCGGGATCGTGAGCGAGGGTGATTTGATCCATCGGTCTGAGATCGGAACGGAACGACGGCGGTCCTGGTGGCTGTTGCTTGTGGCCGAAGATCAGGCTCTTGCGGCCGACTACATCAAAACGCACGGCATCAAAATCTCCGACGTGATGACCCAGGCTGTCATTACCGCGACGCCGGATACGCCGCTGCACGAAATTGCGATGACCATGGAGAAGAATGCGATCAAGCGCGTGCCCATTGTAAGGGACGGACAACTTGTCGGAATTGTCACCCGGGCCAATCTTGTACAGGCCTTCGCCAGCAGCGGAACCAGGCTCGAGATCCCGCTGCCGGATACCACCATTCGCGACAAGCTGATGGAAAAACTGAAGATGCAAAGCTGGGCTCACACCGGCCTTCTGAATGTGACCGTGAACGACGGCATCGTCGACTTGTGGGGCTTCAGCGGCTCCGAAACCGAACGCAAAGCAGTCCGCGTAGCCGCGGAGACGACACCCGGAGTACGGGCAGTCAACGACCACATTCTCGTAAGGCATATGGAGTCCGCAGCATAAGACGCGTTCGTCCATGCGGTTACGTTGCAGCGGCCGCGGATTGCAGGCCCGTCCGATGGTCAGTGCGACCCCGTCGCCTCGAACGCAGCTGAAGCACAGCCCGCTCTATTCGGAAGAATTGGGCATCGACTTGGCGAGCGGCACCGAGGATCAGCTTTTTCGCTGGTTTCTCGCCAGCCTGCTGTACGGAGGTCATATCGCCGAAACAATCGCACGGCGCACCTACCAGGCCTTCTGCGACCACGAATTGACGACGCCGGGCAGCATTCTCGCGGCCGGATGGGACTTCCTGGTCAACCCGGTCATGCGCGAGGGCGGATACGTTCGCTACGACTTCAGCAAGTCGGACCAGATTCTGCGCGATTGCCAACAGCTCGTCGACGAGTATGACGGCAGCCTGTGGCGGGTGCACGAAATCGCCCACGACGCCGCCGATCTGGAAACACGCCTGCGCGCCTTCCACGGGATCGGGCCGGTTACGGCGAATATTTTCCTGCGCGAGTTGCGGCCGTTCTGGCCGAAGGCAGACCCGCCGCCGCTGGCGGTGGTGATGGCGGCGGCGCAGGGCCTGGGCCTCGATCTGTCGCGAATCCGACGCAAGAGCCTGACCTTTGTCCGCATCGAAGCCGGCCTGATCCGATTGCGCCGCCAGTACCGGCGCCAAAGCGCGCCGCCGTAGGCGCAGGCCCGACGCTGAATCCGGTTCCTCGCGGAACGTGGCTAGAGCCGGCCGATCTCGTAATCTTCGATCGAATAGCCGAGCTGCGACAATCCTTCCTCGATGTAATCCGCGAGCAATGGCGTACCGATCAGGTAATCGGTTTCCTTTTCGTCGTGCACCTGGCGGGCTTCCCGGAGTGCGTCGCGCCACTCCTCCTTGCTGTAATCGCCGCGGCCAAGCCAAGTGAGCGCCAGGAGCTCGATGCGCTCCAGTTCGCTGAGACCGTCAATGGCGTCTGCCAGCTCCTGATATGTCACGTTTTCCGGGCTTTCCTGCAGCACATCGCGATCGGCATCATCGGACGGATTGGAGCCGGACTCCTCGTCGACCGGCGGCACTTCCGCGTCGTATTCGCGCGCCTTGACGATGATGTAGGCCAGCTTTTCGAGCGGGATGGCGAGCATGGAAGTCTCCAGAAATTTTGGATGGACGGGCGAAGCCGGCCGGCCGCGGCCAGCCGCCCCGCGTCGTCACGCTTTGCGGTGCGGCGGGTTGAGCAGCCAATAGCTGAGCGCAAACAGGGCGGCGGCGAGGATCAAGGCAATGATCCCGACCCGCGCCGCCAATGCCGAGACAAAGTGAGCGACCGAGCCGAATGCCCGGTCGAGGTCTTCTGCGTAGTGGGATTGGCTCATCCACAGGTCGTTTTGGACGCGAGCGCCGACGGCAACGGCGGTGCTCAACAAGCCGTTGATGAAGCAGCCGACGCCCCAGGCCGAGCGCGGCGGGCTCCCGCGCCGCATCAGCCACGCCGCGAGAAGAGCGGCGCCAAGCGCGGTCGCCGCCAGTATCGCGATCGCCGAAGCAAGGTCCCCCGGCATCAGCAGCAGCAGCAAAAGGACGAACGCGGCGCCGCCTGTCACGCTTGCGGCCCAGACGCGGCTTCGTGCGGTTCCCGACTGTGACAACGGCACGCCTCTTAATGGCAGTGGAATGGCCCTCCGGTGATCGGGCCGTCTTCCGTTCGGGAATTGATGCCTTGCAGAAGGCGGGCTGCCTTGATCCACGTCAATCCGAGCGTGGTTTGGCTCGGCCGGCCGGCAAGGCGCCTCGTCAGCCAGCGGATCGAGCCAGGTCAAGACGGCCTCGCCGCGGCGTGCCGAAAATACCGGCGTAGAGCGGTCAGGGACCTTGAAAGTTCCTATTACGTTCACTATATCTGCGGCAACGCCCAGCGCTCAAATCCCAGCCCGCCGTTGCTCTCTCCGTTTCCGGAGCCTTGAGACGCGCGGCGCTTGCGAACGCGCGGTGCATTACTGAAGCAAGATGAGATGACAGTGACGATCGAAAACAGATGGGACTCCCTTGCCCTTTTTATTGCCGAGGCAAAACGGTTTCCGATGCTCACGGCGGAACGCGAGCAGGCGCTTGCCCGGGCATGGCGGAATCATGCCGACAACGCCGCGCTGCGCGACCTCGTCGGGAGCCATTTGCGCTTGGTGATCAAGATCGCGCGGGGCTTCGCCGGCTACAGCTTGCCGATTGCTGACTTGGTGGCAGAAGGCAATGTCGGGCTGATGCAGGCCGCGGAGAAGTTTGATCCCGACCGCGGCTTCCGCTTCGCGACCTACGCGATGTGGTGGATCCGCGCGGCAATCCAGGAATACGTCCTGCACTCCAATGCGATCGTCAAGATGGGCACAACAGGTGCGCAGAAGAAATTGTTTTTCAATCTGCGCCAGATGAAGGCTCGATTGGGCGAGAACGATTTCGGCGAACTGTCGGCGGACGCGGTTCAAACGATCGCGACGGAGCTTGATGTCCCCGCCAATGACGTTGTTGAGATGAACCGGCGGATGAGCGGTGCTGATCTTTCGCTGAACGTGACAATATCAGAAGACGGCGAAACCGAGTGGCTTGATCGCCTTGCTGATGACGGCCCCACCCCGGACGAGCTGCTTGCAGAAGCCGATGAACGGTCACAGCGCCATAAGCTGCTGGGAGACGCTCTGGTGCGTCTCGACGCCCGAGAGCGTGAGATCGTGCGCGAACGGCATCTGCGCGATGAGCCGCTGACCCTCGAAGAATTGAGCAAGCGCTTTCATGTCTCGCGCGAGCGAATTCGGCAGCTCGAAGTGCGCGCCGTCGAAAAGCTTAAAAAGTCGATGCTTGGGGGCATCGCGCCGCCCAATGAGACGACGGCGCTTGCCGCCTAGCTGAACGGATCCGCGCAACGCCGCTTCACAGCCAGAACGGCGAGTGTGACCCGGGCAGTGGGAGGCGACGTGCTGAAAAGATCGGATGGTGTGCATTCGGTCGCCGCGGCAGCGTATTGATCCAGGTCAAGGGCACCGCGCTTCTTACGCGATATTCCCTTTCCGCAGCGATGACGCCAGACCGCCGATGCAAACCGCCGGAAGCGAGAGCGCGCGCTGATGCCGGGCCCCGAGGAGAAATGCCATGCAAGTACCGTTGCACATCACGTTTCGCCACATGGACCCGTCACCTCCGCTGGAGGCGCAGATTCGTCGGCGCGCGGCCGAGCTGGAGCAGTTCTTCGACCGGATAACCGCCTGCCGCGTCACCCTGGAGTCACGGCACCGGCATGGCCGGCAGGGCAACCTGTTTGAGGTTCGCATCGATCTGGTGGTACCGGGCCGGGAGATCGTGGTCGGCCGCGACAGCGGTTTCAACCATGCGCATGAGGATGCACACGTGGCTGTGCGCGACGCTTTCGACGCGCTGCGTCGGCGACTTGAAGACCATGTCCGCGACAGCCGGGGTCACGTGAAGCTGCACGCGGTGCCCGATCACGGGCGCATCGCGCGGCTGCTGCCGGACCGCGATGGCGGATTTATCGTCAGTTCCGACGGCCATGAGATCTATTTTCACCGCAACAGCGTTGTCGGCGGCACCTACGATGCGCTCGAGGTCGGTGCCGAGGTGCGGTTTGTCGCTCGCGAAGGCGAAAGTGACCAAGGGCCGCAGGCAAGTACGGTAACGCCGCTCGGCAAGCACCATTTGCCGCCAGACGAGACGACCCGGAGATAGCGTTCAGTCGAGGGATCAAACCGAACATGTCGACGGTCAGCTCCGTCCGGCAGGTGTCCGTGGACCGCAGCGAGCTCGATAAACTTGGCCGGCTGAGCCCTTTCGAGCTGAAAAACCGCCTGATCGAGCTCGCTGCGAGCCACGGCGAGCGCATGATGCTCAACGCCGGGCGCGGCAATCCAAACTTTTTTGCGACGGTTCCCCGTCACGCTTTTGTCGAACTCAGCCGCTTTGCGTTGCAAGAAGCCGAGCGATGCGATGACGCATTGCCAGCCGGGGTCGCGCCGATACCGCCGGCCGACGGCATCGCGGTGCGCTTCAGAACATTTTTGCAGGCGAGACCCACAGAACCCGCCATCTCGTTCCTCGCGGCCGGGCTAGCCTATGCCTGTAGGGCCTTTGGATTTGATGCCGACGAGTTTGTGCACGAGCTGTCGCTGGGTGTGCTCGGCTGTAACTATCCTGAACCTGTGCGAATCCTCAGACACGCCGGAACGATCGTCGCACGCTACCTGCGTCAAGAAATGGGTGGGCCGACACCGGAGCTCGCTATCGATTTATGTGCCGTGGAAGGCGCCACGGCCGGGATTACCTATCTGTTCAATTCGCTGCGGGCGAACGGGGTGTTAGCGCCCGGCGATATGGTTGCTGTCGCGACCCCGATCTTCAGTCCGTATCTGGAAATTCCGCTGCTGAACGACTACCGCCTGACACCAATGACCATCGCTGCCGATCCTGAAGCCGGTTGGCAATACCCCGAGAGCGAACTGGTCAAACTGACTGATCCGAAGGTCAGAGCATTGCTGCTGGTCAATCCGGGAAACCCGACATCGGTGAAGATTGACCGCGCGGTGCTCTCCCGAATGGCGGAAATCATCCATACCCGGCGCCCGGATCTGATTGTTCTGTCCGACGACGTGTATGCGACCCTCGCCGACGATTTCACGTCGCTGTTCGCGCTATGCCCGCGCAACACGGTCTTGATCTATTCATTCTCTAAGTACTTCGGCGCGACCGGTTGGCGCCTGGGCGCGGTCGCCATGGCGCACGACAATGTTATCGATGCGATGATCCGCTCGCGATCGCCGGACCGCCAACATGAGGTGGAAACGCGTTATGCATCGCTGGTTCCTGAACCGTCGCGTTTGAAGTTCATCGACCGGCTGATCGCCGATAGCCGGGCGGTAGCGCTCAATCACACCGCCGGCTTATCGACGCCGCAGCAAGTACAGATGGCCCTGTTTGCCCTCTTCGGGCTGTTGGACGGCGAGCAGCACTATAAAAATGGCGTCAAGCGGCTGATTCGTGGCCGCTACCGCGCGCTGTATTCGGCCCTCGGGGTCGACGTGGCGGCAGACCCCAACAGCGTCTGCTATTATGCGCTGCTCGATCTTGAACGCCTCGGCAGCGAGCGCTATGGCCGGGGCTTTGTCGATTGGCTTCTTGCCCACAAGAACCCGCTCGAAATCCTCCTCCGCCTGGCTGATGAGGCCGGCGTCGTGCTATTGCCGGGCAAAGGCTTTGGCATGTCGCATCCATCGGCACGGGTATCGCTCGCCAACTTGGATGAAGGCGACTATGCGCGCATCGGCGGTATCCTCCGCACGATGATCGAGGAATATGCGGTCGAGTATCGACGACAGGGGGCGCGCGATTGCCCCTAATCGACATCGCCATTTCCGCTTCGGGGACTATCGTTGCTGGCCAGTGAAATAAGCGCTGACGCCATTCAGCGTTCGGAACTTCGGATAGTCACTTTCGGGGATGTCGATGCCGCTGCGCTCATGCAGCGCGATGACGAAGTTCATGAAATCCATCGAATCGAGGTCGAGCGCTTCGCGCAAGTCTTCGTCACCCCTTAGCGCAGCAAAATCGGCTTCCGGCGCGAGCGAAGTCAGGATCTCGATGATGGTCTGCTTATCGATCGGTTCGCTCATAACTGCTCGGGCTCCTGCAACAACCGCTCGATCGCGTTCAACAGCAGCCCGCCGATGTGACCATCGCTCGCGCGATGATCGGCAGCGAGGCTGACAGTCACGAGCGGACGGGGCTCAACACGGCTGTCGATGACCCATGGCCGAGTGACAATGGCCCCGAAGCCGATCAATGCCACCTGGGGTGGATAGATGATTCCCATTACCGTCTCGGCGCCCCGCTCGCCAAGACTGGTGACCGTGGCGGTTGGAGAGGCGAGTTCCGAACTGCGCAGCCCGCCGGTTCGCGCGCGCTGGACGAGATCGCGCATGGCGGCCATCAATTCCGGTAACGGACGTTTGTCGGCATCCAGTATCGCGGGGGCAACCAAACCGCCGCCGCGCAGCGAAATCGCCCAGCCCATGTGAATCCCATCGCCTGGGCGAAACGCGCCGTCAACGTAGGTGCCATTGAGCTGAGGCACCTCGCGCAACCCCAGCGCCGCCGCTTTTAACAGCAAGACGGCGGGAAGCAGCCGGTTCGGCACGGGCTGCGCCGCATTAAAGGCTTCCAGCCAGGCGAGCGCCGGGCCGAGCTCGATTGTGTGGGCGAGATAGTAATGCGGAATCTCGCGCTTCGATCGGCCCATCGCGGCGGCGATCGCCTTGCGCATCTCGGAAACGTCAAATCCCTTGCGCCGCGGCGGGGCCATCGCGGGCGGCGGCGCGGCGGAAGGCGCAGCGGCGGCCTCGACATCCGCGACAGTGACTGCACCGTCGATACCTGTGCCCGGCAGCTTTGCCGCGTCGATCCCGAGCTCGGCAGCCCGCCGGCGCGCCGCCGGCGAAATCCTCACCCCTTGAGCGGCACGAACCGGCATCGCCGGCGGGAACCCAACCGGTTGCGGCACTGCGATCGGAGGAGGAGGCGGTGCGGGCACGAACGGCGGTAGCGGCTGCGCAGGTGCTTCACCTGTCCCGTCGATACGGGCAATCAGGCTGCCGACGGGAACCTTGGTCCCGACCGGGATCACCAGTTCCGAGACGATCCCCTCGCTGAAAATCTCGACTTCGATCGCGCCCTTTTGGGTTTCGACAACGGCGACGACATCGCCGCGCTTTACGCGATCGCCCGGTTTGATCAGCCACTCGACCAGCGTGCCCGCTTCCATGTCGGCGCCGAGCGCCGGCATCAGGAAGTCGCTCATGCCGGACGTACCAAGCCACGCGCTGCGGCGATGATATCAGCAGGCTGGGGCAGTGCCGCGTCTTCCAGGTGCGGTGCGTAAGGTATCGGCACCTCTCGACCGCAAATACGGCGAAGCGGCGCGTCGAGGTCGAAAAAACCTTCCTCGGCGATGCGCATGCCGATCTCGGCGGCCAGCGATCCGCTCTTCCAGCCTTCGTCGACGATCACGCAGCGCCGCGTCTTTGCGACCGATGCGAGCAGCGTTGCCGTGTCGAGCGGCCGCAGCACCCGCAGATCGATGATTTCGGCCGATATGCCGTCAGCCGCCAGCGCCTCGGCCGCCGCCAGCGCTTTGATGAGCCCGTTGCCATAGGCGATCACGGACACGTCGGTGCCGGCGCGCCGCACCTTGGCGCGGTGGATATCAACTTCTGTGACCGCCGGGTCGAGTTCGCCTTCGTTGTTGTAGAGCATGACATGCTCGAAGATCAGCACCGGGTTCGGGTCTTTCAGCGCGGCTGCGAGCATGTAGCGGGCGTCGTCCAACACCGCCGGCGCCAGGATGCGCAGCCCCGGAATATGCGCGTACCAGCCTTCGAGGCTGTGCGAGTGCTGGGCCGCGACTCGCCTCCCGCCGCCGGTCGCGATCCGGATAACCAAGGGCACGGCGAATTGTCCGCCGGACATATGCGGGATCGTCGCCGCGTTGTTGACGATCTGGTCGAGCGCGAGGAGGCTGAAATTGACCGTCATGATCTCGACGATCGGCCGCATCCCGACCATCGCAGCGCCGATCCCGGCGCCGACAAAGGCGCTTTCCGACAGCGGCGTATCGCGCACGCGCTCGTCGCCGAACTCGTCGAGCAAACCCTTGGTGACCGCATAGCAGCCGCCATAACGGCCGATATCCTCACCCATCAGAAACGTTCTTGGATCACTCAGCAGCGCATCGCGCAGCGCCTGCCGGCAAGCCTCGCGATAGGTGATTGTCACGACGGCGTTCATGCCGGCACCGCTTCCATTGTCACAAACCGCTCCAGCTCTTCCACCGGTTCGAGCGTGCCCGCCTCGGCAAAATCGACCGCCCGGTCGATTTCCGCATCCGCCTCGGTCTCGATCCGGTGAACCTCCACCGCGTCAATCAGCCCGTTCTGCACGAGCCAGCTCTGAAAGCGGGCGATGGGCCCCTTCCGACGCCAGGTCTCGACCTCATCCCTTGTGCGATAAAGCTGCGCATCGAACATCGAATGGGCGCGGAAGCGATAGGTGCGGCATTCGAGGAACTGCGGTCCGCCGCCCGCGCGGATCTGCTCGACCGCGCTGCGCGCCGCATTTTCCACCGCAACGACATCCATGCCATCGACACCCGTGCCGGTCATCCGGTAGCCGGCAGCCTTGCGCGCAAGCCCCGGCTCGGCCTCCGCGCGCTCCAATGCCATGCCCATCGCGTAGAGATTGTTCTCGCAAACGAACAGCACCGGCAGATGCCACAGCGAGGCGAGGTTCATGCTCTCGTGGAATTCGCCTTCATCGACCGCCCCATCGCCAAAGAAGCAGGCGGTGACGGCGTTGCGGCCCTGCATCTTGTCGCCGAGGGCAACACCCACTGCCAACGGCAGGCCGCCGCCGACAATGGCGTTGCCGCCATAGAACCGGGTCTTGCGGTCGAAGATGTGCATCGAGCCGCCGCGGCCACGGCAGCACCCCTCCTGTTTGCCGAGCATTTCGGCCATCAGCACGTCCATGCCGATGCCCCGGGCGATGGCCTGACCATGTTCGCGGTAGGTGGCGACCACGGCATCGTCCGCCGCCAGAGCCTCCATCACGCCGACCGATACCGCTTCTTCCCCATCGTAAAGGTGCAGGAAGCCGAGGATCTTCTGCGCCTGGTACAGCTCGACGCATTTCGATTCGAAATGCCGGATGCGGATCATCTGGCGCAGCAGATGGCGCACATGGTCATGGCCAAGGTGCACCCGGGCCGTCATCGCTCGTCGCTCTCCAGGCTGGAGATGTCGCCCTCAGGCAGGCCCAGTTCGCGCGCCTTGAGGAGCCGCCGCATGATCTTGCCGCTGCGCGTCTTCGGCAGATTGGCGCGGAAATCGATTTCCTTTGGCGCCACCGCGGCACCGAGATGCCGGCGTGCGTGACCCAGCAACTCCCGCCGCAGCCCTTCGGATTCCGCATATCCGGGCTTCAAGGCCACGAAGGCCTTCACGATCTCGCCGGCCATGGGATCGGGCTTGCCGATGACACCCGCTTCCGCCACCGCCGGGTGCTCCATCAGCGTACTTTCGACCTCGAACGGTCCGATCAGGTGACCCGACGACTTGATGACGTCATCGGCGCGGCCGACGAACCAGAAATAGCCATCCGCGTCGCGCTTGGCCAAATCCCCGGTCAAATACCAGGGGCCGACGAAGCATTTGCGGAAACGCTCTTCCTCGTGCAGATAACCGCGCATCATCGAAGGCCAGCCGGCCTTCAAGGCGAGTTCGCCCTGCACCATCGGCTCGTCGATCACGCGCACGCCGCCATCGGATGTTCGCTCGACGATCGCCGCGTCGATGCCCGGCAGCGGCAGCCCCATCGAGCCGGGCTTGACGGGCAGAGCCAGAAAATTGGCGATCATGATACCGCCGGTTTCGGTCTGCCACCAATTGTCGTGAAATGGCTGACCGAAGGCTTCGACGCCCCAGACGACCGCCTCAGGATTCAGCGGTTCGCCGACGCTTGCCATGAAACGCAGCGCGCCGAGGTCGTAACCGCGGACAGCCTCCGCGCCGAGCTTCATCATCATGCGAATGGCCGTCGGCGCGGTGTACCAGACCGTGACGCGCTCGGCGGCGAGCACGCCGTACCAGGTCTGGGCGTCGAACTCTTCCTCGACGACGAGGGTTGTGACGCCATGCGTCAGCGGGGCGATGATGCCGTAGCTCGTGCCGGTGACCCATCCGGGGTCGGCGGTACACCAGAAGATGTCGTCGTCGTGCAGATCGAGCGCGTAAAGTCCGGTGACATGGTGCGTGACAACCGCTTCATGGACATGAATGGCGCCCTTGGGCCGCCCGGTGGTGCCGCTCGTGAAATGCAGCAGGGCCATGTCTTCCGGCCCGGTGGACGGAATGACAAACTCCTCGCTCGCCGCCATCATCAACGCCGACCACCGCACCGTACCGGCAATGGGCGGGCCGTCATCGATCAGGATCACCTGTCCGAGATTTGGCAGCCTCGGACGCAAGGCTTCGACCTTGCGGCGGTAGAGCACCTCGGTCGTGACCAAGACCTTCCCGGCGCCGATGTCGAGCCGGGTGGCGATCGGCTCTGGGCCGAAAGCGGAGAACAACGGCGAGGCGACGCACTTCGCCTTCAGCGCGCCCAAGACGGCAATGTACAATTCGGGGACGCGGCCGAGCAGGACGAACACCGCCTCGCCAGCAGCGACACCCAGCCCGCTGAGCGCGTTCGCGAAGCGATTGGTGGCTCGCTGCAGATCGCGATAGGTCAGCTCCCGCCGCGCTCCGGCCTTGCCCAGCCAGCGCAGCGCGACCCGGTCGGCGCGTCGGCCCCGCGCATGACGGTCGATCGCCTCGTGCGCGATGTTCAGCCCCTGCCCGCCCGGCAGCCCATCGAGCATGGTTCGAGCCGACGACCAATCGAAATTGGCCCGCACGGCGGCGTAATCGGTCAGATTAGGCTGCCGCGAGAACAGGGCACGGTCCTTCTCGATCACAGCCTGTCTAATGGGTCGACTGACGGTTGCGCTTTCCATGCCGCCGATTTTGGTAATGCGCGGGCACGCGGCCTTGACTTAGCTCAATTTTGCGCACGACCGCGGATGGCTGGCGGCGTTTTATCCGCGGTTAGCGCCGCAGCGAGGCGCGAAACCCCGCGAGATCACGCGTGTTGAGGATGTTGTCCGATTCCAGCCAGCCGCGCCGCGCCTGATCGACCGCGTAACGCATGAACCCGAGTTCCGCGACGCTGTGCGCATCGGTCGAGAGCACCAGCTTCACCCCCATCTCCTTTGCCAGCCTGCAATGCCACTCGTTGAGATCGAGCCGATCCGGTTGGCCGTTCACTTCGAGGGCGCAGCCCCGCTCGCGGGCGCCCGCCAGCACCCGCTCGATATCGAGGTCGTAGGCGCCGCGTTGTTCGATCAGCCGGCCGGTCGGGTGCGCAAGCACGGCTACATGGGGGTTGTCCATCGCCTTGAGCAGCCGCGATGTCTGCTTGTCGCGCGGCAGGTCGAATGCCGAATGGATCGCGCCAACCGCGAAATCGAGACCCGCAAGAGCCTCGTTCGGCAGGTCCAGCGAACCATCTTCGAGAATGTCGACCTCGACCGAGCGCAGTACCGTAAAGTCGGATAGGGTTTCATTGAGCCGGGCGATTTTATCGCTCTGCCGCGCCAGGCGTTTCGCGTCCAAACCGTGCGCGACGGTCACACGCTTGCTGTGGTCGCTGATCGCCATATACGCATAGCCGCGCGTCCGGGCCGCCTTCACCATGTCCGACAGCGAAGCGCGGCCATCGCTCTCGCTCGTGTGCACATGCAGGTCGCCGCGAATATCGGCGGGCGTCACCAGGTGCGGCAACCTGCCCTGCCGAGCGGCTTCGATTTCACCGTGGTCTTCGCGCAGCTCCGGTTCGATATAGGGCAGCGCGAAAACCCGGTACACCTCCTCTTCGGTACGACCCGCAACCCGGCGCGTGCCGTCGAACAACCCGTATTCATTCAATTTGAGGCCGCGCGCGGCGGCGATGCCGCGCAATGCGATGTTGTGCGCCTTCGAGCCGGTGAAATACATCAGTGCCGCGCCGTAATTGGCCGCCGAGACGACCCGCAGGTCCACCTGCATGCCGTTGCGCAGCACGACCGACGAGCGGGTCGGCCCGCGCGCCAGGATCTGCGCGACATCCTCATAGGCGACAAAGCGCTCGATCACCTCCGGACCGCGGGTTGCGGCAACGACGATGTCGAGATCGCCGACCGTCTCCTTGCGGCGCCGGTAGCTGCCCGCGATCGCGCCCTCTTTGACGCCTTCTGCCCCGCGGATATAGCGGAGCAGCGGCTCGGCCACATCTTCCGCGACCGGCCGTTTGATGCGCGCTGCCGCGCCAGCCCGCTTCTCGGCCTCCTGCAAAATCCGCTGCTCGGTCTTCTCGCCAAAGCCGGGCAGCCCCCGAATTTTTCCCGATTTCGCGGCGGTGGCGAGGTCGGACAGGCTGCGAATGCCGAGATGGTCGTAGATGATCCGGACCCGCTTTGGACCGAGCCCCGGCACGTCGAGCAGCGCCAAGAGACCGGGGGGCGTCTTTTTCTCCATCTCGTCGAGCACGGCGATGTGGCCGGTCTCGGCGAGCGTCTCGATCTTCCCGGCAAGGTCCTTGCCAATCCCCGGCAGCTCGGCAAGGTCTTCGCCGGCCGTGGTCATCGCCAACACGTTGCGGGGCAATTCGCCGACGACGCGCGCCGCGGTCCGGTACGCACGGATGCGGAACGGATTGCCGCCTTCCAGCTCGATCAGATCGGCAAGCTTTTCGAGGCTGCGGGCGATATCGGAGTTTAAAACGGGCACGCCGGTTCCAACGTTTTTTTGGACATGGCGCCACGATCGGGTATCGCCGATGGCGCCGCCTTGACCCAGATCATTCGCAGCGCTGCGAGCGGTCGTCATCCTGCGACAGAACTGGATGGACAGGACCATGGACACGCCCGCGGTCGAGCTTGCTGCGGAGGAGGCGAAGGCGAGATTGCTCCGCCTCGTCGAAGACGTGGCCCGCGACCTCGACCCGTCTCGTTCGCCCGTCATATCGCTCGAAAGCCGCCTCGATCGCGATCTCGGGATCGATAGCATCGGCCGCGCAGAGCTGATCATCCGCATCGAAAACGCCTTCGACGTCAGCTTGCCGTCGCGGGTGCTGGCCGAAGCCGAGACGCCGCAGGACCTGCTGAGCGCGATCCTGCGCGGAGAGAAGCTGGCCGCGCCGCGCTCAATCCGCGCGGTACCTCAACCGAAGATTCCAGCCGCCGTCGCGGCTCCGGCGGAGGCCGCAACATTATGCGCCGTGCTGGATTGGCACGCCGACCGGCATCCCGATCGGCTGCACCTCATCCTCGAGGAAGGCGATGCAGGAGACATCCAGTTCACGTATCGCGCCCTCGCCGAACGCGCGCGCAATGCGGCTGCAGGGCTGCGAGAGCTGGGGATCGCTCCCGAGGATCGCGTGGCGATCATGCTGCCGACCAGCATGGATTTCTTTATCGCTTTCTTCGGCGCTCTCTATGCCGGCGCGATTCCGGTGCCGATCTATCCGCCGGCACGCGCCAGCCAGATCGAGGAACACTTGCGGCGCCAGGCAGGCATTCTGAACAATGCCGGCGCCAAGCAATTGGTGACATCTCGCGAGATGCGTGAAGCGGCAACGCTGCTCCGCTCGCTGGTCGACCACCTCGAAGGCGTAACCAGCGTTGCCGGCCTGCCGGCAGCTGCGGGCGGCCTGCCCCGCGTCGAAAATCCCGGTGCGACGGCACTCATCCAGTACACCTCCGGCAGCACCGGCGCGCCCAAGGGCGTCGTGCTGAGTCACGCCAATATCCTGGCCAACATCCGCGCATTGGGGACGGCGATCGGCGCATCGTCGTCTGATACGTTTGTTTCGTGGCTGCCCGTCTACCACGATCTCGGCCTGATCGGCGCCTGGCTCGGCTGCCTTTACTATGGTGCCCAGCTCGTCATCATGCCGCCGCATCGCTTCCTGTTGCGGCCAGAGCGCTGGTTGTGGGCGATCCACCGCCACCGCGGAACGTTGTCCGCGGCGCCCAATTTTGCGTTCGATCAGTGTGTCCGGCACATTGAGGACGCGGCGATCGATGGGCTGGACCTATCCTCGTTGCGGCTGGTAGCCAACGGCTCCGAGCCCGTCAGTGCTGTCACAATTCGCCGGTTCACCGGGCGTTTTGCGCGGTACGGGTTTCGTGCCGAGGCGATGGCGCCGGCCTATGGTCTGGCAGAGAACACAGTCGGTCTGACGCTGCCTCCCACAGGTCGCGGGCCGCTGGTCGATCGGATTGCGCGTCGCCGTCTCGTCGAGCAGGGCATTGCTCAGAGCGCGCGGGATCAAGAGCCGATGGCGGAGATTGTCTCATGCGGCTGTCCGCTGCCCGGGCATGAGGTCCGCGTGGTCGACGATACCGGCCACGAACTTCCTGAGCGCGGCGAAGGGCGCATTCAGTTTCGCGGGCCTTCGGCAACAAGCGGATATTTCCGCGAACCGGCGAAGACCACCGAGCTGTTCGACGGCGAATGGCTCGAGACCGGCGATCTCGGCTACATCGCCGGCGGGGAGCTTTATGTTACCGGCCGAACCAAAGACATCATCATCCGCGGCGGCCGGCATCTCCATCCGAGCGAAGTCGAAGCAGCGGTTGCCAACGTTCCGGGGGTGGAGGAACGCGGCGTCGCGGCCTTTGGCACTCACGATCCCCAGACCGGGACCGAGCGGTTGGTGGTGGTGGTCGAGACCGCTCTGCCGCAAGACGACCAGCCGCGGTTACGAGACCTGATCGCAACCGCAACAATCGGGGTTCTCGACGCGCCGCCCGAAGAGATCGCTTTCGTGCCGCCGCACGCGCTGCCGAAGACAGCAAGCGGCAAATTGCGACGCAGCACCGCCCGTGCGCTCTACGAGACTGGACAGCTGGCCCAGCGTCGATCGTTGCGCCGGCAGATGATCGGCCTCGGTTTTGCCGCCACCACGCCGGTGCTGCGTCGGGCCGTCCGGGTAGCGGGTGCGCTCCTCTATGCGGGATATTGGTGGCTCGTCGTCGGGCTGGTGTTCGCGATCACCTGGCTGCTGGTGATGATTTTACCGCGCTCCGGCTGGCGCTGGGGAGCCGTGAGAAGCGCGGCGAGGCTGACGTTTCGGCTCACCGCAACGCCCTTCGAGGTCGAAAGCCGCGGCAAACTGCCGGCCAACGCGGTGATCGTCAGCAATCACGCAAGTTACATCGATGGCCTTGCGCTAGCCGCGGCGCTGCCCGGCGAACCCGCCTTCGTAGCCAAGCGCGAGCTCGTCCGCAAACCGCTCGCACGCTGGCCCCTCGAACGGCTGGGAACCCTGTTTGTCGAACGGGTCGACATCGAGCAGGAGATCGAAGACGTTCGGCATCTCGCGGAAGCCGCGCGGACCGCAAAACATATCGTGATCTTTCCGGAAGGCGGGTTCACTCGCGCGCCGGGGCTGATGCCGTTCAAGCTCGGTGCGTTTTCGGTTGCCGCGTCAGCCGGCCTCCAGGTTGTTCCGGTCGCCGTTCGGGGAACGCGTTCGATCCTGCGCGGCGATGAGTGGTTGCCCCGGCGCGGCAGCGTCCGGATAACCATCGGTGAAGCCATCGCACCGAAAGGGACATCGCTTGCCGAAGCAACCCGCCTGCGCGATGCCGCTCGTGCCGCCATCCTGGCCTGTTGTGGCGAGGCCGATCTTCAAATCAGATAAAGAGAACGCCGAACGGTCGGAGTGACCTGCATCAGCATGGCGTTTTCGAGACGCTCAGCCTTTGATGCAGATCACCGGTTCGAGGGCCGCGACTTTGCGCGACAGGCCGGCGAGATGAGCCGCCTCGACCACGGCGGCGCTGTCCTTGTAGGCGCCGGGCGCCTCCTCGGCCACGCCGCGCATCGAGGGACTCTTGATGATGATGCCGCGCTTGCGCAATTCGTCGACGATCTGCCGGCCGTGCCATTGCCGCAGCGCCTGGTGCCGGCTCAGCTGGCGCCCGGCGCCGTGGCAGGATGAAGCGAAGGCATGCTCGGGACGCTCGGCCGCGCCGACCATGATCGCCGACATTGTCCCCATGCTGCCGCCGATAAAGACAGGCTGACCGGTGGCGGCGAAGGCCGGGGGTAACCCGGGGCGGCCGGCGCCAAAGGCGCGCGTCGCACCCTTGCGGTGCACGAAGAGGCGGCGCCGCTTGCCCGCGACTTCGTGCTCCTCCTCCTTGCAGGTGTTGTGCGACACGTCGAACAACACCGGCAACGTGATCTCGGGAAAAAAATGCGCAAAGACGCGGCGGGTCAGATAGGTGATGATCTGGCGGTTGGCGAGCGCGCAATTGATGCCGGCGCGCATCGCGCCGAGGTATCGCTGCCCCAGTTCCGATCGGATCGGCGCGCAGGCCAGTTCCAAATCCGGCAAGGTGATTCCATGCGCCGGCGCCGCCAGCGCCATTTCGCGCAGAAAGTCGGTGCCGATCTGGTGGCCGAGCCCGCGCGAGCCGCAATGAATGCTCACGACGATATCGCCCGGCGCCAACCCGAAGCTTGTGGCCACGGCATTGTCGGAGATCGCGGTGACCTGCTGCACCTCGAGATAATGGTTACCCGAGCCCAACGTGCCCATTTCATCGCGCTGGCGATGCCTCGCCCGCTGCGAGACGGCGTCGGTCGATGCGCCGGAGATCCGGCCGCCTTCTTCGATATGGTCCAGATCTTCCGCGCGACCATATCCTTGCTCGACGGCCCACCCGGCGCCGCCGACGAGCATGCGATCCATCTCGATCTCGTCGAGGACAATCCTGCCCGTGCTGCCCAAGCCGGCCGGGATCGTACGAGAGAGGCTGTGGGCGAGCTCTTCCTTGCACGGTTCGAGGTCGGCGCGCTTCAGGCCGGTAAGCAATGTGCGCACCCCGCAGGAAATGTCGAAACCGACACCACCAGCCGAGATAATGCCGCCCTCGTCCGGATCGAAGGCCGCAACCCCGCCGATCGGAAAGCCATAACCCCAATGAGCGTCCGGCATGGCGTAGGCCGCATCGACGATGCCGGGGAGACAGGCAACATTCGCGATCTGCTCCAGGACCTTGTCGTCCATCTCGGCGATCAGCTTTTCGCTGGCGTAGAGCACCGCGGGGACGCGCATCGCGTCGTGCGGTTCAAGGCGCCACTCGGTTGGGGAGATGCGCTGCAGGCGGGAGAGGTCCATTGCGTACCCCCTCGCTCACACATCGACGACGCATTGGGCGAGCCAGGCGCCTTTGTCGTTGAGTTCGACCTTGAGCGCGGTCAGCGTGGCACCCTTTGGTTCGACCGCGGGCGCGTGGCGCGCGCGATCGATGGGTTCCCCCCAAGCTCGCCCACGCAAGCGATGTTCGTCGATAGCCACGGCGAAACGACCGAAGACCAGTCGCCGCACGGCCATCTCGTAGATCAGCGCGTTCAGCCAGTCGAGCAGGAGAAACTCGTCGTTCGGCGCCTCACACGTGATTGCAGTCTGTGTCTGCGCCGCGATCCGAGCGGGATCGGTGACCGCCATCGTCAGCGCCAGCGCGGCCTGCTCGAAGGCGGCGGCGCATGTCGGGCCGACACCGCGAACGCCGATGTCCGCGCCATGCGCGAACAGCTCGGCGCGGGGCTCGATCGAGGCGGGCGCCATTCCCACGCCTAACTCAAGGTCTGACCGCAGGTGCGGACTTTTCGCGGTATGTGATCCGTCCTTTCCTGAGATCGTATGGTGTCATTTCGACGGTTACCCGGTCGCCCGCCAAGACACGGATACGCGCCTGTTTCATGCGTCCCGGAAACGTAGGCGAGAACCCGATGCCCGTTGTCGAGTTCGACGTTGAAGCGATTGTCGGGGAGGACGTCGCGGACGGTGCCCTCAAAGCGGATCAAGCCCTCCTTGTCCATCGCCACTCACTCAGCAACAGAGGTCGCCCGAAATCCGATCGGCTTGCTGTGGACGAGCGTTAAGTGCGGCTATCGCCGCCGGCTTCCGTCGCACACAGATCGCGAATAAGATTCTTGAAGTGAGACCAGTCGGTCGCAGCCCAAATCTCGGTATGCGCGTGGCCATAGCTGCGGACGATTGCCGATACCTTTGCTGCCGTGTCGCAATCCGGCGCGCGAAATATGTCGACGTAATCGTATGGGCCAAGAACGGCGTAATTGCCGATCCACTCGACCTCGGGACAATCGGTTTTGATGTGGCCGGCGGCTTGTTGTTCGAGCTGTTCCAGCGATTGCGGCGATTGCAATGAGCCCGGCGCCAATCGCGTCAGCATGATGAAGCTTTGCATCGTTTCTCTCCGTGACGGAGGAAGCATCGTTGCCAGGATGCGGTCGCCCCGGGATGCTGCCTTGACCTGGATCAAATAATGACCTCGTCACTCGCGCAGGCCTTATCGCGATCATCCGGGCGGGCGGAATCGGCCGGGCCGCCGAGCGTCGCGGAAGCCAATTCGCAATCGAAATGAACCAGGACGTTGTCACTTATCTGGAGGATCGCTTGGGCCGCCTGCACGCGAGGCAGCGGTTGGGCATCGAACGCGACCATGAAGCCCGCATATTCGGCGGCGGCCTCAACTTCTTCCATATTGAGAACTGGTATTCGGCGCATTCGCTGATCCGCGCCGCATTGAGGCTCAGCGGACTTTACAGGCGCGGAAAACGGAACGCCGAACGCGTCGAGGTTCGAACCAACCTCGTGCGCTCAGCCAAGCTCCCTGAAGCGTTTGATGGCTTCACGATCCTTCATATCAGCGACATGCATGTCGAGATGAATGGTGGCGCGATGCACAACGTCGTGAAGCTGCTCCCTGAGTTGGCGTACGACATCTGTGTGCTGACGGGCGACTTCCGGGCAAAGACGTTCGGCCCCTTCGAGGCTGCGCTCGCCGGGATGGCACAGGTGCGCTCCCGCATAGCCGCACCGGTCTACGGCGTCTTGGGCAATCACGACACGATCCTGATGGTTCCCGGGCTGGAGGCCATGGGGATCAGAATGCTGCTCAATGAAAACCAGCCGATCGTGCGACGCGGCCAGCGCATTCATCTCGCGGGCATCGACGACGCGCATTACTACCGGGTCGACAATATCCAAAAGGCGGCGTCCGAGATCCCCGAAGCCGCATTCTCGATACTGCTGTCTCACACGCCGGAAATTTATCGACAGGCCGCTCACGCCGGCTTTGACTTGCTGTTGAGCGGGCACACTCACGGCGGACAAATCTGTCTGCCGGGATCGATCCCGATTACGCTCGACTCGGTTTTGCCACGCCGATTGGGATCGGGATCGTGGGAATACCACGACATGGCGGGATATACCTCGACCGGTGCAGGCTCGTGCATTGTCGCCGTCAGGCTCAACTGCCCGCCGACGATCACGCTGCATCGCCTGGAGACAAGCCGGAGCTAGTAGGGGCGATCGCGGATGCGAAGCCGATAAAGCATCCGGGACAGATAGATCTCGCCGAGAAAGAAGGCGGTGACGCCGACGAGTATGTCGGACAGCGTCAGCGGCAACCAGCCCAGGCAGGCGAGCAGGGGAAGCAGTGATTCCGGGATCTGGTCGAGACCCGTCGCCCGGCTGCCTGGCCGAAGGTTGAGACGCCGTTTCACAAAACTGGAGAACAGGTCGCCGGCCATCGCCGAACTCGCGATGGCGGCACCGACGGTTGCTTCGAGGCCAAGCAGCGGCGCAGTGACCGTGGTTGCCGCTATGGAGACGAGCGCGCCCCGAACGGTTTTTGAGGCGCCGAAGACCGGGCGTCCGTCGAGGAACACCGATCCGCCATCGATCGGTCGGCTGAACCTGCTGCCGCAGACCTTCTTGGCGATGAGCGGCCCGCCATTGGCAATGCTGAGCAGGACCAGAAGCTTCGCGATCAGCGCCAGATGAACCAAGGAAATTTCCCTTGTCGTCATCCCGGTAGAGGCGTGAAGACCGTAAAAATATTCTTTGTTCTTTTGATGGCCTGCGAAATCTTAGGTCCAGCGCCGCGTTTGTGCAGCCCGCCGCACTCTTTCCCGCGCGAGAGAGAGCGCAGCGGTGCGCGGCACTACGTTTGCGGACTTCACCGTGTCCAGCACCGCTCGCGTGTTAGCCCTGATTCTTTCGTCGATCGCGGCAAAGGCCGCGGCTTCCGTGCCGCCGCGATATTCGGTAGCGGCGCAGATCACGCCGCCGGCGTTGGCAATGAAGTCCGGCAGCACCAGCACGCCGCGGCTTGCCAGAACCTCCTCCGCCTCGATCGTGCATGGAATGTTAGCGCCTTCCGCGACGATCCTTGCCTGTACGCGCGCCACATTGCCGCGATGGACAACGTCGGGGCGCGCGGCAGGGATCAGGATGTCGCACGGCGCGGCGATGACTGCCTCGCCGTCGAGTTGGCGGCCGCGCGAATAGTCGCGCAGGGAGCCGCCTCGTTCCTTCAGCGCAATCAGCGCGGCAATGTCGAGGCCGTTGTCGTCGGCGATGGTGCCTTTGCTGTCGCTTGCGGCAACGAGAACCGCGCCCTTTCCGGCGAGCAGGCGTGCGGCGTGCTTGCCCACCGAACCAAAGCCTTGGACCGCGACGCGCGCCCCCTTCAACGCAAGGCCGATGCTCTCGGCCGCAACCTCGACCGCGGCGACGACGCCAAACCCGGTCGCACCGATCTCATCGAGCGGGATGCCGCCGATCTCGCGCGGCAATCCGACCGCGCGCCCGGTCTCGTCCCTGATCCAGCCCATCGCCAGCTCATCGGTGCCCATATCCGGACCGGGAATATATTCCGCCAGATCGGCGATCGCCGCGGCGAACCCCCGGATCAGCCGCTCCTTATCCGCCGGCAGGATTTTCGGGTCGGCAAAGATGACCGACTTCCCGCCGCCGTACGGCAGGCCGGCCGCGGCGTTCTTCAGCGTCATCGCCCGCGCGAGCCGAAACGCTTCCTCGGCGCTGACATCCGGCGCCATGCGAACCCCGCCGACGGCCGGCCCACAGGCGATGTTGTCGACCGCGACAATGGCCTTCAGCCCCAGCGACGGGCGCCAGATATGGACCAGCTTCAGCGGCCCGAATTCGTCGGCAAAGCGAAAGACATCTTCCATCGTTTCCTCGCTGTCGGCCGGGTTACCAGGCCCTGCGGCATGCAGGTTTCATCTGAAACCCCTCACGCAACTTGCGGCTATCGTCAGGGATGGAAGCACATGGCGCCTTGATCCAGATCAGCGAGAACCGGGCACCAAATCCGGACCGGCACCCTAGCCGCGCGACCCGGTTCCTCGTTCGGGGCCAGCCGGAATCGAGGAGCAGCAGCCGTGTCGCAAGCCCTGGCGGGCAAGCTGGCGATTGGGTCAGAGGCTTACGCTGCGCAACCGCAACGCGTTGCTGATGACCGCGACCGAGCTCATGGCCATGGCCGCGCTGGCGATCATCGGATTCAGCAAAAGGCCGAAAGCGGGATAGAGCACGCCGGCCGCGATCGGCACCGCCAGGGCGTTGAAGACGAACGCGAAGAACAGGTTCTGCCGGATGTTGCGCATGGTCGCCCGGCTCAGCTGGCGCGCCCGCACGATCCCTTGCAGATCGCCCTTGATGAGGGTCACGGCGGCGCTTTCCATTGCCACGTCGGCGCCGGTGCCCATGGCGATGCCGACCTGGGCCTGGGCGAGGGCCGGGGCGTCATTGATGCCGTCCCCGGCCATCGCGACAAAGCGGTGTTGGTCCTGAAACGCCTTGACCGCGCCTGCCTTCTGGTCGGGCAGCACCTCCGCCACCACCTCGTCGATCCCGAGTTTGCGGCCGACCGCCTCGGCGGTCGTGCGGCTGTCGCCGGTCAGCATCACGACGCGGATGTTGGCGGCGCGCAGCGCGTTCAGCGCCGCCACAGCGCCGTCCTTGATTGGATCGGCGACCGCGATGAGGCCGGCGGCGCGGCCGTCGACCGCGATCATCATCACGCCCTGGCCGTCCTTGCGCAGCGCATCGGCCTTATCGGACAGGGAGCCGGGATCGATGCCGAGCACGGCGAAGAGCGCCTTATTGCCGACGGCGACTCGCCTGCCGTCGATAATGCCGGTAACCCCCTTGCCGCTGTCGGCGGCAAAATCTTGCGCAGCGGCGAGCTTGAGGCCGCGCCCCTCCGCGCCCTTGACGATCGCCTCGGCCAGCGGATGCTCGCTGCCGCGCTCAAGGCTGGCCACAAGGCGCAGCAGTTCGGTCTCGTCCACCGCGCCTTCGCTCGTCACGCCGCTAAGGCGCGGCTTGCCCTCGGTCAGCGTGCCGGTCTTATCGACCACGATCGTGTCGACTTTTTCCATCAATTCGAGCGCCTCGGCATTCTTGACCAGCACGCCGGCCGTGGCGCCGCGGCCGGTGCCGACCATGATCGACATCGGCGTCGCAAGGCCGAGCGCGCAGGGGCAGGCGATGATCAGCACCGCAACCGCATTGACGAGCGCGAAGCCCATCGCAGGCGGGGGCCCGAAGATCGACCACACGATAAAGGCCACGATCGCGGTCAGCACCACCCCGGGCACGAACCAGGCCGAGATGGCATCGACCAGGCTCTGAATCGGCGCGCGCGAGCGCTGCGCCTCGGCGACCATGTGCACGATCTGCGCCAGCAGCGTGTCGCTGCCGACCCGCTCGGCGCGCATCAAAAAGCTGCCGCTCGCATTGACCGTCGCGCCCGTCACCTTGTCGCCGGAGGATTTCTCAGCCGGCACCGGCTCGCCGGTGATCATGGATTCATCGACGGAGCTGTGCCCCTCGATCACCACGCCGTCGACCGGCACTTTCTCGCCGGGGCGCACCCGAAGGATATTGCCGGGCGCAACCTCCTCGAGCGCGATATCAACCTCGGCCCCGTCCGCGCGTACTAGGCGGGCACGCTTCGGCGCGAGATCGAGCAGGGCGCGGATCGCGCTGTTGGTCCGCGAGCGGGCACGCAGCTCCAGCACCTGCCCGAGCAGCACCAGCGTGACGATGACCGCTGCCGCCTCGAAATAAAGCGGCACCTGCCCATCCACTGTCCGAAACGCGGTGGGGAAGATGCCGGGCGCCACGGCCGCGACAAGGCTGTAGGCATACGCGACCCCGGTGCCGAGCGATATGAGGCTGAACATGTTGAGCCGGCGGCGCTTGAACGACTCCCAGCCGCGCACAAAGAACGGCCAGCCGCACCACAGCACGGCCGGCGTGCCGAGGATGAGCTGAATCCACATGCCGATCTGCGGCGGGATCAGCGCATCGAGCCAGGCCTTGGCGAAGTGGTCGGCCATCGCCATCGCAAACAAGGGCGCCGACAGCACGACGCCGGCCCAGAAGCGGCGCGTCATATCGACCAGCTCGGGATTGGCCGCATCGCCGGCTTCGGGCGTCATCGCCTCCAACCCCATGCCGCAAATCGGGCAGGCACCGGGCTCGTTGCGCACGATCTGCGGATGCATCGGGCAGGTCCACAGCACGCCGCCGGCTTGCGACGGGGTGATCGCCGGCGGCACCGCCGCCGGCTCGATGTAGTGTTGCGGGTCGGCGACAAAGCGCTCGCGGCATTTGGCGCTGCAGAAGAAATAGTCCTCGCCCTGATGCCGGGCTTGATGCTTGGCGGTGGCGGGATCGACGCTCATCCCGCAGACGGGGTCATGGCGCGTGCCCGGCGCCTCGCCATGATGGCCATGATGATGAGCGGCGCGGGTATCGATGCCGGCTGTCGCCATGACCCTAAGTTCCTTGAACAAACGTTCCTCGCGGGAATGATTACTTGATCGTTCCCGCTGGGGTAAAGGTTGACGCCTTGATAATCACCCCCAATACCTGGCGCAGGATTTGACCTGGATCAAGGAGCAGCGCCGCCAGTGGCTGAGGGATTGCCCTTCGCCAACAGGGCCGAAATGTCGATGCCGCCGGTACCCGACGCCGGATCGGCCGAACTGTTCCGGTTCCGGGAATGGGAGCTTTCTGCCCCGATCGACAATAGCTTATTGGTGACATCGATGGCGACCCGAACGTTGCTGAGGCCGGGAGTGCCCGCTCGCCACGGTGGATCCGCCATACACGATCGAGCCGGGTCATGGCCGCACTCGCCTTGACGGCGATGGGCCGGTTGCCGAAAGGTGCTGCCCGCGATTGAGAAAGGAGATGCCGGTGCCGCCCCTGATCCTCTCGTCCGATTCTCACGTGTTCGAACCGCCCGATCTGTGGCAGACCCGCATCGATCGCGCGTTCCGGGACCGGGCGCCGCGGATCGAGCGGATCGACGGCGGCGACTACATCGTCGTCGAGGCGGATCAGGTCCTCTCCGGGATCGGCCTCATTTCGAATGCCGGCGCGCGGTTCGCAGCGCCCGAGACGATCTCCGCCCAGGGCCGCTTCGAAGACGTGCACCGCGGCGCCTACGACCCCGGCCAGCATCTCACGGACATGGCGCTCGACGGGGTGGCGGGCGAGGTTCTCTACCCCTCGCAAGGGCTGTTCTACTTCAAGCTGGCGGATACCGGGCTGATGTCGGCGATCTTCCGCGCCTACAACGACTGGCTTGCCGAGTTCTGCCGCACCGATCCGGCCCGATTGAAGGGCATCGCGATGATCAACCTCGACGATGTCGAGGACGGGATCAGGGAATTGGAACGCGCCGCCCGCCTCGGCCTCTGTGGTGCGATGATCACCGAGTACCCGCTCGAAGACCGCCGCTACGACCAGGCCGCATACGAGAAGTTCTGGGCCGCCGCCGCCTCGCTCGACATGCCGCTGTCGCTGCACACGGCGACGCGGCGGCGAGGCAAAATCCGCGGCGCCGGCGACAAGACATTGCGTGACGCCAGCAGCCGCGCGACGAAGGCGTTCTATCCGGCGCTGTCGCTGTGCGATCTGATCTTCTCCGGCGTGTTCGAGCGCCATCCCGGCCTGACGCTCGCCATCGTCGAGTTCGAGTTGGCCTGGGCGCCGCACCTGCTCTCGACGATGGACTACACCTACCGCGAGCGCCACGGCGAGGCGATCTACCGGTTCAAGAACGGCATGGTGCCGAGCGACTTTTTCCGCCGCAACGTCGTCCTGAGCTTTCAGGAGGACGCCATCGGCATTCGCCTGCGCGACGTGATCGGCGTCGACAACATGATGTGGGGCTCGGACTATCCGCACAGCGAGTCGACGTTTCCCGAGTCGCGAAGGATTCTGGCGGAAATCCTGGCCGGCGTGCCGGACGACGAACAGGTGAAGATCGCCAGCGGCAACACCGCACGCGTGTACGGCTTTGACGTGGCGAGGCTGAGCGCGAGCGCGGCATAATTTGGAGGGCGGCATGGGGCGGGTCGCAGGCAAGGTCGCGCTGGTTGCGGGAGCCGGAGGCGGCATCGGCGGCGCCGGCGCCGAGGCGCTGGCACGCGAGGGCGCTTCGGTGTTCTGCACCGACCGCGACGGCGCGGCGGCCGAGGCGGTTGCGACGCGCATTCGTGCGGCCGGCGGGCGGGCGGCCTCCTCGGCCCTCGACGTGCGCGACCGTGCGGCGGTCGATACGGCCGTTGCCGCCGTCGTGCACGAATTCGGCCGGCTCGATATCGTGCTGGAATCGGCCGGGATCGCCCATCGGCTCGACTTTCTGGAGGTCGATGCCGAAACCTGGGACCGCATCATCGCGGTCAACCTGACCGGCATGTTTCATGTCGGGCAGGCGGCGGCGCGGCAAATGGTGAAGCAGGGCGGCGGGGGCAGCATCATCAACGTCACCTCGCAGCTCGCCGAGGTGGCGCGGCCCGAGCGTGCCGCCTATGTCGCCTCGAAGGGCGGCGCGCGCTCATTGACGCAGGCGATGGCGGTCGATCTGGCGGCGCGTGGCATCCGCGTCAACGCGATCGCGCCCGGCCCGACGCTGACCGGGCTGACGCGCGCCAGCTATGCCGACCCCGATGCGCGGCGCGCGACCGAGGCGGTGATCCCGCTCGGCCGGCTCGGCCAGCCCGACGACCTCGCCGGCGCCGTGCTGTTTCTCGCCTCCGACGAGTCGCGCTGGGTGACCGGCAGCACGGTAACGGTCGACGGCGGCTATCTGGCGATCTGAGCAGCCGCGAATTGACCGGCAGGGCTTTGCGCGACTGAAGCGAGGCGACCCGGTCCCGGCCGCGCCGCACGCCAGGTCACCGGACGGGCGGATCGAACGCCTTGATCGGTGGCAACGGGCCGTCGAACCGCTCGATCTCGACGAGGGCAAGCTGGCCCGTGCAGCCCTGCGCCAGCCGTGATGTGCCGGTGTCGCGGGTCAACACGTTCGGGTTGCCGTGCACGCAGAACGGTATTTCTGCGGCCGGATCGGCGGGATCGTACCAGGCGCCGGTCGAAAGCTGAACGACGCCGGGGCGCAGCGCATCGCTCAACACCGCACCGGCGAGGCAGGCGCCGCGGTCGTTGTAGAGCCGCACGATGTCGCCGTCGGCAATGCCGCGTACGGCGGCGTCTTGCGGGTGGATGCGCACCGGCTCGCGCCCCCGGATCTTCGATCCACGGCTGGTGGCGCCGAAATCGAGCTGGCTGTGCAGCCGGGTTGCCGGCTGGTTGGCGATCAATTGCAACGGGAAACGGGAAGCGGCCGGGGACCCGGCGCCCTCCGCGGGCGGCAGCCAGGCCGGGTGTCCGGGGCAATCGGCATAGCCGAAGCCGGCAATCGTCGCCGACGCGATCTCGATCCGGCCGCTCGGCGTCGGCAACGGCGCGGTCTCCGGGTTGCGGCGGAAATCGCGGACGATGCCGCCGTCCCAGGGCTGGGTCGGCAGCAGCAATTCGCCGTCTTCCCAGAACTGCGCGAAATCGGGCGCATTGACGCCGCGCTCCGCGAGCGCGCGCCGCGTCGGCTCGTAGAGATGTTCGAGCCACTGCCGGGCGCTGCGGCCCTCGGTGAAGGCCGCGGCGAGGCCGAGCCGTTCGGCGAGCCCGGTGAAGATGTGGTAATCGTCGCGCGCCTCGCGGTAGGGCGCGACCGCGCGGTGCATCGCCACCATCAACGGATCGCCGGCGGCGGCGCCGATATCCTCGCGTTCGAGCGTGATCGTCGCCGGGAGGACGATATCGGCGTGGCGCGCCGTCGCCGTCCATGCTGAATCGTGCACGATCACCGTGTCCGGGCGGGCAAAGCCGCGGCGGAGGCGGCCGATATCCTGATGGTGATGAAACGGGTTGCCGCCCGCCCAGTAGAGCAGCCGGATATCGGGATAGGCGAGGCGCCGGCCGTCGTAATCGAATTCCTCACCCGGGTGCAGCAGCAGGTCGCCAATGCGCGCGACCGGGATGAAATCGGCGACGCTGTTATGGCCGACCGGCATGGTCGGCAGCGGTACCGCCAGCGGCGGCTTGCCGGTATTCGAGGTCGAACCCAGCGCATAGGCGAAGCCGCCGCCCTCGAGCCCGATCTGCCCGAGCATCGCGGCGAGCACCACGCCCATCCACACCGGCTGCTCGCCGTGCTCGGCGCGCTGCAGCGACTGCGAGCAGGTGATCAGCGTGCGCCGCCCGGCGCAGCGCCGCGCGAGCCCGGCGATCTCGTCGGCCGGAACGCCGCAGATCGCCGCAGCCCAGGCGGCGTCCTTCGGCTGGCCGTCGCCGCGGCCGGACAGATAATCCGCGAACGTCTCCCAGCCGACGCAGAACCGGTCGAGAAAGGCGCGATCGTGCAACCCTTCGCGAACCAGCGTATGCGCCAGGCCGAGCATCAGCGCCATATCGGTGCCGGGACGAATCGGATGCCATACCGCCTCGACCACTTCGGGCAGATCGTCGCGCAACGGGCCGATCAGATGGAATTCAACGCCGCGCCCGCGCGCCGCGGCAAGGCTGCCGCGGGCAATGTGCCGGCTCGTGCCGCCGCCGCCAACGTCATTGTTCTTCAATGCCATGCCGCCGAAAGCGAGCACCAGCGCGCTCTCGTTTACCAGGTCCGACCAGCTGACATTGTTGCCGGCGACGGCGGATTGCGGGCCGATCACATGCGGCAGGATCACCGAGGCCGCACCCGAACTGTAGCTGTTGATGGAGCGGACATACCCGCCGGCGAGGTTCAGGAAGCGATGAATCTGGTGTTGCGCGTCATGAAATCGCCCGGCGCTGGCCCAGCCGTAAGACCCGCCGAACACGGCCCGCGGCCCGTGGGCCGCGTAGACCCGGCGCAACTCGGCCGCCGCATGATCGAGCGCGTCGGCCCACGCCACCGCCACGAACTCGTCGGCGCCGCGCCGGCGGTCCGGCCCGGGCCCGCCGTCGAGCCAGCCGCGGCGGATCATCGGCCGGGCGATCCGCGCCGGATGCGACACCGAGGCCGGAATGTTGGCGAGCAGCGACGATGGATCGGGATCGCGCGGGTGCGGCACGATCTCGATGTCCCGCTCCCGCACAGAAACCGAAAACGCCCCCCAATGCGAACTGTGCGGTAGGGTTTGCCTCCGGGTCATAGGGCGCTCTTAGAGGCGGGCGGGCGCAGGGTCAAGCCGCGGTTGGAGGATTGCATGCGGGAAGTCAACATTCTGAGCATCCAGCGGATGAGCGCGGCCGAACGGGCGCAGGTCGAGGCGGTCGATCCGGGGGTGCGGCTGGTCGATGCCGGGGGCTGGTTCGACGGCGAAATCCGCGCCACCTGGACGGATTACGCCGCCAACCGCTTTCTGCCGCCGCACTCGACCGGCACCGGAACGCGCGGCGAGCGCGACCGTTTGCTTGCCGCGGCGGAAATCATCATCGGTGGCTGGCCGTTCCCGCGCGACCTGCGCTCGCGCGCGCCGCGGCTGAAATGGTTTCATCAGCGGCAGGCCGGCGCCAGCAACCTGATCGGCAGCGATTTGTGGGCCAGCGATGTCGTGGTTACAACCTCGCGCGGCGTCTCCAATCCGCTGCCGATCGCCGAATATGCGGTCGCCGGCATCCTGTATTTCGCGATGGGCCTCAACCGCGCTCCGCTCGACCGCGCGGCCGGCGCCTTCGACCACCGGGCCTATCGACCGCTTCTTGTTGCAGGCAAGACCGCGTGCGTGGTCGGCGCCGGCGGCATCGGGCGGGAGGTCGGCCGGCTGTGTGCCGCGCTCGGCATGCGGGTCCTCGGCACCCGCCGCAATCCGCGGCCGGACCATCCCCTGCCGCCAGGCTTTGCCGAGATCGGCGGCGCCGAGGCGATCGACCGCTTTCTGCCGCAAAGCGATTTCGTCGCGGTTTGCTGCCAGTGGACGCCGGAGACGACCCGACTCTTCAACCACGAGCGCTTCGCCGCGATGAAACCGGGCAGCGTGCTCGTCAACGTCGCCCGCGGCGAGATCATCGACGAGGACGCCCTGTTCGACGCGCTCGAACGCAACCATCTGCGCGGCGCCGCGCTCGATGTCTATGTCGGCGAGTTCGAGCGCACGCCGCCGGCGCGGCTTTGGCGCCACCCGAACGTGCTGATCACGCCGCACATCTCGGGCGGCAGCGACGAGAGCCGCCACGGCGGCATCAGGATCTTCTGCGAAAACCTTCGCGCCTATCTCGACGGCGAGGAGCTGCACAGCGTCATCGACTGGGAACGCGGATATTGAGCGCGGCGTCAAGCACCGCTCATGGCGGGTCGGGGGAGGCAGGCGGCGCGGCGCTGATGGTGAAGATGCAGATCGAGATGTTGTCGGTGCCGCCGGCCGCAAGTGCGGCCTCGCACAGCGCCTCGCAGGCATCGCGCGGCGACAGGCGCGCAACCGTGGCGGCGATGGTGGCGTCGTCGACGAGATTGGTCAGCCCGTCGGAGCTCAGCAGAAACGCATCGCCCGCGCACACCGGCAGCCCTTCCTGCCAGACCGTCAGTTGGAGCGGGCCCTCCATTCCCAGCACCCGCAGGATCGTGTTGCGCGCCGGGCTGTGCCGGGCTTCCTCCTCGCTCAAGAGCCCTCGACGGACCATCTCGGCAACCAGCGAATCGTCCTCGCTCAGCTGGTGCAATTCGCCGTCTCGCAGCAGATAGGCGCGGCTGTCTCCGACATGGGCCAGAAACGCCGCGCCGTCGCGCAAGGCGAGAACCGTGCAGGTGGTGCCCATCCCGGCACAGGCGGGGTCGTCGCGGCCGCACTCGACGATCGCCGCGTTCGCCGCGATGAGGCAGCCCCTCAGCACTTCCGGCGGCGAGCCCGGAAGCTCGGTGCACAGGCGCAGCACCGTATCGGCGGCGATCCGGCTCGCCACTTCGCCTGCGGCATGCCCGCCCATGCCGTCGGCGACAAGGGCGAGCAGGTCCCACTTTCCGTCTGCGCCATCCGGCACGATGCAGGCGACCGCGTCCTCGTTCTGCTCGCGCACATAGCCGGGATGGCTCAGCGTCCAGAAATCCGCGGCGAGCCGCAATTTCTGCCGGGAGGCGTCGTTCGGCTCGGTGGTCGCCGTCATGGCGGGCAGCAATCGCCTCCGGATTTAAAAAGGGCATCCGACCCGACGGGGCCGAAACCCCTATACAAGCGCAGCCGGCCGCGCTCAACGCTTGCCGCGCCGGTGCCGGGGCAAATCCGGCGGCGCCCGGGCGGACGCCGATACCGGCAACCGCATCCCCATGATAGGATGAGGCTCCTGCTCCGGCACACGCCGAGGATCGCCCGGTGCGCATCCGCTACACTCTCGGCGACGTCGAGAAGATATTCGATCAGCCGTGCAATGAGGTGGTGCTCGGCCGCCCGCGCGACGGGGTGCGCGTCGATCTCGACCTCAGCCCCGACCTCGGCGTCTCGCGCCCGCATGCCAAGGTCTCGCTGCGCGACGGCGACTATGTGCTCGAAGACCTCGGCAGCGCCAACGGCACATTGCTCGACGGCGAGCCGATACCGCTCGGCACCGCGATGCCGCTGCGGCCGGGGCAGGCGTTTCAGGTCGGCGGCACGACCCTCGCCATCGAAGCAGACCGCGACGATGCGACAATCGCCGTCTTTCGACGCGAGCAGCGCGCGGGCGGCGATGCGGAGCTCGACATCGGCGAGGTGATCGACGCGACTTCCGGCGCTTTCGATGCCGACCATCCGATCGATCCGGGCCGCGCCCAGCACATGGCGCTGCTCTACGAGTTGCCGCTGCGCTTTGCCGAGCAGACCGACTTCGACGCATTGCTGCAGGTGACGATCGAGCAGCTCGTGGCGGTGATTCCGGCGGCGAGCCGCGGGGCATTGCTGCTCAAGGACCCGGCAAGCGGGCAATTGCTGCTGACGGCGCATGTGCCGGCGGGCGACCCCTCGGTCAGCATGACGCTGGCACGGCGAGCGATGGCGCGGCGCCAGGGCTTTATCTGGCGGCGCCCGAAAGACCCGAGCGCGAGCCAGATCGCCAACCGCATGGAAGCCGGCATGTATGTGCCGCTGGTCAGCCGGGGCGAGGCGGTCGGCGTCGCCTGCGTCGACAACAGCGACCACGGTACGCCGTTTGCGGTGGAGGATTTGCGGGTGATGCTGGCCGCCGCGCATCATGCCGCGCTCGCCGTCGGGCAGAAGCGGATGCAGGACGATCTGCAGCGCAATGCCGCCTTGCTCGGCCGGCTGCTGACCAATTTCTCGCCGAAAACACGCGAGCACCTGCTCGCACGCGCCCGGCGCGGGCGCTTGCGCCTCGGCGGCGAGCGTTCCGAAGTCGTGGTGCTGATGTCCGACATCCGCCGCTTCACGCTGCTGACCGCACGGATGGATGCGGACGAGATCGTCGATTTGTTGAACGATTACCTCTCGGCGCTGGTCGACGCGATCTTCAGGTACGACGGAACCGTCGACAAATATGTCGGCGACGGCATTCTCGCGGTGTTCGGCAGCCCGGAACCGGACCCGGCGCGCCACGAAAAGGCGGTCAGGGCCGCGCTGGCGATGCAGGCGGCGGCGCGCGAAGTGAGCGCGGCCCGCAGCCGCCGCGGCCTCGTTACCTGCGAGATCGGCATCGGCCTGCATAGCGGCGAGGTATTGCACGGCTTCATCGGGTCGAATGAGCGGATGGAATTGACCGTGATCGGCGACGCGGTCAACTGGACGACGCGCTATTGCAAGGCCGCGAAAGCCGGCGAAATCCTGATCAGCCCGGCATTGCACCAGCATACCTGGAGTCTCGTCGATACCGAGCTCATCACGATCCCGACCGAGCACGAGGGACCGCTGCCGGCCTATCGCCTGCGCGGCCTCAAGAACCCGGGGGCGCCCGAGCCGGCACCCGCCGACCGGCCGTAGCCGCACGCCATCCGGAAGCCGGGTCGCGCCGATCAGCTTTTCCCGGACGCCTGCTCGATCTTGAGGCGGCATTCGAAATAGGCCAGCACCCTCGCCTGCCGCTGCACCTCGAGCAGCGCCGCACCGCCGATATGCTCGGCAAGAGCCCGCGCCTCGTCGAGGCGCTTTTGCAATTCGGTCACCGCGCGCGTCGTCGAGCCGTCGAAGCCCTCGTCGAGAAAGGCTTGCGGCGTGTATTGCTTGGTGCCGATGCGGAAATCGGCAGGACTGACCGGACAGGCGGCGAAACGGTCGGGCGGCGGCACGCGGGGTTGGGCCACAACATTGGCCGGCGGCGATGGCGCACCGGGCGCCGGCGGAGTGGGCGCCAGCGCGGCCGCGGGCGGCGACGGCGGGACGGCTTTCTTGAACATGACCTGCGCCGCCGCCTGGCGCAGGCGATCGACGAGGTCCGCCGAAATCTCCCCGTTATTGGCGATGTCGGCAACCGGCAGACCGGCGCGGGCCTCGAAGACGTGGACGGCGCGGTTGGTCAATTGCCGCGCATTGCCGTCGATCGGGCCGGGATCGATGCCGAGCGTCAGCAGCATGAACTGGATCTCGCGCACCAGCGCCGGAGTTGCCGCCAGCGTCTTGCCGGGTCCACCCGCCGCCGGCTGTGCCGCCGCCATCGGCGTCGGTGCCGCAACGGCGGCAGCGGCCAGCAGCAGGCTCGCGCAGAGGATCGCGCGGATTTGCATCGCCCTTCGTCTCGCCCGCCCTCCCGGCCGGTTCCCGCGCACCCTCAGGCCGAGGGGCGCGATTTCAGGAACGCGGCGCGGTCCCTGTCATCCGGAATGTAGGTCGCAAGATCGCGGTATAAATCGATCAGGGAAGCCGATTTCGACAGTTGCTGACGGACGAGCACGCGCGCGATCGGGCCGATGAACTGTGTCAGGCTGGCCTCGATCCGGCTCAGCACGTCGGGCGCGATCGTCGTTGCCAGCCCTTCCGACGACAGCGCCTGCCGCGCCGGTCCCGGGGCCGTCGCGCCGGTCGATATCGCGACGTCGCGAATGCGCTGGCGCCCGCGCGCGATAAACCTCGCCCGTTCGGTTTCGCTGTCGATATAGGCCGCCAGCCGCAGGTGAAGCTGTTCCAGGCCGCTGCTCGATTTGGCGACACGCAATACGGCGATCCGCGCCAGCGGCCCGATGATGCTCGCAAGGTCGCGCTCGATTTCGGCCAGAACGTTGGCGGTCGGCGACGGCTCGTCGGCGGGAAGGGCAGGCGCAGCGGCAGGCGGTGTTGCAGACATGCCTTCATCACCCCGTACAAAGGCCGGAGATGGCCCAACGTCCGCGAGCCGCACCTCCCGCAGCGCGCGGGCAAATTCGGCCGCGGTGGAAAACCGCTGCCCGGGGTCGAAGGCGAGAGCGCGGGCGACGATCTCCTTCAGGGTCGGCGGCGCAGCCGGAAGATGGATCAGGATGTCCTCGGGACCGCGCGTCTGCATGTGCGAGATCATGTCGGTGACGCTTTTGCCGCGGAACGGCTTGACCCCGGTCAGAACCTCGAACAGGACCACCCCGGTGGCGAACAGATCGGCGCGCTGGTCTATCGGCGCGCCCCACAACTGCTCGGGCGCCATGTAGGCCGGGGTGCCGAGCACGTCGCCGACCACCGTCATCTCCGACGCGTCGATGCGGGCGATGCCGAAATCGGTCACCTTCACGTGCCCGTTTTCGAGCACCATGACGTTCGACGGCTTGACGTCGCGGTGGATGATGCCGTGCGCGTGGGCAAAGCCCAGCGCATCGAGCATTTGCAGGACGATCGGGACGCCCCGGGCGGGTTCGAGCCGCCCGGACCCTTTTAAAAGATGGTCGAGGCTCTGCCCCTCGATGAACTCCATCGTCAGATACGGGGTCCCGCCCTCCTCGCCGAAGTCGAGAATGGTTACGATGTTGGGGTGAAAGCGGCGGCCGGCGGTTTGCGCCTCGCGCCGGAAGCGCTGCAGCCAGGCGTCGAAATCGCCGTCGCGGATCAAATCCCGGCGCAGGATCTTGATCGCGACGGGGCGGTCGATGACCGGATCGTGGGCCCGGTAGACATCGCCCATCGCCCCCGACGCCACCCAGCTCTCGATCTTGTACCGGCCAATGGTGGAGATTTTCTCCATGATCCCGCCTGTCGATCGACCGTCTTCAGGGCTGTTCTTCGAGCATTTTCAGGGCGCTCTGCAGGCTGCGCCGCATCCGCGTGAACGCCGCTGAAAGTCGGCCGATTTCGTCGTTGCTGTCGCGCACGAATTCCGGGCCGTCGAGCTTGCCCATGCTGACCTCGGTTGCCATCTCCGACATGCCGACCACCGGCTTGATGACGAGCGTCCGCAGCAGCAGATCGACGATCACCAAAATCACGATGAAGGTCACGGTCAGCGCGCCCATCACCAGCATCAGCGTGTGGTATGCGCGGTCGAGCGGGACGGCGAGCGGGATCGTCACCACCTGGGCGCCGACAATGTCGCCGAGCTTCCAGCCGAACCCGTTCTGCGAGCCGTACAACGCCACCATCGTCGGCGGCGCTGCCTCCGGCGCGCTGTGACAGGTCAGGCAAACCTTCGCGCCGACCTTGATCGGCCGCGCCAGCAGCAAGAAATTGCCGAGCACTGTCTGGCGAACCGCGACCGCCTCGTGCCTTTCCGGGTTCGCGCGGAAATCGTTGATGATGTCCGCTTCCCAGTCGGCGGCGCGATCGTTGACGTTGGTGGGATTAAGGGTCGGCTCCCGGTACGAATACTCGGGCAATTTCTTTTGTACCAAACGGAAGTTGGTTTGCGCAGCGAATGACGGAATGGAATACGGCAGGAACTGCACCTTCATCTGCTGCTGCAACAACGGGCTGATCGAATCCGCCGTGTAGGAGCGGATCGCCGATGCACTTTCAATCATGATGCGCGCTTCGCGCAGGCTGTTTTCGATCGCCGCATCGGTCAATACTTTGTAGGCGCCGATGGCGGCTACCCCGAGGCCGACAATAAATGCGCCGGACAACGCGAGATTGATTTTGCCTCGGATGCGCATGTGACCACCCCTGCAAAATTCTTTTATCGGTCGCCGGACTGTCGAGCAGAGCGGTAGTTAAAAAAAGTTAGAGCGCGCGGGCAAAATAGCAAGCGGTCAGGCAGAGGCTTCGGCTTGAAATGTTCGGCCATTCCGGGATGCCCATCGGCAACCTGTACCCGAATTTTCAAAACGAGACACGACCAACGGTTACGATCCCGCCGTGCATTCCCCGGGCCTTTCGGCGCCCGAGCCAAGCGCCGTCCCCAACCGCAGCCGACGCCCGCCGAGGTAGCGCCAGCTTATCCCCAAAAAGGCGGCCGTAACCGAGGACGGCCTACTCCGGAAGCGGTATCCGCTCCGTCTCGCCGGGGACCGGGGCAAAACGGCCGGCGCGCCAGTCTTCCTTGGCCTGCTCGATCCGTTCGGCGGAACTGGAGACAAAGTTCCACCATAGGTGCCGCGGACCGTCGAGCCGCTCGCCGCCGAACATCAACAGGCGGCTCGGGCGATCAGGCGCAAATACGATCGTCTCGCCGGGACGAAAAACCGCCAGCTGCCCGCTCTCGAACCGCGCATCGCCGATGCCGACCCGTCCCTCGGCAATATAGACGGCGCGCTCTTCGTGCTCCGGCCCCAGCGCCAGCCGGGCGCCGGCGTCGAGTTGGACATCGGCGTAAAACATCTCCGAAAACACCGCAACCGGCGCGCGCGCACCGTAAAGCGTGCCGACAATCAGCCGTATTCGTTTGCCGGGCTCCTCGATCACCGGCAGCGTCTCGGCCGCGTGATGCGCAAAGGCCGGCGCGGTCTCCTCGCGCGATTTCGGCAGGGCGACCCAGGTCTGGATGCCATGAAGGTTCGACAGCGCTTGCTGGCGCGCCTCGGGCGGGGTGCGTTCCGAATGCACGATGCCGATGCCCGCCGTCATCCAGTTGACCGCGCCGGGGCGGATTGCCTGCACCGTGCCGAGGCTGTCGCGGTGCAGGATTTCGCCGTCGAACAGGTAGGTCACGGTGGCCAGGCCGATATGCGGGTGCGGCCTCACGTCCAGCCCCTGGCCGCCGCGAAAGACGGCCGGCCCCATCTGGTCGAAAAAGACGAACGGGCCGATGGTGCGCCGTTCGGCCGAAGGGAGCGCCCGGCGCACCGAGAAACCGTCGCCCAGGTCGCGCGTCCGCGGCACGATCACCGCCTCGACACTATCCGTCAGACCATCGCCGCTCATCTCGTTTCTGCTCCGCGAAGGCCAAGCCTAGCGCACATCGACAAGCACGATCTCGGCATCCTCGACCGCCGAAACGCGCAATTCCCGCTCGTTGTCGATCGCGGCGCCGTCGCGCGCGGACAGTTCGACGCCGTTGACCTCGATCCGGCCGGTCGCCGGCACGAGATAAGCGCGGCGACCCTCGGCGAGATGGTATTCCGCCGTCTCGCCGGCTTTCAGCGTCGCCCCGAGCACCCGGCCGTCGGCGCGGATCGGCAATGCCTCGCCATCGCCGCCGGGGCCGCTCGCAAGGGTAACGAAACGGCCCGAGCGGTCCTGCTTCGGAAACGGCTTGGTGTCCCACGCGGCGTTGCCACCGCGCACCGACGGCACGATCCAGATCTGGAAGATCTTGGTGGTCTCCGGCTCCAGGTTGTACTCCGCATGGCGGATGCCGCTGCCGGCGCTCATGACCTGGACGTCGCCGGCGCCGGTGCGGCCCTTGTTGCCGAGGCTGTCCTGATGGGTGATCGCACCCTGGCGCACATAGGTGATGATTTCCATGTCGGCGTGCGGGTGCGGCGGAAACCCGCTCTCCGGTGCGATCTCGTCGTCGTTCCACACCCGCAGCGCGCCCCAGGACATGCGCTCGGGATCGAAATAATCGGCAAACGAAAAATGGTGCCGGGTCTTCAGCCAGCCGTGGTCGCCGCCGCCCAGCCCCGAAAATGGCCTGCGCTCAATCATGTGTCGCCTCTCTGCGGGTCAACCGGCTGCAATTCGCCGAGCAGGGTGGGGATCAACTCGGATACGGTCGGATGTATCGGCATCGCCCGACGCAGCGCCGTGTATGGGAGGCCGGCGTTCATGATGTCGAGGATGCCGTGGATCGCCTCGTCCCCGCCGGTGCCGAGGATCGCCGCGCCGAGGATCCGTTCGCTCTCCGCATCGACCACCGCCTTCATGAACCCCTTGGTCTCGTCCTTTTCGATGGCGCGGCCGACGCGGCTCATCGGGCGCACGCCGACAAGCAGCTTTCGCCCGGCGGCGCGCGCCTCGGTCTCGGTCATGCCGACGCGGCCCAAGGGCGGATCGATATAGAGGGCATAGGCCGGGACGCGCGCGCTGACCCGCCGCTGCCCGCCATCCAGCAGGTTGGCCGCGACGATCTCGAAATCGTTGTAGGCGGTGTGGGTAAAGGCGCCGCGGCCGTTGCACTCGCCAAGCGCCCAGATGCCCGCCGCCGTCGTCCCGAGGCCGTCATCCACCCGGATGTATCCGCGGGGGTCGGTGACGACACCGGCCGTGTCGAGGCCGAGGTCGTCGGTATTCGGCCGACGGCCGACAGCGAGCAGGAGGTGCGAGCCGACGATCTCCGGCGCCCCGGAGGCGCACGCGACGCCGACCGCAACCCCCTCGGCATGGGGCGCTACGCGGATGCATTGCGCCCCGGTGCGCAGCGCGATGCCCTCGCCTTCGAGTATCTCGGCGATCGCGTGCGAAATGTCTTCGTCTTCGCGGCCGATCAGGCGGCTTGCCTGCTCGACGACGGTCACCGCGGCGCCGAACCGCCGGTACATCTGCGCGAATTCGAGCCCGATATAGCTGCCCCCGATGATGACGAGATGCCGGGGAACCCGGTCCAACATCAGTATCGAGGTGTTGGTCAGATAGGAAACCCGGTCGATGCCCGGCAGGTCGGGCACCACCGCCCTGCCCCCGACATTGATGAAGACGCGCGGCGCGCTCAGCATCTCGTCGCCGACCCGGATCGTGTCCGGCCCCTCGAACCGGGCATGCCCCTGCAATACCGTGCAGCCCTGCATGCCGCGCAACCAGGTCTCGACCCCGCTGCGGGCATTGGCGGCCACCCTGTCGGCCCGGGCCTTTACCCGGGCCATGTCGATGCGCGGCGGCGCATCGAGCACGACGCCGTAATCGCCGGCGCGGTGGGCGAGATGCGCGGCGTAGGCGCTGGCGACAAGGGTCTTGGTCGGCATGCAGCCGGTGTTGACGCAGGTCCCGCCGAACAATTTCCGCTCGACGATCGCGACCGTCATCCCGGCGGCGGTAAGCCGCCCGGCCAGTGGCGGCCCGGCCTGGCCGGCACCGATGACGATCGCGTCGAACCGTCCGGTCATCGGACGGCGCCGACGTGACCGAAGTCGCCGATGCCAGTCGCGGATTTATCGCTCATGCCGGGCCTCCCGCGCTCGGACTGGCGGCGCCGGTTAAGATTTAATGCCGACCCGGCCCGGCTTCATCCCCCCGGACGGCGTCTGGGATCGCTCGGCTTTCACGCAACCGTCGGCCGGCGGTCGTCCAACCCGAGGATGATCGTCGCCAGCGGCGGCAGGTCGAGGTCGAGCGTCGCCGGGAAATCGCGCCAAGGTTTCGCAGTCGCGACCGCCCCTGCCGACGGATAGTTCGAGCCGCCATACTCGGCGCCGTCGCTGTTGAAGAGGATGCACCAGGATCCCGCTTCGGGCACGCCGAGGCGGAAATTCGGCCGGGGCACCGGGGTGAAATTGCCGATGGCGAGCACCGGGCGGGCGTCGCCGGCCAGCCTCAGATAGGCGAAGACGCTGTCGGCCCGGTCATCGGCGACGACCCAGCGGAAACCGGAACCGTCGCAATCGCGCGCGTGCAACGCCGGCTCGGCGACATAAAGCCGGTTGAGGTCGCGCACCAGCCGCTGGATGCCGCGATGCGGCGGCCGGTCGAGCAGGTCCCAATCCGGCTGCCAGTCGTGGTTCCACTCGCGCTCCTGTCCGAACTCGCCGCCCATGAACAGCAATTTCTTGCCGGGCTGGGTCCACATGAACCCGAAATACGCGCGCAAATTCGCGAGGCGCTGCCATTCGTCGCCCGGCATGCGGCCCAACAGCGAGCGCTTGCCGTAGACCACCTCGTCATGCGACAGCGGCAGGATGAAGCGCTCCGAAAAGGCGTAAAGCAGCCCGAACGTCATCTCATCGTGGTGATAGGTGCGGTAGATCGGGTCGCGCGACATGTAATCGAGCGTGTCGTGCATCCAGCCCATGTTCCACTTGTAGTGAAAGCCGAGCCCGCCGCCGTCCGGCGCCCCGGTAACATTGGGCCAGGCGGTCGATTCCTCGGCCACCAGGATCGCGCCGGGACAGCGCTCGTCGATGGTGCGGCGCAACTCGCGCAGAAACGCGACCGCCTCGAGGTTTTCCCGGCCGCCGTAGATGTTGGGGATCCACTCCCCTTCCCTGCGGCTGTAATCGCGGTAGAGCATCGACGCCACCGCATCCACCCTGATCCCGTCGGCATGGAAGCGCTCGAGCCAATGGAGCGCGCTGGCGATCAGAAACCCGCGCACCTCGTTGCGGCCGAGATTGTAGATGAAGGTGTGCCATTCCCCGTGAAACCCCTCGCGGGGGTCGGCATGCTCATAAAGCGCGGTGCCGTCGAAACGGGCCATTCCGTGCGCATCGGTCGGGAAATGCGCCGGTACCCAGTCGAGCAATACGCCGATCCCGGCCTCGTGACAGCGGTCGATCAGCAGCGCGAACTCCTCCGGCGTGCCCAGCAGCGCCGTCGGGGCGAACAGGCTGAGCGGCTGATAGCCCCACGACCCGGCAAACGGATGCGCCATGACGGGCAGGAATTCGACATGCGTGAAGCCCATGCCGGCGGCGTAATCGACCAGCCGCTCGGCCAGTTCGGGCCAGCCCAGCGGGCGCCCGTCCGGATGGCGCATCCACGACCCCGCATGCACCTCATAGATCGAGATCGGCGCGTCGGGCATCTGCCGCGTCGCGCGCGATGCGCACCAGGCGGCATCGGACCAGCGGAACGGCGCCGGATCGGCGACGACCGAGGCCGTCGCCGGCGGCGGCTCGGCCCGCCAGGCGACCGGATCGGCCTTCAGCGGCAACGGCGCGCCGTCGGGGCCGAGCAGTTCGTATTTGTAGAGGGCACCGACCGCCACGCGCGGCACGAAGATTTCCCATATCCCCGCCTGGTGGCGCAGCCGCATCTGATGGCGCCGCCCGTCCCAGGTGTTGAAGTCGCCAACCACCGAGACCCGGCGTGCGTTCGGCGCCCATACGGCGAAGCGGACACCCGGCACACCGTCGACCAGCATCGCATGGGCGCCGAGGCAATCCGCCAACTCGCGGTGCCGCCCCTCGGACAGAAGATGGATATCGAGATCGCCGAGCAAGGGCCCGAACGAATAGGGGTCTTCGGTCTCCTGGATCGGGCCGCCCCAGTCGATGCGCAGCAGATATCGGCCGGGCGCAGCGATCGGTCCGGTGAACAGGCCGGTATTCCGCCACGGCCGCAGCACCGAGACGAGGCCGGGATCGTCGCGGGCCACGGCGCTGACCGCAAAGGCGCCGGGCACGAGAACGCGCAAGACGGCTCCGGCGTCGGTGACGTGCCGCCCCAGCACCGCGAACGGGTCGAGACTGCGTCCCTCGATGACGGCCTGGAGCGCCGGCGCGATCCGCAGATCGTCATCCATCCTGCGATTCCCGGGCCCGCGCCGTGACCCGGTCGGCAAGCGTCGTCAGGCCGCGCAATGGCACCCCGATCCAGGACGGCCGGTTCGCCGCCTCGTAGCACACCTCGTACGCGGCCTTTTCCAATAGGAACAGGTCGAGCAGGGTCTGCTCGCTCTGCTCCGGCACCCAGCGCCGCGGACTCTCGGCATGGGCAGCGCGGTAGGCCGTCAGCACCGCCTGCGAGGCGGTGCCGACAAAGCTGTCCAGCACGGTGGCATGCTCGGGGGTCGGCGCCGTCGTCCGCTCGGCATGGCCGGAGGCGACCGCCGCCGCATAGTCGAAGGACCGCAACACGCCGGCGAGGTCGCGCAATGGGCTGGTCTTGGCCCGCCGTTCCGCCAGCGAACGCGCCGGCTCACCCTCGAAATCGATGATGAAGGCATCGCCGGAGACGACCAGTACCTGGCCGAGATGGAAATCGCCGTGCACGCGGGTTTTCAGCGCATCCGGCGCCACGGCGGCGAGTACCTCGATCGCGCTGTTGAGCCCGGTGCGATGCCGAACCAACTCGGCGACGGTTTCGCGGCTGGCCTCATCCGGCCACTCCGTCACCGTGCCAAGAACCGTGAAAGCGGCGTCGAGCTGCCGCCGCATCGCCACAGACCATGCGCGGGCATCCGCTTCGGTCGCTTGCTCCGGGGCGAAATCGGGGTTGTTTGTCGGGCTGGCAAGCACCGCGTGCAATTCGCCGAGCCGGCGGCCGATCGCGGTGGCAAAGATGCTGTAGGCGCCGAGACTGTGCACCGTATCCTCGACCGCCACGTCGGCGTCGATGACCGCGACCGAACTCAGCATCCGCGACAGGAAATTCAGCGTCCAGGCCCAGCCGTCGCCCTGGTTCTGGACGAAGCCCTGCACCAGCACCATCGTGTGCGGCGTGCCTTCCTTGTCGAAGCGCGCAACTTCACCCAATAGCGGGGCGGTGTTGCCGAAGCCCCGCTCGGTCAGGTAGCGGGTCATCTCGGCTTCGGGGTGGATGCCCGGAAACACCCGCCGCACCATCTTCATCATCGCGAAATTGCCGATGATCAGCGAAGTGTTGGACTGTTCCGCCGACAGGCGGCGGATTTCCGGTGCGCGCGGGATCTTCAGCTTTGCCAATCGCGCCGTCGGCAGAAAGCGGATTTCGCCGGTTGCCAGCGGAACCACGGTGCGCATCGCCAGCCCCCGCAGGATTCCCAGCGGCAACTCGTCGATCGCGAAGGCGTCGGTCAGGAAGCCGACGCGCCGGCCGCGCCGGACCCGCGCCAGCGCGAGCTGCTGCGGCAGGGCGTCGGTGATGCCGTCTTCCCAGGCGATCGCCAACGGCAGCAGGTAGTTCTGGGTTCCGGTCGCGACCGTGACCTCGACCTCGGCAAGCAGCAATTCCGTCTGCCCGTTGGCCACCGGTTCGCCGAACGACAGCCGCACCCGCTCGATCTTCTGGTCCTTGGAGGCGAACCAGCGGCGCCGGGCCAGATAGGCGGGCAGCGACTCGGTTTCCAGGATCTGCCGCTCAGGCGGGTTGAGCACCTCGGCGACCCCGTGGCGCAAGACCAGCGTCGCCAATTCAGCCATCGGCTCGGGGGCGGGCACGTGCCATTGCGGCAGGCTCGCATCGGTAGTCAGGATGAACCAGTAAAAACCGAATTGCGGCATCGTCAACAGGTAGGGCAATTGCCCAACCGGCGGAAACGACGAGCCGCCGGTCAATTCCACCGGAACGCGGCCGGCATAGAAGGCCAGGTCGAGCTCGACCGCCTGGCTGATGCGCGACAGATTGTAGACGCACAGGATCGTCTCGTCCTCGTATTCGCGCAGAAAGGCGAGAATCTTGCGGTTGCCGGGATAGAGGAAGCGCAACGAGCCGCGGCCGAACGCCTGGTGGCGCTTGCGCACGGTCAGCATGCGCCGCATCCAGTTCAGCAGCGAATAGCGGTCGCCCGATTGTGCCTCGACATTGATGGCCTCGTAGCCGAATACCGGGTCCATGATCGCCGGCAATACGAGGTTCGCCGGGGCGGCGCGGGAAAACCCGCCATTGCGGTCGGGCGACCACTGCATCGGCGTCCGCACCCCGTCGCGGTCGCCGAGGTGAAAATTGTCGCCCATGCCGATTTCATCGCCGTAATAGATCACCGGCGTTCCCGGCATCGACAGCAACAGCATGTTCATCAATTCGATGCGGCTGCGGTCGTGCTCCAATAGCGGTGCGAGCCGCCGGCGGATGCCGAGATTGATGCGGGCGAGGCGGTCGGCGGCATAGGTCTGCCACAAATAGTCGCGTTCCTTGTCGGTCACCATTTCGAGCGTCAGCTCGTCATGGTTGCGCAGAAAGATGGCCCACTGGCACTTTGCCGGGATCTCCGGGGTCTGCCGCATGATATCGCTGATCGGAAAGCGGTCTTCCTGGGCGATCGCCATGTACATGCGCGGCATCAGCGGGAAATGGAACGCCATGTGGCACTCATCGCCCCGGCCGAAATACTCCTGGGCGTCCTCGGGCCACTGGTTGGCCTCGGCGAGCAGCATTCGCCCCGGCGCATACTCGTCGAGCGCGGCGCGCAGCTTCTTCAGGATCGCATGGGTCTCGGGCAGGTTCTCGTTGCTGGTGCCTTCGCGCTCGACCAGATACGGCACCGCGTCGAGCCGCAGCCCGTCGACGCCGAGGTCGAGCCAGAACCGCATGACGCCCAGCACCGAGCGCAATACCTGCGGGTTGTCGAAATTCAGATCGGGCTGGTGCGCGTAAAAGCGGTGCCAGTAATAGGCGCCGGCCACCGGGTCCCATGTCCAGTTCGAGGTTTCGGCATCGACAAAGATGACCCGGGTGCCGGCATAAGCGTCGTCGCTCGGCGACCAGACATAATAATTGCGCCAGGCCGAGCCGGGCTTGGCCTGCCGCGCCCGCTGGAACCAGGCGTGCTGGTCGGAGGTGTGGTTGATCACCAATTCGGTGATGACGCGCAGGTCCCGTGCATGGGCCGCCGCGATGAAGCGGCGCGCATCCGCCATCGTGCCGTAATCGGGGTGCACACCGCGGTAATCGGAAATGTCGTAACCGTCGTCGCGCCGCGGTGACGGATAGAACGGCAGCAGCCAGACTGCGTTGACGCCCAGGCTGGCGATGTAGTCGAGCTTTTGAATGAGGCCGGGGAAATCCCCTACCCCATCATTGTTCGAATCGAAAAACGATTTGACGTGCAACTGGTAGATGACGGCGTCCTTGTACCAGAGCGGGTCGGCCATCGTCGCGAGCTTGTGCCGTCTCCTGCCCATCACGCGCCTCCCGCGAGCGAGCGCAGCCGCCAGATCGCAAACGGCAGCACGGCCGGATCGAGGCGAATGTGCTGCATCTTCCCCTGCCAGACGAAAGAGTGGCCGTCCATCAGGTCCTCGACCCCGACGGCAGCGTCATCCGGCAGGCCCCAGCTCCACAGCGGCACCTCGATGTCGCATTCCTGCGGGTAATGGGGGTCGAGATTGACCGCGACCAAAACGAAATTCTGCAGGTCGGGTGTAGATTTGGCATAATACAGCACCTGGTCGTTGAACGCGTTGTGGAAGCTCACTCCGAGATGCGTGTGCAATGCTGGATTCTCCCGCCGGATCAGGTTCAGCCGGGTGATTTCGGCGGTGATGTTGCCGGGCGCGTTCCAGTCGCGCATGCGGATCTGGTACTTCTCCGAATCGAGGTACTCCTCGCGCCCCGGCAGCGCCCGCGCCTCGCACAATTCGAAGCCGCTATACATGCCGAACAGCCCAGACAGCGTCGCGGCCAGTGCGGCGCGAACCAGAAATCCGGCGCGCCCCGAGGTTTGCAGATAGCCCGGGTTGATGTCGGGCGTGTTGACGAAAAAATGCGGGCGAAAGAACTCGCGCGGCGCCGTCGTCGTCAATTCCGTCAGGTACTCCGTCAGTTCCGCCTTGGTGTTGCGCCAGGTGAAATAGGTGTACGACTGGGAAAAGCCGACCTTGGCGAGGCGATACATCATCTTTGGCCGGGTGAACGCCTCGCCGAGGAAAATCGCGTCGGGAAATGCGCGGCGCACTTCGCCGATGACCCACTCCCAGAACGGCAGCGGCTTGGTGTGCGGATTGTCGACGCGGAACAGGCGCACCCCCTCCTTTGCCCAGAACAGCAGGATGTCGCGCAACGCGAGCCACAGCGACGGCACCGCGCCCTTGGCGTAAAAATCGACGTTGACGATATCCTCGTATTTTTTGGGCGGATTTTCGGCATAGCGCATCGAGCCGTCCGGCCGCCATACGAACCAGTCTGGGTGGTCGTGCAGCCAGGGGTGGTCGGGCGCGCACTGGATGGCGAAATCCAGCGCCAGTTCCATGCCGCTTGCCGAGACGGCGGCAAGCAGCCGTCTGAAATCGGCGAGCGTGCCCAGTTGCGGATGGACGGCGTCGTGACCGCCCTCGGCGCTGCCGATCGCGTACGGGCTGCCCGGGTCGTCCGGCTCCGCTTCGGCGGCATTGTTGCGGCCCTTGCGGTTGACCCGCCCGATCGGATGGATCGGCGTCAGGTAAAGCACGTCGAACCCCATGGCGCGGATGACCGGCAGCCGCGCGATGACGTCGTCGAAATCGCCGTGGCGCGCAGCGTCGCCGCTTTGCGACCGCGGGAACAGCTCGTACCAGCTGGCAAACCCGGCCGCCCGCCGCTCGGCCTCGACGGCGAACTCGACCGGGTGGCGCACCGTTTGCGGCCGCACCCGCGCCGCCCCGATCAGCGCCGCGGTGGCGGGCGCGAGCAGCAGACGGCGGCTGGTTTCGGGGTCGGGCGTAGCCAGGGCGGCGACCAGCTCGGCAAGCGCAGGCGCGGCATCCGTCCCGGCCTGCGCCGCGATCTCCCCGACCAGCAGCCGGCCCTCCTCCAGTTCCAGCTCGATCGCCAGGCCGGCGGCGTGTTTCTTTTCGAGCTCGTCGGCAAAGGAGCCGAAGCGGTCCTTCCAGGCGAGCACGGTAAACCGGTGCCGACCGATCCGCGACAATGGAAAGCTGCCCGTCCACCGATCGTTGGCCCGCAGCTCCATCGGCGCCTCGCGCCACTCGGGGTCATCGTCGGCGCGCCACAGCAGCGCGGCGCCGAGCAGGTCATGGCCGTCGCAAATCAGATCGGCGGACACCTCGACCACATCGCCGACCAGGCGCTTGACCGGGAACCGCCCTTCGTCGACCGCCGGGGACACGGCCTCGATCGCAATCCGAGCCCCGGCGGCGGCGGCAATCGCATCGACCGCGGGCGCCGGCGCCACTGGCACGGTCGGCCGCAACTTGAGCACCCGGACCTCGCCGGGGGCGAGGGCGGCCACGCCGTCCGGCCCGAGCGGCGCGCCGTCGCACTCGCCTTCGAGCACCGCGCCGCCGGGGCCGGCCGCCAGCAAGAGCGGGCTCGCCGCGATCTGGGAGCGAATGTCGAGGCGCGCATTGACCAGAATAAAGCGTGACGGCTGCGTCCGCGCGTCTTCATCGCTGGCCAGCAGCAGCGCCGCGGCCGGTGCCAGCGGCGGCGAAACCATCCGGGCGGGATGCGCCGTGCGCGGCCATGACGGGTCGGCACGGCGGGCATTGGCGGCGGCAATCTCGGCGCGGAGATCGAACGGCGCGGCACCGGCGATCTGGGCATAATCCTCGGGCCGGTCGCGCGCCGGGTCGAGTGCGCGCGCCGCGCCGAATTCGAACCCCATCGGCATCAGCCAGCCGGCACCGTATGCCGCGGCAAATTCGAGCGCGCGGCGCGCCGCGAGCCGGGCTTGGCCGTGATCCGTGAACTCGACCGCGAGGCGACGCTCGAACGGCGCCTCGGGCACGGCGACCAGCGGCGCCAGTGCGGCAAGGCGTTCCGCGGCTGCCGGCAGCCGGCTCGAACGGTAGTCCCAACTGCGCAGATCGCAGGCTGCCAGGTCGAAGCCGCACGGCGGCGGCGCGGGTATCGCTCCCGGCTCGGCGTCATACGCGAGGAAGCGGATGCCGGCGTGTCGGGCGCGAACGCCGGCGATTACAGCCCGCCACAGCGACGCCGGCACCCGTTGCGGGCGAAGACAGCGAAACCCGGTTATGCCGGCCTCGATCCAGCCGCCGAGCCGCGCCGTCCACCACTCGGCCGCGCCGGATAGCTCGCCGCTGCGCAATATCGCGGCGCCGCGCTGCTCGGGCGGGCGGCGCGGATCGGGCGGCTCGTCATCGCCCTCTGTGCCGTACCACCGCGCCAGCGCCGAGCCGCTCGGCAGATCCGCGGCGACCTGATCGAGAACCAGGTCCAGCATCGGCGCGAGCGCGCGCGCCTTGGCCTCGCTGGCATAGCGCGCCAGCAGAGTCTGGGCGTCGCCGCCGCCGATGCGCGGGTCGATCCGGTCGTGGTCTGCGGTCAGAAACAGGTTGCGCGACCTTGCCGCAGCAAAAGGCGGCGGAATGACCACCGCGTCGAACCCCATCGCCGCACAACGGTCGAGATGCGCCGCCCATCCGCCGATGGTGCCGGCCAATAGAGTATGCAGGTAATAGATGCGCAATCCGGCCGTCTCGGCGATGATTTTCGGCGAGAAGGAATTCGTGGCGCGGCGATCCACCGCGCCGGCACAGTCGAAGCGGTCGTTCGGCCGCGACGTGGACTGGTCTGTTTTCGCTGTAATAGACAGAATTCTTCCGTGATATCGTGTTGTTGACGCTCAACGGCTCGCCGCAGCGTTGGTTCCCGTAAGTGTTGACGGAGTCTTGCGTAAATGGCGCTCCGGTCGGGATATTCACTGCGGCTTCTCGGCCCGGCGACCCCAGTTTGTGCCAAAGCCGCATTTTTGGATACCCTTCGCTGCGCAACATCCTTAAATTGCCGCCGAGCTCGGCTCGCCGATTTGCGGGATTCTTTATGCCATTGCGGCGGAATTGACCCTCGGGTTGGGGGCGCGGCTGCGGCAAAGGGTGCCGAAACCATTTGGGAATCGCAGTGTTCCCCGACACAGGAACGCGCCCGGAACGGTGGCGCGCCTGCCTCTATCTGTCAGCAATCACCAACTCGGACGTGTCATGAGGATCGCGCAAGTTTCGCCTTTGATGGAAGCGGTGCCGCCCAAGCTTTATGGCGGGACCGAACGAATCGTAGCTTTCCTGGCCGATGAACTGGCCGCGATGGGCCACGACGTAACGCTGTTCGCCAGCGGCGACAGCGTGACCAAGGCCAGGCTCGAGCCGGTCTGGCCATGCGCATTGCGCCTCGACAGCTCGGTGCGCGATTACCTGGCGCCCCACATCGTCATGATGGAATTGCTGGCGCGGCGCGCCGAGGAATTCGACATCGTGCATCTTCACGTCGATTACCTCGGCTTTCCCATCCTGAAACGGGTCGACGTGCCGTTCCTTGCGACGCTGCACGGGCGCCTCGACCTGCCGGAGCTCGGCCGTCTTTACGAGATTTTCGACGACGTGCCGGTAGTGTCGATTTCCGAATCGCAGCGCGAGCCGCTGCCGCAGGCGCATTACGTCGCCACCGTGCATCACGGCGTGCCGGAGCGGATGCTGCTGCCCCGGTTCGGCGCCGGTGGGTACCTCGCCTTTCTCGGCCGGATTTCGCCGGAAAAGGCACCCGACGCCGCGATCCGCATCGCCGCCGCGGCCGGGATGCCGCTCAAGATCGCCGCCAAGGTGGACAATGTCGATCGGCAGTATTTCGCCGAGCGCATCGAGCCGATGCTGGGGGCTGCCCATGTCGAATTCATCGGCGAGATCGGCGACACCGAAAAAAGCGCATTTCTCGGCAACGCCGCGGGGCTGCTGTTCCCGATCGCCTGGCGCGAGCCGTTCGGGCTGGCGATGATCGAGGCAATGGCCTGCGGCACGCCGGTCATCGCCTTTCGCAGGGGTTCCGTGCCCGAGGTCATCGACGACGGCATCACCGGCTTCGTCGTCGATGACGAGGAGGGCGCCATCGCGGCCACCAAACGTTTGCGCGGCCTCGACCGCGCCCGCATCCGGCGCGTCTTCGAAGAACGCTTTACGGCGCGCCGGATGGCCGAGGATTACATCGACATCTATCGCGGGGTGATCGCGCGCCATCGCCCGCTGCAGCAGGCGGTCTGACCAGGAATGAGGCAGGCTGGCCCGACCGGAGAACCCGGCCAACACTCGCGCTTCGCGATACCGGCAGCAGTCGCGGCCCCGAATCGACGCATGCTCAAAAACGGCAACAGCTTCGCCGTCCTTGATGCATACGGCAACGCTCAGGCGGAGGGGCCGGCCGCCGAGGGCCTGTTCTTCGAGGACACGCGCTACCTGTCGCGGTTGGTGATGACGATCGATGGAAAGCAGCCGGAGCTGCTGTCGTCGACCGTCACCGAAGGCAACACGATGCTGGCCGCCGACCTCGCGAACCCCGATCTGGTCGCGGACGGCCGCCCGCGCGTTCCGGCGGCGACGATCCATATCCGGAACAGCATCGTTCTCGGCGAGGATGCGCTGTTCGCGGTGGCGGAGCTGACCAATTTCGGCACATCGCCGGCGCAACTGGCGCTGGAGGTCGAGATCGAGGCGGATTTCGCCGACATTTTCGAGGTCCGCGGCACGGTTCGCGCGCGCCGCGGCACGATGCTGCCGGTGGAGCGCGAGGCCGCGGGCCCGGTTCTTTCCTATCGCGGGCTCGACGGGGTGACCCGGCGTACCCGCGTTGCGTTCGACCCGGCCCCCCAGATGACCCCGCCGGCCCGCGCGGTGTGGACGATCAGCCTGGCGCCGGGCGCCCGCGAGGCGGTCCAGTTTGCGGTCCATTGCAATCACGACGGACGCCCGCCGAGCCGGTCGTCGCGTGCGCAAATCCTGGCAGCCGAACAGAAGTTCCGCAGCGAACGGCGGGCGCGGGTGGCCGAAATCCGCACCAGCAACCCCGCCTTCGACGAGTGGCTGCAATGCTCGCGCGCCGATCTCGAAATGCTGATTACCGAGACCCCGCAGGGGCTTTACCCTTATGCCGGCGTGCCGTGGTTTTCGGCCGCGTTCGGTCGCGACGGCCTGATAACGGCGTTCGAATGCCTGTGGCTCGACCCCGACCTCGCCGCGGGAACCCTGCGCTTTCTCGCCGCCAACCAGGCGACTGCGGCCAACGCGAAGATCGACGCCGAGCCGGGCAAAATCCTCCACGAAACCCGCCGCGGCGAGATGGCCGCGCTGGGCGAGGTGCCGTTCGGCCGCTATTACGGCAGCATCGATTCGACGCCGCTGTTCGTGATGCTCGCCGCCGCGTATCACGCCCGTACCGGCGATCTCGAGCTGATTCGCGCGCTGTGGTCGAATATCGAGGCGGCGGTCGCGTGGATGAGCGGTTACGGCGACACCGACGGGGATGGGCTGATCGAGTATCGCCGCAAGGCCGAAAACGGGCTCGACAACCAGGGTTGGAAGGACAGCCACGACGCGATCTTTTACGAAGACGGCCGGCTCGCCGAGCCGCCGATTGCCCTGGTCGAGGTGCAGGCCTATGCCTATGCCGCCTATGCCGGCGCCGCCTCGCTGGCCGAGGCGTTGGGGCTCGACCGCCGCGCGGCCGAACTGGCGGCGGCGGCGCGGCACGTGCAGCAACGCTTCGAGGCGGCATTCTGGCTCGACGAGCTCGGCACCTATGCAATGGCGCTCGACGGCGCCAAACGGCCGTGCCGGGTTCGCTCGTCGAATGCCGGGCATGCGCTGTTCGCCGGGATCGCGCAGCCCGACCGCGCGGCCCGCGTCTGCGGCACGCTGATGGCGGAAGGCTCGTTCAGCGGCTGGGGCGTGCGCACCATCGCCCAGGTCGAGCGGCGCTTCAACCCGATGTCGTATCACAACGGCTCCGTATGGCCGCACGACAACGCATTGATCGCGCTGGGATTCGCGCGCTACGGCCACAAGGAGCCATTGCTGAGTATGCTGCGCGGATGGTTCGATGCCGCCTCGTTTTTCGAATTCAAGCGCCTGCCGGAATTGTTCTGCGGCTTTGCCCGGCAACCCGATCTCGGCCCCACCCCCTACCCGCTCGCCTGCGCCCCGCAGGCATGGTCGGCGGGATCGGCCTTTGCCTTGCTGGGTGCCGCGCTCGGCGTTTCGTTCGCCCCGCGGCAGCGCCAGATCTGCTTCACCCGGCCGGTCCTGCCCTCGTGGCTCGACGAGGTGCGGCTGGCGAATTTGCGCCTAGGCGAGGCTTCGGTCGACCTCACCCTGCGGCGCGGCCGGGGCGATCCGGCCGACGTAGCGATCGATGTCGCGCGCCGCGACGGACCAGTCGATATCGTGCTGGCCCACTGAGGGCCGCAGCGCCGTGACCGCGCCGCGCCGTTGCGTCGTGGCGCTGGCGGCGGCGCTGCTGGCAGCCGCCGCCATCTCGCCCGGCGCCGCGGGGCAGACCGCGGAACCTGGCGGGACCTCGCCCGGCCTGGTGCCGAGCCAGCCGCCGTCGCCGGCCAA